>NZ_CP045393.1:1936206-2258908 GCF_009363655.1 Roseovarius sp. THAF27
CGGGCAGTAGGCCGCGTCGCGCGGCCTAGCCGTAGTAATCGGCGTCGGAGACTTTTTCCATCCAACTGACGGCACTGCCGTCGATGCTTTCCTGAATTGCGATATGGCTCATGGCCGTGTCGGGCGACGCGCCGTGCCAGTGCTTTTCGCCCGCCGGGAACCAGACCACATCGCCTTGCCGGATCTCCTCGACCGGGCCGCCGTCGCGCTGGACGCGACCCTGCCCGAAGGTGACGATCAGGGTCTGGCCGGCGGGATGGGTGTGCCAGGCGGTGCGCGCGCCCGGCTCGAAGGTGACGTGAAGGCCCGCGGCGCGACCCGGCGCCTCGGCGGTGAAGAGCGGATCGAGCCGCACGGTGCCGGTGAAATACTCGTCCGGGCCGGGCTTGGAGGGGTTGGTGCCGGAGCGGGTTATCTTCATGGGGGGCCTTTCGGGATGTCATGGCTGTCGGTCCGCGCCGCCATCAGCCGGTAAAGCCGATCTTGTGCAGGTGGATCTCGTTCGAGGGGTGTTTCTCGGCCCCTGCCAGGCGGCCATTGTGGTGGTTGTAGAGCGTGCGCCAGTAGGGCTGAATGATCACGCCCTCCTCGCGCAGGATGGATTGCAGGCGTTCCATCGTCTGCCGCCTCGTGTCCACGTCGGGCATCGACATGGCGCGGTCCAGCAGGCGGTCGAACTCGGGATTGGCAAAGCCGGTCTCGTTCCACACGGCATCCGAACGGTAGGCGAGGTCCAGCACCTGCACGCCAAGGGGGCGGTGATTCCACTGGGTGACCGAGAACGGGTAGTCGCGCCAGTTCTGCCAGAATGTGACGCCGGGCTGGACCGTGCGCTGGACCGTCAGGCCTGCGTCGCGCAGCTGGGCGACGACGGCATCGGCGGTGTTGCGCTGCCATTCGTCGTCGACGGTGATCAGTTCGTGCGCGTAGCCCAGCATCCCGATCTCCTCGAGATCGGCGCGGGCCTTGGCGGCATCGAACGGGGCCGGGCCAAGATCGGCATGGGCGGGGTGAACCGGGCTGACATGGTCGTTGGCCGCCACGGTACCATAGCCGGAATAGCCTAGCTCCAGGCAGGTCTCGTTGCGGACCGCGAGCGCCAGCGCCCGGCGCAGGACCGGGTCGGCATAGGGCCGCGTGCCCTCGAGCTCGGCCCGGGCATTGCCGCGGATCACGACGGTGGCGGTGCTTTCGGTTTCGGTCCGGGTCCATCCGATGGCGTCGAGCACCTCGATGAAATGGCCGACGGATTCGTAGAGCAGGTCGATGCGGTCGCCCTCGGCGGCGTCGATCCAACTGGACGGGTTCGTGCCCAGGTCGATGAACTCGACCCGGTCCAGGTAAGGCCCGCCCAGGACGTCTGTGCCCCACCAGCGATGATCGGAGTTGCGCTCCAGCACGCAGCGCTGGCCGACGGACAGTTCGACCGGGCGGAAGGGGCCGGTGCCGATGCCATGCTCGAACGGGTCGCCATCGTCATAGCTGGAATGCATCACCGCCGCGGGATAATCCGACAGGTTGGCCATGAGCGCGATATCGGGGCTGGCGAGCGTGAGGACGAGCGCGGTGTCGTCGACCACGCGCACGGCATCCTCGCGGATCTGCCCGGAGTCGGGGTCGCACAGGCCCCTGAGGCGCGAGGCCATCGAGTTGCCCTCGACCGAGGCATCGCACCAGCGTTCGAGGTTGCGGGCCACGTCGCGGGCGGTGAAGGGGTCGCCGTTGTTCCACGTCACGCCGGCGCGCACGTTCAAGCGATACTCGGTCGCGTCGGCGTTCACGTCCCAGTTTTCCAGGAGCATCCCGCGCACGGTACCGTCGCGGCCGTATTCCACCAGGTATTCCAGGAACCCCCGTGTCTGGTTGCCCATCTCGCTCCAGTCATAGGTGCGGGGGTCGGTGAGCGCCTTGACGTTCTGCTGGATGCGCAGGGTGCCGCCGGGGACGATCTGGGCCGTGTCCTGCGCGCGGGCCGGTGCCGGAAGGCCGGCCATCGACAGGGCCAGCGGCGCGGAGAGGCCGAGGCCACAGGCGCGGGTCAGGAACTCGCGCCGGTCCATCGCCCCGCGCCTGAGCGCGCGGTTGAGCGCGGGCAGGGCGGGATGAAGCGGAACATGGGGGCGTGAGGACATGGGCGTGGGCCTTGCAACGAGCGGTGCGGGAATAAATGAGGCAACAGGTCTCACTTTCCATCCCGCCCGCGCGGAAATCAACCGGGTGTGCTGAAATACGCGTGACCGGCGGGGTTTCAGGCGGCCTTGCGCGGGGCGGTGCGGCGCAGGTCCGAGGGCGACTTGCCGGTATGGCGCAGGATGAAGCGCGAGAAATAGGCGGCGCTGCTGAAACCGAGATCGGCGGCGACCTGGTTGGCGGCGCGGTCGGTGGTTTCGAGCAGGTTGCGGGCGGCGTGCAGGACGCGGCCCGTCAGCATTGCCGAGGCCGTCAGCCCCGCCGTAGACTTGCACACGCGGCTGAGATGCGTTGGCGTGACGCCGAGATGCCGGGCGAAATCCTGCATCGAGGCGCCGGTGGTGTAATCCCGTTCGATCAGCGCGGCATAGGCCTCGACCAGGCGATGGGCCGCGGTGGGGGCGAGGGCCTCGTCGGCGCCGGAGATCAGGGCGCGGCGCAGCCAGACCGTCAGAAGCTGGGCATGGGCGGTCATCGCCTCGTCCATGAAGTCGCGCGCCTCGTTCTGTTCGCGCTGCATGGTTTCCAGCAGGGTGGTCAGGTCGGCCTGCGCGCGCGGGTCGCGGACGCGCAGGAGCACCGGCTCGTCGGGCATGAGGATGCCGGTTCGCGGCGGAATGCGGCAGGCCAGGCCAAAGCTCTGCGCGCCGGGGTCGAGCGCGAAGAGAGACCCTGCGGGCAGCACCAGCGCGGTATGCACCGCCAGCCCGCGCCGCCGTCCGCCCACCAGGCAGCGCCCCTGGCCGCGGGTGATCCACAGGAACACGTGGTGCGGGTCGCTATGGGGCAGGCTGGCGCGCCATGCGCCCGGTCCGATCCACTGCGCGAGCGTCTGGAGTTGCGGATGGGATGTCACGGTCCGGCACCTCGATTGTCGTGATTCTGTACGCAGAGCGCAGAGATTGCATCGAATTGGACGCAGGAATGTCCGATTCTGTACAGGCGTGACAAGGACAAAGCCCGGTCACAGCGCGGCGGCGGCGAGGGTTTGCCAGTTTTTCATGCGGGCGCGGAACCAGCTGCGCTGTCGCTTGGCATATTGCCGCGTGGCGATGATCGCCGCTTCGCGGGCGGCGTCGAGCGTCATTTCGCCCTTGAGGTGGGCGATGAGTTCCGGCGCGCCGATGGCCTTGGAGGATTGATGCGCGGGGGACCATGAGGCGAGGTTGTCGCGCGCCTCGTCCAGGGCGCCGGCGTCCAGCATCAAGTCGAAGCGGCGTTCGATTCGCGGGGTCAGCCAGTCCTTGGGCGCGTCGACCAGGAGGCGCGTGGCGCTGTCGGCCGGCAGGAGCGGGGGCGGGGTGGCGTCCTGCCACCGGGCCAGGGGGGTGCCGGTGCCGCGCAGCACTTCCCAGGCGCGCTGCACGCGCATCGGGTTGGCGGTGTCGATCCGCGACCGGGTGTCGGGGTCGAGATCGTCGAGCAGGCCGCTCAGGCCCCTCTCGGCAAGCCGCGCGTCGGCCTCGGCGCGGATCTCGGGCGGGGTGGCGGGGATGTCGGCCAGCCCCTCGGTCAGGGCCGAAAAGTACAGCCCGGTGCCGCCGACGATGATCGGACGGGGCCCGTCGCGCAGCAGGGGCGCCATGTCGCGCAGCCAGTGGCCCACGGAATAGGCGGCATCGCCCGGCACATGACCGTAGAGGGCGTGGGGCGCGCGGGCCTCGTCCTCGGGCGAGGGGCGGGCGGTGAGGATGCGCCAGTTGGCGAAGACCTGCAGCGCGTCGGCGTTGACGATGCATCCGCCGTCCCGCTCGGCCAGGGCCAGCGACAGGGCGGATTTACCGGAGGCGGTGGGGCCGGCGATCAGCACGGGCCGGTCCGGCGGAATGCCGGGAGGGATGTCGGGCAGGGCGGTCATGTCCTTCGTTTAGGACGTTTCCACGCCGGTTTTAAGCGGCTTTGGCGGAAATCCGGGCATCCCCGCGCCCCGCGGCCCGGTTTGGCGATTGAACCCGGGGGCGTTTTCGCCCATTTTGCGCGCCAAGAGACGACCCGCACCGGGACCGTTCCAAGACCGCGCATAAGGAGCCGCCCCATGCCAGACGCCGCCGCCCCCGAGACCACGTTTAGCCGGGTCCTGCTGAAGATTTCCGGTGAGGCGCTGATGGGCGACGCGAATTACGGTCTGAACCCGCCCACGGTGGAGCGGATCGCGCGCGAAGTGAAATCGGTGCACGACATGGGGGTCGAGATCTGCATGGTGATCGGCGGCGGCAACATCTTTCGCGGGCTGCAGGGCAGCGCGCAGGGGATGGAGCGGACGACCGCCGATTACATGGGGATGCTGGCCACGGTGATGAACGCGCTGGCCATGCAGAGCGCGCTGGAAAAGCTGGGCGTCTTCTGCCGGGTGATCACCGCCATTCGCATGGACGAGGTGGCCGAGCCCTATATCCGCCGCCGCGCCGTGCGGCACCTGGAGAAAAAGCGGGTCTGCATTTTCGCCGCCGGAACAGGCAACCCCTATTTCACCACCGATACCGCGGCCACGCTGCGCGCCAACGAGATGGCCTGCGAGGCGATTTTCAAGGGCACCAAGGTGGACGGGGTCTATGACAAGGACCCGATGAAACACGACGACGCCACGCGGTTCGACGAGGTCAGCTATGACGAGGTGCTGGCCAAGCACCTGGGCGTGATGGATGCCAGCGCCATCGCGCTGGCGCGCGACAACAACCTGCCGATCATCGTCTTCAGCCTGGACGAGCCGGGCGGCTTTCGCTCGATCCTGGACGGGACGGGCACGTATACGAAGGTTGGCGGCTAGGGGCCGTCTGCGCGAAATCCACTCGAAACCTGAGGCTTTCCTACGGGACTGGGGCCTATACAATGGGCGGAACTTGCCGGTATAGAGGCGAGACCACCGTCCGGAAGAACAAGGGATGTAAGATGAGCGACGACTTCGAACTGGACACCAAGGACCTGGAGCGGCGCATGGACGGCGCGATGACCAGCCTGCGGACGGAATTTGCCTCACTCCGGACGGGCCGGGCCTCGGCCTCGATGCTGGAGCCGGTGATGGTGGACGCCTATGGCGCGATGACGCCGATCAACCAGGTGGGCACGGTGAACGTGCCCGAGCCGCGCATGGTGACGGTCAATGTCTGGGACAAGGGCCTGGTGAACAAGGTGGAAAAGGCCATCCGCGAAAGCGGGCTGGGCATCAATCCGCAGATGAACGGCACGATCATCATGCTGCCCATCCCCGAGTTGAACGAGGAGCGGCGCAAGGAACTGACCAAGGTCGCCGCGCAATATGCCGAGAACGCCCGCGTCGCCATCCGCAACGTGCGCCGCGACGGCATGGACCAGATCAAGAAGGCCAAGGCCGACGGCATGTCCGAGGACGACCAGAAATTCTGGGAAACCGAGGTGCAGGAGATGACCAACCTGCACATCAAGTCCGTGGACGAGGCGCTGGAGGCCAAGCAGGCCGAAATCATGCAGGTCTGAGATGACAGGGGCGCGAGACATGCAGGAGCAATCCGCCGGGCGTGGCCCGCGCCATGTGGCGATCATCATGGACGGCAACGGTCGCTGGGCGCAAAAGCGCGGGCGGCCGCGCCTTTTCGGGCACCATGCGGGGGCGCGGCGGGTGAAGGAGATCGTGACCGCCTGTCCCGACTTCGGGGTGGACTATGTGACCATCTTCGCCTTTTCGACCGAGAACTGGAAGCGCACCCAGACCGAGGTGGCGGGGCTGATGAGCCTGTTTCGCCGCTATATCATGAAGGAAATGCAAGAATTCGTGCGCAAGAACGTGCGCGTGCGCTTTATCGGCGACCGGCCGCGGCTGGACGCCAAGCTGCGCCGGCTGATGGACGATGCCGAGGCGATGACCCAAGGATGCACCGGCACGAACCTGACCATCGCGCTGAACTATGGCGGGCGCGACGAGGTCAGCCGCGCCACCCAGCGCCTGGCGCGTGACGTGGCCGAGGGCCGGTTGCGCCCCGAGGACGTCAACGAGGAGACCCTGCCCAAGTACCTCGACACTTGCGTGCTGCCCGATCCCGACCTGGTGATCCGCACGTCGGGCGAGGCGCGGATCTCGAACTTCCTGCTGTGGCAGTCGGC
Organism: Roseovarius sp. THAF27; assembly: GCF_009363655.1. Taxonomy (NCBI): domain Bacteria; kingdom Pseudomonadati; phylum Pseudomonadota; class Alphaproteobacteria; order Rhodobacterales; family Roseobacteraceae; genus Roseovarius; species Roseovarius sp. THAF27. The sequence goes on from NZ_CP045393.1 coordinate 1,942,474, forward strand.
CTATGCGGAATACGAGTTCATCGACACGCTGTGGCCCGATTTCACGCCGGAAATCTTTGGCGAGCTTTTGCGCGGCTATGGCGTGCGGGACCGGCGGTTCGGGGCCGTGACCGCATGAGTGCAGGCGGCGCGAAGTGGTCCGACCTGCGTCGGCGGGCGCTGTCGGGCGTGCTGATGCTGGTGCTGGGCGCCTTCGGGGTCTACCAGGGCGGGCTGTTCTTCATAGTGCTGGTCTGCGCGATCTGCGGCGTCATGGTGTGGGAAACCGCGCGCATGTTCGCCACGCGCCAGGCCGTGGGCCTGGGGATTGCCGCCACGGTGGTGATGGTCGCGCTGAATTTCCTGCCCGGCACCTTCGCGTTGCCCCTGATGCTGGGCCTCGCGCTGGTCGCGGCCAGCCAGACCGCCCAAGACGGGCCACTGGCCTTTGTCGTGGTCGCCTGGGTGCTGCTGGCCTGCTTTGCGCTGCTGTGGTTGCGCGCGGGGCATGAAACGCTGTGGATCCTGTGGCTGATCCTGGTCGTCATCGCCTCGGACGTGGCGGGGTATTTCGCCGGGCGGATGCTGGGAGGGCCGAAATTCTGGCCGCGCGTCAGCCCCAAGAAGACCTGGTCGGGCACCATCGCGGGCTGGCTTCTGGCCGGGATCGTGGGGATGTTCTTTCTTGGGCCGCTGGGCATGGGGCTGGAACTGGTGCCGATGTCGATGGTGGTGGGCTTTGCCGGGCAGATGGGCGACATCGCCGAAAGCGCCGTGAAGCGCCGCAAGGGAATCAAGGACAGCTCGAGCCTCATTCCCGGCCATGGCGGCGTCTTCGACCGCTTCGACGCCATGCTGGGCAGCAGTGCCGCGGCGCTGCTGTTCTGGGCCGTGGGTCTGATGCCGGGGGCCGGCGCTTGAAGCGGGTGAGCATCCTGGGCGCGACCGGCTCGATCGGGCAGAACACGCTGGACCTTGTGCAGCGCGACCGCAGCGCGTTCCAGGTCGTCGCCCTGACCGGCGGGCGCAACATCGCGCAACTGGCGCAGGACGCCATCGCCTGCGACGCCGAGATCGCCGTCACCGCGCATGACAGCCTGCTGGACGATCTGCGCGCGGCCTTGCGCGGCACCGATATCGAGGCCGCCGCCGGAGCGACCGCGCTGGAAGAGGCCGCCGAGCGCGACGCCCATTGGGTGATGTCGGCCATCGTCGGCTTTGCCGGGCTGGCGCCGGGGCTGGCGGCGCTGCGCACCGGCGCGACGCTGGCCTTGGCCAACAAGGAATCGCTGGTGGCGGCGGGGCAGCTGATGATGGGCACCGCGCGGCGTGCGGGCGCGCGCATCCTGCCGGTGGACAGCGAACATTCCGGTATCTTCCAGGCATTGGTGGGCGAGGACGCCGTCGCCGTGCAGCGCATCATCATCACCGCCAGCGGCGGCGCCTTTCGCGACTGGCCGCTGGACCAGCTGGTTCACGCCACCCCCGACGAGGCCGCGACCCATCCCAACTGGGACATGGGCCAGCGGATCACCATCGACAGCGCCTCGATGTTCAACAAGGCGATGGAGATGATCGAGACGCGGGAGTTCTTCGGCGTGCAGCCCGATCAGATCGAAGTGCTGATCCATCCCGAATCCCTGGTTCACGCGATGGTGCATTACGTGGATGGCGCGATGATGGCCCATATGGGCCCGCACGACATGCGCCACGCCATCGGCTATGCGCTGAACTGGCCCGAACGGCGCGACCTGCCGGTCGCTCCGCTGGACCTTGCCCGGGTGGGACAGCTGACCTTCGAGGCGCCGGACCCGGAGCGTTTCCCCGCCCTGCGGCTGGCGCGCGACGTGATGGAGGCGCGGGGCCTGATGGGCGCTGTGTTCAACGCGGCCAAGGAGCGTGCGCTGGACCATTTCATCGCCGGCAGGATCGGATTCATGCAGATGAACACCATCGTCGAAGAGGTGTTGGCCCGCCTGGAGGGGCATGACAAGATCGCCCAAAGGCCGATGACCCTTGATACAACAGCCCGCGCGGACCATCTGGCAAGGATGTATGTCGACAGCGTGGCGAAAGAGCAGGACGGATAACAGACCTTGGACGGATTAAGCTTTCTCCCGCAGTTCGGTGGCCTTGCCCTGACCCTTCTGGCCTTTTTCGCGGCCCTGTCGGTCATCGTGGCGATCCACGAATACGGCCACTACATCGTCGGGCGCTGGTGCGGCATCAAGGCGGATGTCTTTTCGCTGGGGTTCGGCCCGGTCCTGTTCAGCCGGATGGACAGGCACGGCACGCGCTGGCAACTGGCCGCACTTCCCTTCGGCGGTTACGTCAAGTTCATGGGCGACGCGAACGCCGCCAGCGGCACCAGCGACGGAACGGTCGAGGAGATGCCGCCCGAGATCAGGCGCAAGACCATGCTGGGCGCGCCGCTCTGGGCGCGGACGCTGACCGTGGCGGCGGGGCCGGTCTTCAACTTCATCCTGTCGATCCTTGTCTTCGGCGCGATCATCATGAGCCAGGGCAAGGTCACCGAGCCTTATGTCATCGACAACCTGCGCCCGCTGCCGTTCGACGGTGTCACCCTGCAGGAGGGCGACGAACTGCTGGCGATCGAAGGGCAGGACATTCCGACGCTGATCAACATGGACGAGGAAGACCAAGAGGTCTTCCAGACCTTCATCGACGCGCTGCCGCGAGAACCCCTGCTGGACTACGAGGTGCGCCGCGACGGCGAGGTTGTCACGGCGACCGGACCGCACCCGCAGCCGCCGCTGGTGACCCAGCTGTCGCCCCGTTCGGCGGCGTTCGAATCGGGCCTGAAGCAGGAAGACGTGATCGTCGGGTTGGACGGCGAGAGGATCTATGCGTTCGATCAGCTCAAGGACGTGGTCGAGGGCTCGGACGGCGCCACCGTGGCGCTGGACGTGTGGCGCGATGGCGACCTGATGGAATTCGACCTGACGCCGCGCAGGGTGGATGAGCCGCAGGAGGATGGCGGGTTCGAGACCAACTGGCGGATCGGCATCGTCGGCGGTCTGCCCTATGAATTGAAGACTGGGCCGCGCGGCTTCGGCGAATCCCTGTCGGGCGCGGTGTCGCAGACATGGGCGGTGATCTCGGGGTCGATGTCGGGCCTCTATCACATGATCACCGGCGCGATCAGCAGCTGCAACATGTCGGGACCCATCGGCATCGCCGAGGTGTCGGGCGCGATGGCAAGCCAGGGCGTGGACAGCTTCATCTGGTTCATCGCGGTGCTGTCCACCGCCGTGGGCCTGTTGAACCTGTTTCCGATTCCGGTCCTGGATGGCGGCCACCTGGTGTTTTACGCCTACGAGGCCGTGGCCGGCCGGCCGCCCAGCGAACGCGCGCTGCGGATCATGATGACCGTGGGCCTGACGCTGGTGCTTGGCGTGATGCTGTTCGCGCTGTTCAACGACATCTTCTGCCCCTGATCGGACCGATACCAGGGCGGCGACGGGAAGAGCGGGGCAGGGCGCACGCGGCCTGCCCTGAAAACGTCATTTTTTCCGCCCGAGTATCGTCACAAAAGAATCGGAAAAGCCGGGTAATACCCTGATCACAAGCGCGTTGAAGGCCGGACACTACATGCAACACGTTCTGAACGGATATCGCGGGATGACCCTGTTGGTGAATTTGAACTGGGACCGCATCCTGTATCTTGCGACCATCGCCGTCGCGCTCTGGGCCGGGGCCTTTGTAGGCTCTCTGTAAGGGCCGCGGATCGCAGCGTCGCCGTAACGACGCACTCACGCAAAAATCTCCCATACTCGTTTTGACAACCCTCCCCGGACCCGGTAGTGCTTTTGCCCATTGGGATGGCTGATTGGGTTTGCTGATGAAACTGTCGATCGGGTTGGGGACAAAGCGCTTTTCAGGGCTTTATTCAACGCACTTTCTTTCGCTGCTTTTCGCGGCCGGCCTGATGGCCGCCGCCCTGTCCGCCGCATCGCCGGCGCAGGCGCAAAGCTACCGCTTCACCAACGTGTCCATCGAGGGCAACCAGCGGATCGAGGGTGGCACGATCCTCAGCCAGGCGGGCATCGCGCGGGGCGAGACGGTCAGCGCCGGTCAGTTGAACGACGCCGCGCAGCGCATTCGCGCCAGCGGTCTTTTCGAGGACGTTCAGGTCATCCCGCAGGGCAACACGCTGGTGATCCGGGTCATCGAGTACCCGACGATCAACCGCGTCGCCTTCGAGGGCAACCGGCGCATCAAGGACGCCGATCTGCAAGGGTTCATCGAAAGCGAGCCGCGCCAGGTGTTCAGCCCGTCGCGGGTGGAACGCGACATTGCCATCATGACCGAGGCCTATGAACAGAACGGCCGCGTCTCGGCCCGGATCCAGCCCAAGGTGATCCGCCGCAGCGACAACCGCATCGACCTGGTCTACGAGATCTTCGAGGGCGGTGCGATCGAGGTGAACCGGGTCAGCTTTGTCGGCAACCGGGCCTATTCCGACCGCCGGCTGCGCCGCGTGGTGGACAGCAAGCAGGCGGGCCTGCTGCGCGCCATCGTCTCGCGCGACACGTTCAATGCCGAGCGGCTGGAATTCGACAAGCAGGTGCTGCGCGATTTCTACCTGTCGCGCGGCTACGTGGATTTCCGGGTCACCGGCACCAACGCCGAACTGGCGCAGGAACGCGACAGCTATTTCGTGACCTTCAACGTGCAGGAAGGCCAGCAATTCCGCTTTGGGCAGGTCACCACCACGAGCGAGATCCCCGAGGCCGATGCCGCCGTATATCAGAACGTGCTGAAGATTCGCCCGGGCGTCGTCTATTCGCCCACTCTGGTCGAGAGTTCGATCGCGCGGATGGAACGGCTGGCGATCAAGCAGGGTGTCGACTTCCTGCGGGTCGAGCCGGTCATCACCCGCAACGAGCGGGAGCTGACGCTGGACGTGGAGTTCATGCTGGTGCGCGGGCCGCGCGTCTTTGTCGAACGCATCGACATCGAGGGCAATACCACCACGCTGGACCGCGTCATCCGTCGGCAGTTCACCCCGGTCGAGGGCGACCCGTTCAACCCGCGCCAGATTCGCGAAGCCGCCGAGCGCATCCGCGCGCTGCGCTATTTCGAGGACGTGGACGTGGAGGCCCGCGAAGGGTCGGACCCCAGCCAGGTCGTGGTCGACGTGGATGTCGAGGAAACCACCACCGGCACGCTGTCCTTCGGCGGCAGCTACAGCTCGGACGGCGGGTTCGGCCTGACGCTGGGCTTTTCCGAGCGCAATTTCCTGGGCCGTGGCCAGCGCGTGACAGCACAGATCGCGGCCTCGGCGGATACTGCGAACTACAACCTTTCCTTTGCCGAGCCGGCCTTCCTGGGCCGCGACGTGGAATTCGCGATCCAGACCTCGTTGCTGGAAACCGATGGCAACAACAGTCTTTACGACACCGTCCAGGGCGTCTTCCAGCCCAGCCTGACCTTCCCCGTGTCCGAGAACAGCCGCCTGTCGCTGTATTACCGCGCCGGCTATCAGGAGATGGATGACTATACCGGCGTTTCGCCCACTCTCGCCGCCGAGGTCGCGCAGGGCGATTACTTTACCAGCGGTATCGGCACGCGCGTCGTCTTCGACACGCGGCGCACGGGGCTCAACCCCAATGCCGGCGTTCTGATCGATGCGGGCGTGGAATATAACGGGCTTGGTGGAGACCTCGAGTACATGAAGTACTCCATGCGTGTGGCCGGGCAAAAACTTGCCTTCAACGAAGAGATCACGCTGCGCGCCTCGGTCGAGGCCGGTGCGCTGGATTTCATGGGCGGTGATCAGTCCCGCGCCATCGACCGTTATACCGGGCAGGTGATGCGCGGCTTCGATTCCAACGGAATGGGCCCGATCCAGAATGGCGAACACCTGGGCGGCAACCTCTATGCGGTCGCCAAGTTCGACGTGGAATTCCCGCTGGGCACGCCCGAGGAATTCGGCCTGTCGGGCGGTGCGTTCTACGATGTCGGCGCGATCTGGAACGTCGACACGATCGGTGCGGCGCAATCGACCGGGTTCAATCCGCGCCACGTCGTCGGCCTGTCGCTGTTCTGGGACTCGCCGTTCGGTCCGCTGCGGCTGAACTTCTCGAAAGCGCTCAAGAAAGAGCCGGGCGACATCGAGCGCGAGTTCGATATCACGGTACGCACGGAATTCTGAGATGAGGCCGCTACGGGCGCTGCTGATGTCGGTGGCCCTGCTGGTGGTCCCGGCCTGGGTCGCCGGTGGCGCCGTGCCCGCGCTGGCGCAGAACGTCGGCGTGGTGCAGAGCGATATCCTGGTAGTGGATCCCGAACGCCTGTTCGAGGATACCCGCATGGGGCAAGCCATCACGTCCCGCCTGCAGCAGGAGCGCGAGGACCTGATCGCGCTCAACCGCAAGCTCGAGTCCGAGCTGGAAGCCGAGGAACGGGCGCTGACCGAACAGCGGGATACGACATCTCCGGAAAATTTCCGCGCCCTGGCCGACGCCTTTGACGAGAAGGTGCAGCAGATCCGCGCCGACAGCCAGCGCCGGGTCCGCCAGCACGAACGCAACCGCGAACGCGCGCCTCTGGATTTCATGCGCCAGGTAGAACCTGTGCTGGTCGAACTGATGCGCGAGGCCGGGGCCTCGGTGGTGATGGACCGGCGCACGGTGCTGTTGCAGGACGATGTCGTCGACATCACCAGCGCCGCGGTGCAACGCATCGACGCCACGCTGGGCGACGGTGCGGGCAATGAGGGGGAGCCTTCGCAGGCCGGCAGCGAGGACGACGCCGCCGGGGACGGCACCGAAGACGCGACCGACAACTAAAGCGTTTCGCCACTTACCTGGGCCATCAGCGAAAGGCGAGACGTGTGCACCGATTGGCTGTCGTGCTGCGTTTCGCGGGTCAGCTGTGACACAGGTTTATCGCGAAACGCTTCAGGCGCGGACGCCGCCGCGCTTGCCCCGCCGGAGCCGAGTTGCTAAGCCGGGACACCGGGCGCGACGGCTGAGGCCCGCGCGACAGGGCAGAAGGAATAAACGACACATGACCCCCCCTCTCGACAGCGCCGATATCGGCCGCATCCAACGGCTGATCCCGCATCGCTATCCGTTCCTGCTGGTGGACAAGGTCGTGGACATGGACGGGATCTCCTCGGCTCGCGGCATCAAGAACGTCACGATGAACGAGCCGCATTTCCAGGGCCACTTTCCGGCCAAGCCGATCATGCCGGGCGTCACCATCGTCGAGGCGATGGCGCAGACAGCCGCCGTCATGGTGGGCGCCGCGCTGGAGATGGAGGACCGCGATCTGCTGGTCTATTTCATGGCCATCGAGGGCTGCAAGTTCCGCCGCATGGTGGTGCCCGGCGACGTGCTGGAGCTGAAGGTGACCACCACGCGCGGCAAGCCCGGCGGCAAGGTCTGGCGCTTTCACGGCGAGGCGACGGTCGAGGGAGAACTGGCCTGCGAGGCTGATTTCACCGCGATGATGGACCTGCCGAAGGAGTGACCCGCATGGCCGAGACGCGCATCCATTCCAGTGCGGTCATCGAGGAGGGCGCCCAGATCGGCGCCGGGGTCGAGATCGGCCCGTTTTGCCATGTCGGGCCAGAAGTTCGCTTGGGCGATGATGTGGTTCTGAAATCGCACGTGGTCGTGACCGGCGACACGCAAGTGGGGGACGGATCGGTGATCTTTTCCTTCGCCTGCATCGGAGAGATCCCGCAGGACCTGAAATTCGCCGGCGAGAAGACGCGGTTGGTCATCGGCCAGCGCAACCGCATCCGCGAGCATGTGACGATGAACTCCGGCACCGAAGGCGGCGGCGGCATCACCCGCGTGGGCGATGACGGGCTTTTCATGGCCGGCTGTCACGTGGCGCATGACGTGCAGGTGGGCAACCGGGTGATCATCGTGAACAACGCCGCCCTTGCAGGCCATTGCGTGGTCGAGGATGACGTGATCATCGGCGGGCTTTCGGGCGTGCACCAATGGGTGCGCATCGGGCAGGGCGCGATCATCGGCGCGGTCACCATGGTGACCAACGACGTGATTCCCTACGGCCTGGTCCAGGCGCCGCGCGGGCATCTCGATGGTCTGAACCTGGTGGGTCTCAAGCGGCGTGGCGTGGCGCGCAAGGACATCACCGCGCTGCGCGCCGCGTTCCAGATGCTGGCGCAGGGCGAAGGCGCGTTCCAGGACCGCGCCCGCCGGCTGGGTGAGGAGACCGAGAGCGACTATGTGCGTCAGATCGTGAATTTCGTGCTGGCCGAAAGCGATCGGTCCTTCCTCACCCCCGGCGCGGGCTGAGGCGCGCCATGACGCTGGCGCTCATCGCAGGGCAGGGCGGCCTGCCACCACAGCTGGTGCGGGTCATGCTGGCCCGTGGAGAGGTGCCGGTCATCTGCGAGATCGAGCAGTTCCCGTCGGACGTCAAAGGCGAACTGCCGCGGCTGGGCTTTCGCCTTGAAACGCTGGGCAGCTTCATCGCCACCGCGAAAGAGATCGGCGTCACACGGATCTGCATGGCCGGGGCCATGCGCCGTCCGCCGATTGATCCCGCGCAGATCGACGCGGCGACCCTGCCGCTGGTGCCCAAGGTCCAGGCGGCGCTGACCAATTCGGGCGACGACAGCACGCTGCGCATTTTCACGCAGATCTTCGAGGAGGCGGGACTGGAGGTGATCGGCGCGGTCGAGATCGACCCGTCGCTCTTGCCGCCCGAAGGCGTGACCGGCACGCTGCCCAAGGGCGTGGAGCGCGACATCGCGGTGGCGGAGGCGGCGCTGGTTGACCTTGCGGCGGCCGACAAGGGACAGGCGGTGGTGGTGCGCGACGGCGCGGTCATCGCCCGCGAGGATGCCCGCGGCACCGATGCCATGCTGGGCGACCTTTGCCCCGAGACGCCGAGCCATTGGCTGTCCGACGACCCGTTCGAGATCGTGGGCGACATGCTCGACAGCGTGGCCGACTGGCTGAGCGGCCCGGTGGCCGAGGCGCGGGCCGCCGAGGATAAGAGCGAGGGCGGCATTCTCTTCAAGGCCCCCAAGCCCGGGCAGGAATTGCGCGTGGACATGCCGCTCATTGGCCTTGGCACCGTCATGCGTGCCGCCGAAGCGGGGCTGGCGGGCCTCGTGATCGAGGCGGGCGGCGTGATGCTGCTCGACCCGGACGGCGTGGCCGAGGTGTTGCGCGCACAAGGCATGTTCCTGTGGGTCCGACCGCGGGACGTGGCATGAAGGTTTTTGTCATCGCCGGCGAGGCGTCGGGCGACCGGCTGGGCGCGGCGCTGATGGCGGGCCTCAAATCGCTGACCGAGGTGGAGTTCGCGGGCGTGGGCGGCGACCAGATGCAGGCCGAGGGGTTTACGTCGCTCTTTCCCATGGAAGAGTTGAGCGTCATGGGGCTGGTCGAGATCCTTCCCAAGTATTTCCACCTCAAGCGCCGCATCCGCGAGACCGCCCAAGCCGCGATCGACTATGACCCGGACGTGGTGATCGGGATCGACAGCCCCGATTTCTGCCTGCGCGTGGCGAGCATCATCAAAGAGCGCAGTGATTTGCGCACCGTGCACTACGTCGCCCCCTCGGTCTGGGCGTGGCGGCCCAAGCGGGCCGACAAGATGGCGAAGGTGATCGACCAGGTTCTGGCGCTTCTGCCATTCGAGCCACCCTACCTGGAGGCAGCCGGCGTGGACTGCGATTTCGTCGGGCACCCGGTGGTGAATGATGAACCCGCCGCGGACGACGAAATCGCCGCCTTCCGCGCCGATCACGGCTTGGGCGATGCGCCGGTGCTGCTGGTGCTGCCGGGCTCGCGCGGCAGCGAGGTCGCGCGTCTCGGCCCGATTTTCGGTGACGCGATCCGGCAGGTTTGCGCGGCGAAACCGGAGTTGCGACTGGTGATCCCGACCGTTGCGGCGCGCACCGAACAGGTTACGGAGCTTGTGGCCGACTGGCCCGGCGACCCGGTTGTGGTCGTGCCAAAGGGTCAGGCCGACAAGCGGCGCAAAGCCGCGGCCTTTGGCTGTGCGCAAGGTGCATTGGCGGCGTCGGGCACCGTCTCGCTGGAACTGGCCGCCGCCGACACACCGATGGTCATCGCCTATGACGCCGCGTGGCTGACGCGCGAGATCATCCGCCGGATGCTGATCATCGACACGCTGACGTTGGTCAACCTGGTGTCGGAAACCCGCGCCATCCCCGAGTTTAACGGCGAGCGGTGTCGCGCGGATCTTATCGCGCCCGGCGTTCTGGACATGCTCGACAATCCCGGTCCGCAGCGCGATGCGATGCGCCTGACGATGGAACGGCTGGGCCGTGGCGGCGAGGATCCCGGCCTGCGTGCCGCCCGCGCAGTGCTGGACCGGATGCCGGGCTAAGTGGCTGCGCGCCCACGTCAATCGTCCGTTAACGGGAATCGCGCAGGCTTGGGGCATGGTACAGCTACTTCCTATCCGCCGCCGTGGCGAAACGAGCTTCGTGACCCTGACGCTGGCCGAGCGCGATGCGACGACTCTGGTGGACGAAATCGACCACCTGCAAGCGACGGTGCGCATGGTGCGCGACCTCTGGCCGTTCGAGCTGGACGCCTGGGTCGTCCTGCCCGACCACCTGCACGCCGTCCTGACATTGCCCCATGGCGACGCCGACCTTGCCATCCGGCTCAAGACGATCAAGGCGCGGTTTGCCTCGCGGGTCTCGACACGGGCGATGACACCCAGCCAGATCGCGGCGGGCGGCGCGCATCTGTGGGTGCCGCAGGACATCGTCGAACCTGTCCGCAGCCCAGCGGAGATCGAGGCGTTCCGCCAGCATTGCCGGACCGATCCGGTGCGCCACGGCTTCGTCGCCGACCCGCAGGTATGGAAATCCTCGTCGTTTCGGCAGGACAGCCAGACCGATCCGCGCCGTTATGAAAGGATCCCCCGGGGTGTGGTCGGGTTTGGGTAGCCCGTGCCTGCGGCCTGACCCCGGTCAGCCTTTCCAGATCCAGCCGCCGCCCAGGATACGGCTGCCTTCGGTCTCATAGAATACGCAGGCCTGCCCCGGCGAGACGCCTTCCTCGGCCACCATCAGCTCGACTTGGGCCGTGTCCGGCCCGGTGGGGCGAATGACCGCCTCGCGCGCCGGGCGGGTGGAGCGGACCTTGACCGAGACATGCCATTCGGACTGGCTTTCAAAGGGCGCGTCGCCCAGCCAGTTGATCTCGCGCACGGGCACGGTGCGGGTGGCCAGCATATCCTTGGGTCCCACGATCACGCGCTGCGCGTCGACGTCGAGTTTCACCACGTAAAGCGGCTCGTCCAGGCCGCCGATGCCCAGCCCCCGGCGCTGGCCGATCGTATAGTGGATGACGCCGCTGTGCTGCCCCAGGACGCGACCGTCCGCATGGACGATCTCGCCGGGTTCCGCCGCGCCGGGGCGCAGCTTTTCGATCACGCTGGCATAATTGCCGTTCGGCACGAAGCAGATGTCCTGGCTGTCGGGCTTGTCCGCGACAGGCAGGCCATAGCGCGCGGCCAAAGCCCGCGTCGCGTCCTTGGACGGCAGGTGTCCCAGCGGAAAGCGCAGGAAGTCCAGCTGTTCGGGCGTGGTCGAAAAGAGGAAATAGCTCTGGTCGCGATTGGCGTCCGCCGCGCAATGCAACTCGGGGCCGCGTTCGCCCGTCTTGCGCTGAATGTAATGGCCGGTCGCCATGCAATCGGCGTCGAGATCCTTGGCCGTCTCCAGCAGGTCCTTGAACTTGACCCGCTCGTTGCAGCGGATGCAGGGCACGGGCGTCGCGCCGGCCAGATAGCTGTCGGCGAACTCGTCGATCACCGCGTCCTTGAAGATGTTCTCGTAGTCCAGCACGTAATGCGGAAAGCCCATTTCCTCGGCCACGCGCCGCGCGTCGTGGATGTCGACCCCGGCGCAGCAGGCGCCTTTCTTGGCCAGCGCCGCGCCGTGATCGTAAAGCTGCAACGTCACGCCGACCACGTCATAGCCTTCTTCCGCAAGCTGTGCGGCCACGACCGAACTGTCGACCCCGCCCGACATGGCGACGACGACCCGCGTGTCGGCGGGCGCCTTGGGAAATCCAAGCGAATTCAGTTCAGGATCGAGCGGCATGGCAGGGCTCCGGCGTTTGCCCGAATATAGGAAGGATCCGACAGGTGTTAAGAGGGCGCGGTGTGGCCTGCCGCGTCGCAAGTGTCAAGCCGGCCGCCGTGCTGCGCACCCGTCGCCGCCCGCTTTTAGGAAAATACGAGGCATTCACCGCGGCTCGTTTCACCCGGCGTTAAGGACAAATCCCGAATGTGGGCAGGGTGTTATCGAGGGGTGAACCAGATGTATCTGAAGAAAGTCGCAGGGCCCCGCGCCGTGACCCTGCCGGATGGAAGCGTCCTGACGCGGGCCGATTTGCCGGCGCCGGACACGCAGCGGTGGGTGGCGTCGAGAAAACTCCTGGTTGTGCGGGCGGTGGCGCATGGCCTGCTGTCACAGGCAGAGGCGCAGGAGATGTACCAGATCAGCGCAGAGGAATTTCACGAATGGCTTGAAGCGGTATCTCGCCACGGCGAGGCGGGGCTGAAGGTGACAGTGGCAAAACCTGTGGACAACCTGAGGTAGTAGCCGCTATTTGTTCTCATATAGTAACCAGCGGTTAACCAATTTTCGGGAAGATCGTTCGCGACAAGGTTATAAGCGGAGAATTGAACATGCGCGTTCTTCTGGTCGAAGACGATCCGAACACCTCGAAAAGCATCGAGTTGATGCTGACCCATGCCAACCTCAACGTGTACAGCACGGACCTGGGCGAGGAAGGGATCGATCTGGCCAAGCTTTACGATTACGACCTGATCCTGCTCGATCTGGGCCTGCCCGACATGAACGGGCACGAGGTGCTGCGGCAACTCAGGCTTGCACGGATCGACACGCCGATCCTCATCCTGTCCGGGGCGGACGACACCGAGAACAAGATCAAGGGGTTCGGTTTCGGTGCCGACGACTACCTGACGAAGCCCTTCCACCGCGAGGAACTGGTGGCGCGGATCCACGCCATCATCCGGCGGTCCAAGGGACATTCGCAGTCGATGATCCGCACCGGCAAGGTGAACGTGAACCTCGACGCCAAGACGGTGGATGTCGCGGGCAAGACCGTGCACCTGACGGGCAAGGAATACCAGATGCTGGAACTGCTCAGCCTGCGCAAGGGCACGACCCTGACGAAAGAGATGTTCCTCAACCACCTATACGGCGGAATGGACGAGCCGGAGCTCAAGATCATCGACGTCTTCATTCCATCACAGGAATTTCGCAAAATCAGTAACTTAGATCGTACGCGTGACACACGTTGAGACCCGCAATGTGACACACTTTGGCTGGGGCAGGGGATAGAGCCGCTGACGCGGCCCTGCAGTAAGTCTGGCCACCTGAGGTCGCAGAGAAACCGGAAGCCTTGGAGGCGGTGGCGCGTTACGTGACTGAGTAGGCAGCATTAGGGCAGGGCCGGAACGGTTCATTCTCAAAAGAAATAATGTCGCGAAAGCCCAATTTTGTCTACGCCACCGCCAAAACGACGCCACAAATACTGATTGTAATTATTCGGTCGAAGTCGTGGAGAAAGATAAATGAGCACCAGTTCTCTGGCGGTGGTGATCCTAATATTGGCAACATGCGTAGCGAAGCCGACGTCAGCTACTACGCAGGAGATGCTTAGGATGAAAATGCTGTCTAGCGATTTTTGTGACGAGATTTATTATCGATCTTACGAAATGGCGCAGCACCATCAGAGAGCACGTTTGAAGGAGCCTACTTATTACATTCAGTACGGTGACACCAACAGGATGCAAAAGTTTACAGTTGCCATTCATGAACAGGTTGGCCTCCAGAATCTGTACTCAGTAGAGAAAGAGAAAACTGTAGCAGCCGATGGTTTCGCTACTGGAATGCAGTATGCGTGCGTAGCGATGGAAACCAAGTGAAGCCGCCCGAATCTGCTGGCACATTTTTTCCTAGCGATAAACCTTTGTCTAGGTGCGATGAACCGAAGAGCAATCACTAGAACGCCAACGCAGCGGCAATGGCGAAAGATGATGAAGGCGAACGCCTCACGGCGTCGGGGCCGAAGACTGGGCCGTCTCGCCGTCCTAGGGTTTGTCGGTGTCACCTTGGTGATCGTGGCGCTTGCCGTCGATCACGGACGTTACACCGGATGGTTCGATGAACATTCAGGCTCACAGGCTCAACTTCCAAAGAGCATCCGCGGCGGTGACGCTTGGAACCGGGGGACCTCGAAAGGATCGAAGAGCGCCAGCGGGAACTTGGTCGGCAGGGTGACATATGTCCGAGACGGCGACACCATCGAGGTATCCGGTCGCCCAGTCAGGTTCGCCAATCTCGATTGCGCAGAGCTTGGTACGGCCTCCGGCAACCGCGCGAAGCAACTAATGGCCTCACTCGTAAAGGGGCAGACCGTATCGTGCCGTTTGACAGGTCGAAAGAGTTATGACCGATGGATCGGTTCTTGCAGTCTGTCAGATGGTCGGGACCTCGCCTATTCAATGGTTCAGAGAGGCGCTTGCGGTTGGTGGCGTGGTTAGTCTTCGGTGGAGGCCGTGTCAGCGGCGTGCAAGTATCCTTTCTTATCTCCATGCAACTCGCCTTAGACGCTAAGTGGTTCTGGTTTTTCCCCCTTCCAAAGTGGTACCAGTCCCGAAAAGAATTTGGGTGAGCTTATGCAGGCGGCGGATTTTATCAAGAAGTGGGAAGCGGCGGAGCTGAAGGAGCGGAGCGCATCGCAGGCGCATTTCTTAGACCTCTGCGCACTCCTAGGCATTGAAGACCCTGTCTCCGCCGACCCCAAGGGCGAATGGTTCACCTTTGAACGCGGCGCGTCCAAGACCTCAGGCGGCGAAGGCTGGGCGGACGTCTGGCGCAAAGGATGCTTCGCATGGGAGTACAAGGGGAAGAAGAAGGACCTAGACAAGGCTTTTGAACAACTCTTGCAATACTCCATCGCGCTGGAAAACCCGCCGCTTCTAATCGTGTCGGACATGACGCGCATCCGGATACAGACAAACTGGACGAACACCGTCCAGCAAACATACGAAATCACCACGCCGGACCTTCTAGATGCCAGCAAGCGCGACCTCCTGCGCGCCTGCTTCACCGATCCCGAAAGCCTGCGCCCCGCTAAGACACGGCAGGCCCTAACCGAAGAGGCCGCGCAGAAATTCGCATCGCTTGCGCAGCGTTTGCGCGAGCGCGAGCATGACCCGGAAACCGTCGCGCATTTCGTGAACCGCCTCGTCTTCTGCATGTTCGCCGAAGACGTGGACCTTCTGCCGAACAAGATGTTCCAGAAGATGCTGGAGTTGTGCCAGAAGGACCCGACCGAGTTTCAGCCCTTCGCCAAGGACCTCTTCGCCGCCATGCAGTCCGGCGGGCGCGTCGGCTTCGAAAAGGTGGAATGGTTCAACGGCGGTCTCTTCGATGACGACACGGCCCTGCCGCTCGACAAGGAAGACTTGGCTGACCTTCTTGCCGCCGCGAAGCTTGACTGGTCCGAAATCGACCCCTCTATTTTGGGTACCCTGTTCGAGCGTGGCCTTGACCCGGACAAGCGCTCGCAGCTTGGCGCGCACTACACCGACCGCGACAAGATTATGCAAATCGTCAACCCGGTGGTGGTGGAGCCGCTGTTTGCCGAATGGACCGAGGTGAAAACCCAGATCGAAGCGGCGCTGAGCAGGGCGGAGAGCGCCAAGTCGCGCTCTGCCCGGACCAAGGCCGAGAAAGAGGCGGAACGCCTCCACGCAGCGTTTCTGGAGCGTCTGAGAAGCTTCCGCGTGCTGGACCCGGCCTGTGGGTCCGGCAACTTCCTTTACCTGTCTCTCTTGGCGCTTAAGGACATTGAACACCGCACGAACCTTGAGGCCGAGGCCTTGGGCCTTCCACGCGGCTTCCCGACCATTGGGCCGGAGTGCGTGAAGGGGATTGAATTGAACCCTTATGCCGCTGAACTCGCCCGTGTATCGGTATGGGTTGGGGAAATCCAGTGGATGCGCAGGAACGGTTTCGATGCCGCCCGCAACCCGATCCTGCGCCCGTTGGGCACCATCGAAAACCGCGACGCGGTGCTTGCCCCGGACGGCTCCAAAGCAGACTGGCCAGATGCTGACGTGGTGGTTGGAAACCCACCCTTCCTTGGGAACAAGCGAATGATCTTCGCACTTGGAGAAGAATATACCCACGCACTCAGAAAGGCTTGGAATACGGTCCCCGGCGGTGTCGATCTTGTGGCTTACTGGTTCGCCAAGGCTTGGGAGATGATACAGGAAAACCGCCTTAGGCGCGTCGGGCTGGTTGCGACGAACTCTATTCGCGGAGGCATCAACCGAGAGGTCCTGAAACCTATCGTAGACGGAGGCCAAATATTCACTGCTTGGTCGGACGAGAACTGGACTGTCGAGGGCGCGGCAGTCCGCGTATCCATGGTCTGCTTTCAAGCCGGAGGCGAGCTAGATGTTATGTTGGACGGGAAGTCAGTCTCAAAGGTGTTCTCTGACCTCACTGCCAGTACGGACGGGCACGACCTGACATCGGCCAAACGCCTTCGCAGCAATGCAGACCTTGCGTTTCAGGGTTTTAAGTTTGGGGGGCCGTTCGACATTTCCGCAGACCTTGCAAGGCAGATGCTGGATGAACCTCGCAACCCGAACGGTGAAAAAAACTCTACGGTGATACGTCGTTGGTTCAATGGGATGGATTTGACACGTCGTCTTGAAGAACGATGGTGCATTGACTTCGGCGTAACGCGAACGGAGCACGAGGCGGCATTGTTCGAGGCCCCTTTCGCAGCGCACACGAAACACTGGAACAGTGAAAACGCTAGACTGGAGGCCGCAGGAAAGCGGCGTCTTCGGGCCGGCGAAGCAAAGACCTTAGCCACTTGGTGGCTGCATCAACGGCCGCGACCTGAGTTGCGCGAGGGTCTGGCAGGGTTGGAGCGATTCATTGCCACGCCTGAAGTAGCAAAGCACCGCGTTTTCGTTTGGTTGAATCGAGGGATGTTAGCTTCCGGATCGGTGTATTCGATTGCCCGAGACGACGACACTACCTTCGGTATTCTACATTCTCGTTTTCACGCAATCTGGGCGCTCCGCATGGGTACCTCGCTCGAAGACCGCCCCCGGTATACTCCTTCAACCACATTCGAGACCTTTCCCTTTCCGGAGGCTCTTTCGCCGAACATTCCCGCCACCGACTATGCTGATAATCCGCGCGCCCAGAAGATCGCCGAAACCGCCGCAGAACTGAACCGCCTGCGTGAAAACTGGCTAAACCCGCCTGATCTCGTGGACAGGGTCCCCGAGGTGGTCGAAGGCTACCCTGACCGGTTGATACCAAAAGACGACAAGGCCGCGAAGGAACTCAAGAAGCGCACCCTCACCAATCTCTACAATGCGCGCCCCGCATGGTTGGACCACGCCCACAAAAAACTGGATGAAGCCGTTGCAGAAGCTTACGGCTGGGGTGACGACTGGCGCGACGGCAAGCTGACTGAAGATGAAATCCTTGCCCGCCTTTTCCGTCTCAATCAGGCAAGGGCTGCGAAACAGAACGACGGATAGATCAGCCGCAGACGGTTCCGTCGCGAATCCCATACAACTTTTTTAGGAGAATTTTGGAATCTCGAAACGGCGGTTTGTGATTTGAAAGACTGGGGAGCCTGTTCTGGGCGGGTCCCATTATCTTTTTCCGCGAGAGGAGTTTCACGCGTAATAAATTTACGTGGGCATAAAACCAATCTTTTGCCTCATACTACAACTTAGTTGCTAAATTCGGTTGCATAGACGCTGACAGCACCTGCGCGGGCTTTCGGCGTACTGGGGTACCCCACCTTGGGTCCCTAAAATAATATATTAAAATCATTCTCTTATAAGTATTTCCGCTTTGATCCTGCAAGCGCTTTGACGCAGGAAGGCGCCGCTTATGCCTCCTCCGGCATATCTCTGAGCTTTCCATGTCCTGTTTGGCCCTGTCAGCACCTCTGCCGTCACGCCGCATCGGCCTTATAGACACCTGCCTTCACCAGCATTTGGCGCACGCTGTTGGCCTGATAGTCTTTGCCAGATGGTGCAGTGAATCCTTCGTTTGCCAGTTCGGTTGCGATCTGGCGTAGGGATCGGCGGGTGCCTGTCTTAGGGTTGCGGCGATACAGCCGTTTCGCTGCGGTGAGCGCGTCAGCGCTGACAGGCTTCCTGCCCTCCACCCTGCGGCCCAGAGCCTCGCTCTTGCGGTCTCTGGCGGCTTTCAGCTTCTCCACGGTGTTTCGGCGGTCGAAGGCTGCTACAGCGCCTAGGATCGTGCGTACAAGCTCTGTCGTGGGCGTATCGACCATGAAGTAGTCGGGCGCGGTCGTCGGGATGAGGTCGACCCCGCGTTGTTTTAATAGGCGGTGGCCAAGTTCCTGCACCACAGCATCACGTGCGAACCGGTCGGGCGACTCCACCAGAATGGTGCGCGTACCGTTGGACAGGACAGCGTCCAAAAGGTCCTGCATACCGGGGCGGGAGTCGATGGGATCGGCGCCGGATACCGCCGCGTCATAGAAGGTCTGGACTATCTCGTATCCGTTCGCTTTGGCGTATGCCTCGATTGCCGCCCGCTGGCGCTTATCGGAGTCCTTGTCCTCGCCCACGTTTGTGGCGCTGGAAGTCCGCATGTAAGCGAAAGCGGGGACCTTTGATTTCGACATATATCAACCCTTTCAGTGGGATACGGGAATCATCCGTGATCTTACTGAAGATAGATAACACATCTGGACCGCCGAGTCCGCCTTCATTTCTGGAAACAATGGGTTTTTTGCCGCGCCAGCGGCTTCTGTACCGTTGTAAAATGGGTCAGCATCTATTGCTCAAACGTAAACTGATTAGTACAGTTCGGCGACGGTTGCACAACGCGGGTTCGACGGCGTCTGGTGCCGATAAAAAAGCCGCCACACCTTTCGATGTGACGGCCTTTTCTATTCCCGACTAGCCGATGCCTAGTCTTGAGGCTTTTTCCTCTTACGGGATGGCCACCTCGGGCGCCGCTCGGACCTACACGTTTCCGTGCTTGATGTTTTGAGACCGTGAGGCATAGGCACGGTCCGTCTTGTAAAGTGGAACATAGTGTTATTCGGGGAAAATGTCAATCATTGCGAAGATCAAGATCGCTCAGAAGGCAAACACCCCGCTCTACCAACGCACCTTGCTCCCGCAAGCATTGAGCGACAGAGATAATTGATGTTCCGGACGATACAAGGTCATCAATTAAGGCGATCCGCTTACCGTAAAGGTCTGGAACGTCTCCAACTAACGTGAACGGCTGGAAAAAGCGGCGCATTTGCTTGGACACCTCTTTCATCTGGAAATCGAATTCTCGATCCACCCTGCGAAGCTCACCCAACTGCGCCTTAAACAATTTCTCTTGCCGGTCTTTCTGGAACTGCGGGAACTCTGCGTCAATTCCGTCAATGACCTCTCCAACTGTCCTTTTGCGCAGGAAGGTTGATGCCACCAACGGCAATCCAGACGCCTGAGCGACTCGTTCAGCGAACGTAAAACAAAGCTGCTTGCTGGACGGAACATCCATGAGCAAGTCGACGTCCAGTTCATGCACGAAGGTGTTGAGGATATCATCGGCACGCGTGTACAGCATCTTATGATACATCGGCTGCATTCTGTAGCCGTTCATCTCCTTAAGTGCGTAGACCAGCGGATTACCATCCCGATCATGCCCTTTGGTCTTTTTTCTGCGGAAGACATACTTAACACGCATCTCGCCAACCGTTCCTTCAGTTGGATTGCCTTCGGTCGAAGTATCCACCATTTCCTGATGAGAATGATCAATGACTACCGACCGGTCTTTATAAACGTTTATCCCCAACGATGCCCCTCAGTCGCCGTCTCAGGTATCCAGAAAGTCCCATTCATCCCCAAGGACCCAACGGATGGCTGATAGCTTTCCGTTAATCATGCCCCATTCAAAATCATCCCATGGTCCTAGGTTTTCAACGCCGACTTCTTCTTCGGTCCGCCGCGCGGCATCGAGCGCCCTTGCCCAGACTGTATCCAGTATCTCGTCCTGACTGTATGGGTTACGGGCGAATTCATCTTCTGACACGATCTTGGTTTGTCCGTGTTCGATCTTGTACCGGAGGTTCATGTGTCGGTTGTACCAGACCTGTCGGAAGAGAAGGTGCTCCGCTTCAGTCAAGTCTGACAGAGTTCGAAACTCAGGACTGTATCCAAGTTCAAAGTCTCCAAGTGCCATTGCGTCCGGGTCGGTTTCCTCAACGAACTTCCCGATATCCAAGATGTATTGAGACCGGTCACCGAAGGCGGCTGCAAGGTCAGGGTGCGGGGTGCGGTTGTCTCCTCTGGGATCACTGAAATCGTTATGGTTGGTCGTGGCGAACCCGAAGCCGATGTGCTCCCGGACAGCATCTTGGCGTATTTCGTCGTACACTTCGAACAGTATTGCATCGGCAATGCTGCCTCTGTTCCGGTGGCAAGGCGCTTCACCATACAAGGCACGGTTCGCCGCCCTTGCCCGATGTATGACGGTGGTTTCAACATTGATGTTCTCGCCGTGGTCCATCAAGGCCTGTACTTGGTCGACTATGCTACTCTCTTGGATGGCGTTGGTGAAATCCAAGCTCTGAAAGGCTTCCATCGCTTGCTGGGCGGCATTCTGGTCAGCGAACCCGTTGAGGGCGTAGCGGAGCGATTTCAAGTTAGACTGTAAAGCCTTCGAGGACTGCGCTGCGACCCTGTCCTTGTTTCTATCAAACTCCTCTCGGACGATATCCGGGACAATGATTTCAAGCTGGGCATTGTCGCACATCTCATGAAGTGCACGCACAAGGGGGGCGGCGCGGTAAGTGCTCGCCATGTCCAACCAAATGGATGTGTCGATTAGGACCCTGTGGAGCGTCACTGTCGGGGCGTCGATCACGACTGTGCCTCAATCCAAGCCTGAGCCTCTTCCCGCGAACTGAACGCCGGTCGATCACTTGACCGGTGACGCTTCCCGTCGATGATCTCGACAACTTCATAGAAGGTGACGTTCCCTTGTTCGGGATGGGGGATGGACGTTTCTTCGATGCGGTATTCCATGCGAACTCCAGTTGGTCGGTATGAGCACGATACGGGGACTGGGCCGACAAGAGCAACCATCGCCGCTGACGCGGTCGCTTTGCCCGCCCAGCCCCCAGCTTTCGGAAGTTGGGGGCGAGTTGGGGGCTGGCGAAGGTGCTTAACCTCCTTATTTTATTGATCTTTATTTCATTCCCCCAAACCCTCAAACCCCCAACAGATTCTTGAAAATATTCCACCGAGCCCCCCCCCCCTTGTAGATCGGCCAAAGAGAGGGGGCCTCGCGCTCTAAAGACAAAACCGCTTGGGGGCGTGGGGTTTTGGGGGTTGGGGGAAATAATCTTTACTAAACAAAAGGGTATGAGGAATCCAACGCCCCCAACTTGCCCCCAAGATTGAGCGACAAGGGTCGAGAACCACCGTCTTGGGGCGCGACGGCAAAGGCCCCCTAACGGGGGCCAGCACCAACTCTCTGACATTGTAGGTCGGCCTTACCGCCGACAGGGAAGAGGCCACACCTCTAGCTTGCTAGGACCCTGCGGCTTCCGAAACATCGGTTTCCGGAACAGGCGTCCCGAGAACCTCCGGCGGGAACAAAATCCAGCGAGTGTTCTTCAATAATCCGCAAGCGCCCTGACCATCGCCCAACGCAACGCCGGGATGCAGGCGCTCAAACATCTCGACAATGTCCAGACGGTTCCGGAAGCGAGACCCTTCGCGGAGGAATTCCCGGAAAGGCGCAACCGGCAGACGCAGCCCCTTCGCGTCAGCGGTGAAGGTTTCGATCTCTCCGGTGACGCGAAGATCAACCGCGCCATCTCCCAGCACGTCAATCAGGCGCTGCATCGGCTCAGACCGCGACTTCTCACGCATGACGCGCCGCTCCTCGGTCTCAGGGGCCTTCATCACATCGGACCAAGTGAAGCCCGCGTCAGCAGGGTCATACCTTTCGAGATGATGCAGGAAGCCCGCCATCTCGTCGCCGTTCATGGCGCTGCGCAGCTTCAGGAAGTAGTCCTTGTCCTGCTTCACGTCTTCGCTGATCTCCATGACGAACCAGCGCCGGTCGGAACCGTTGTCTTCAATCAGGATCGGCACCTCGTCATTCGAGTCGAAGTACAGGCGCAGATAGGACGGCGCGGTGACGACGTTCATTCCCTTGGCTTCGACCTGCATCGTGGTCGAGGATACCATGGCCTTCAGTTCGGACGCGACCTTGGGGCTGGCCCCGAAGACGGCTTCGGTCACGACGGCCAGAATACACTTGCTCAGGTGTTCCCCTGCGAAGTTGCTCATCACGTGGGATTCCTTCTCAAGCTGCTTACAGTGGGGGAAGGTCAGCTTCTTCAGGATGTCGCCAAACGTGCCCTTGCCGGTCCCGCCTTCGCCCCGAACGATGACCGCGGTACCCGGCAGTTCGCCGGGGCGCTGCACCATGTGGGCCATCCACAGTTCGAGGAAGTTGTACTTCTTCTGATCACCGCGACAGACAATCTGGAAGATGAAGTCGCGGATCGTCGCCCACTCGCCTTCTTCAGCCTCGAACCAACGCCCCTGATAGATATTGAAGGCGGTCGGCGAGGCCACGACAGGGGGCGGCGCGAACACCAATCCCGACTTGCGCGTCTGGTGGTCGAGGAAAGCCTTCGCCGGGTTGGTCTCTTCCTTACCTTCCCGGACCTGCCGGTCGCTGTGAAGGTCAATGAAGTCCTGCTTGGTGTAGAAGATCATGGTCGGGTCCTGCGTCTCCGACGTGAAGGCGTCCAGATCGGGCTTGCGGGCGATGCGGAACTTCCCTGCCATGTCGAGAACGGCGTAGCGCTTTCCAAGGGTGGCAATGGCCTCTTCCATGGTGTCCCCAAGAGGCCCGGTCGGATCGAGCGAGCTATGGGCAATGTCTTCGCGGTCGAGGGACTCGCGGATCAATTCGGACCGGGCGGACTGCTTCTCCGCTGCGTGAGCAGCCTTCCATTCGTCCAGAAGCTCGCGACCCTGCTTCCGCAGGCGCTGAACATCATTGCCGTTGCGCTGGCCATGCTCCCGGACAAGAGCATCGAGCTGCGCCACGATATCCGGCTTGTTGCCGCCACGGATGACGCCTGCATAGAGTGCCGCCAGTTCCTTGTCGCTGGGGTCACTGAGACGCTTGAAGAGGCGCTTAACCTTACCCTTCGTCGAGATGGTTTCGATCTCGGGCGCAGGTTCGGGGACGCCGTAATCGTACTTTGAAAGCTCGACCGGCTCGCCTTCAATCTCGTCAGGAAAGAACGTCCCGTCGCAGAGGACGTCGGAGAAGCTTTCATAGCCGTCGGGAAGACCGATCTGCACGTCTGCGATGGCCTTGTCGATCAAGCGAACCATGTCCCACGTGTGGACACCTGCGGCGCTGCAATGGTCGTGCAGACAGTGGATGCGGAACCCTTCGTCAGTGTCCTCCTTGATCCAGCAGGCGGTGTCGTCGGGGTCGCCGGGGTTTGAATGCGCGGCGTCATTAGGGCACATGATCTCGCGTTCCGCGCCGTCGCCGGTACGCGTCTCCCAGCCGATCATGTCGAGGACATCGCCGAACATACAGGCGGAGCCGACATCGTTGAACCACGCCCGAACGTCGAAGCCGTCGCTCAGGATGGCATCGCCGCCTTCGTCTTCGACCGGCGCAAGCCCGCCAGAGCGCCGCGCCACCTCCTTCTTGCCGTACTTCGTGGGATCACCGTCTTCGACCGTATCCAGATCGAGGCCGGTGCCCGCGATGATGTAGTGCTTGAACTCTGCATCCTCTGAGGGCCGACGGGGCGGGCGCTGAAGGCGCGACAGGTCCATACCGGTCCTGTCGAAGGTCGTGACGCCGATGCTCTCACAGAAGCCGACATACTTGCGCTTCCACACATTCAACGCCTGACGGCGTTCCTCACCGCTTTCCGGAAGCTCGAACGCTTCCTTCAAAAAGACAACGATCCGGAACCGGTCTTCACCCGGACCCGCCTTCGTGGTGTGTGAATAAGACGTGAAGCCGACACAGAGCACGCCCAGAGGCTTCAACGCCGCGATGACGCGGTCTAAGGTGTCGCCTTCGTCTGCGTCGATCACAAGGGCCGTGATGGCCTCTGCGGTGTTTGCGGTGCGGTACGCCAGCGGATAGCGAATGCCCCCAATCTCGCAGGTTCCGGGGAATTCCTTGGCGCGGTTGTAGACGAAGGACAGCCCGTCGATTTCCTTCTTCACGGGGTGTTCGGAAAGCCCGTGCTCGATAAAATTGCCAAGCCGCGCCTTATACTTGATCCAGCTAGTCTTGGACTTCTTGCCCTTCTTCTCCTTGCCGCCGGGGGCACGCATAGTCGTGGCCCAGATCAAGTCGATCTCGGAGTCGAGGAATGTAGATACTTCGGGGGTGGTCAGGTCGCCGATAATTGTGGCGTCGCCGATCTTCGTGATCGGATTCATAGTGCTGCCGTCAGGCATGTGGGTTCTCTCCGTGCAGTTTATTTCATGTCACTCTCCTTTCTGGACCGTTCATTCTGCCTCATCCTGTGAGGCGTCGGGCGGCAACAGTACGGACAATCGTCACCGCCCCATATGATCGACGCGCTGCTTTCTACGGCAGCCACCATTGCGATCAGTACAGAACATCTGACACACGAGTCAAGGGATTTGTAACTTTTAGTTATAAAAATCAGCTACTTAACGGCTTGAAGCTGAAATCTGTCACGCAGACGGTTTTTCGCCCTAAGCTTGAAGCCGAAAATCGGACCTCAGGTGTAGTCGTCGAGGATGTCCGCCAAATCGTCTGCGAGCTTTGCGGGATAGGCAGCGAGTTCAAGGCGCTTCGCCCCATGTCCGACATACCACTCCTCCGACGCGGGCTGCTTGAAGCCTGCTTCCTTGAACACCCGGCGCGTCAGCTCCGCATCCCCTCCGAGCGCATCGCGGAGCCAATCGAATTCGATGCGCACGCCACCATTGCGTGTACCTACTGCCCGCAAGCGGTCTGCGAGGTCTTCAATCATATCTTCGTCGTAATTCGTCTGGTGGGGCAGCGCCCCAAGGTGATGCTTCCGCATGTCGTTTCTCCTTAGATATTTTCGTGGCGCGAGGGGGCGAACTCAGCGGCGAGGATTTTCTCGATCCCCCTCTGGACGCTGGCCAGATGACTCTTGAAAGTTTCGAGGTCGGGAAAAAGCAAGCGGGCGTTGTACCAAAGCTGGCGACGCCTGTGCATCCGGGCCAGCGCCTGCTCCATCGGCAGAGGCTTACGCCGCGCGGCGCTCTGCGAGCATCGGCTGCTTCTGTCGTTCAAGTTCTTCATTCTCTTCCTCGATCATTTCAGGAGTCCAATGCGAGCGCGCTTCTTCGCACGGGCCTTGGCCTTGCGACGTTCCCTAGGGGACAGGTGCAGGAAGTCGCCTGCCGTGGCGCTGTTCAACTGACTATCCATTTCGTTCAGCCGCCGCTCGCGCCCGCGCCTTCGCCTTGTCCATTTCGGTAGGCAAAGGTGTGAACCTACGCGAAAGGGCGGCGTACTGCGAGGGCGTAAGGCGTTCCGAGGGCAGCAAGATGCACTGCCAGTGCTCTCCCTCGCGCCGGAAATACTGTGACCAGACGCCACCAGCCGACCGCACGGCGGACTCGATCTTCGTCAGGTTCATCCCATCACCTCAGGTCAGGCCGTGCTTGCGTGCGTAGTTGATGCGCTGCTGCGGGCTAAGGCTCGCCAAGACTGTATCATGTTCGTTCCGCGTCATTGAGCTAGTGGTGTCGGTTCGAGGCCGATCAAGGCCGTTCGCACGGGCGTAGTTGATACGCTGCTGCGGGCGGAGGTTGGCAATATCTTCATTGATCTTGGAGACTTCTGCCCGTTCGATCTCTGCGGCGATCAAAGCGTTCGAAACGTCCGTATCCCGCTTCAAAGCCTCGATAGATTCCGCAAGGCCAAGCGGGTATTCACCGCCGGTAAGGACATGGTCCCGGATCGTTGCCAGACCGGCGATGGTCTTCGGGTCTACGTCGATCCCCGTCTTCATCTGGAACGCCTTTCCTACCTTGCCAATTGCATCGGTGAAGCGCTGGCGATCTTCTTCGCCCAGATGGGCAAGTGTATCTTCAATATTGGCCATCACGCGGCCTCCTTTTCTTCGATAGGAATATTCACCACTTCGATTGCCTTGACCCATGACGCCCAACCGGCGTCACCTACGGGCAACTCGTCATGTTCACCGGTCAGGATGAAACGGACACAGCCGGGATGGATGAGGACGATCTTGCGAAGGCGCTCGATGCGAGGAACACCAACCGCCATCGCGAAGCTGGTAGTGGTCTTCTGTACCAATCGCGCCCGCTCGAATTCCTCCCCGGTCAGCGCCTTCAGGAAGCCCTCAGCGCGCGCTTCAGGGGCATCGCCCAGCCAAAGGTCGTCTACGCCGTCACGGGCACGTTCAGCGCGTACGTGAGCATCGAATTCAACGACGCGGCTCAGGTCGTCTTCATACAGTCCACGCTTCCGGCGTTCGCGAAACCAGACCACGATATCGGGCAGTGCGAACATCTTGCCGCGCGGGCTGCACCGGAAGTCATGGAACGGCGGATACGGCTTCGCGGTCCAGCGATAAATGGACTGGTCAGAGACGCTCAAAAGCGTGCACAGGTCGGCTGACCGCAGAGTCGCGGTGATGGGGTTCATGATCGACTCCTCGCGCCCAGACGGGCGCATTGCTTGTCGGGAATTGTTCGTGACCAAGCCGTCCAAAACAGTTGGTCTGAGGGTCTATCCCTCTAATTGTGATGTCTATCATTTTTTACTTGACATGTCAATATTGTCCACGGTCAGAGGTCCACGGGCGATTCGAGGGCGCCGCGCCCTGACAGCGGATCAACGTACTAATAAGAAAACGCCCCGCCGTGATGGCAGGGCGCTATGTTGGTGGTGTGGTGAATGCCCGCGTAGCGGGGCAGGGCGGTTACATGACGAGTGCTTCAAGGTCCGCCCGTGGGTCGATCTTGTCTAAGCTCGCTTTGAGCGTTTTCATCCGAGCGCCTTGACCATATGCCGCCTTTGACCCCAATACCTCTTCCTTGCTTCGTCCACCCATCTCTAGGTTGTGTAAGAGGTTCATTCCTACGGCAGTGGCGCAGTCTTCCCACAAATGCCGATAGCTGTGGAACGTGTATCGTTGATCGGTGATCCCCAGCTTCTTACGCAGCCTCTTGTTGAACCTTCCAGAGAACTGAATGCTGGTATGTCCGTTCTCGTTCGGAGTGATTGGCATCAACCCTTTAGCGGTCTCGTTCTTGAAGAGGTAGTCGTCATCTGGTTGTTTCTTCGCGAATTCGATGAAACCGGCTTCGAGCAAAGCTTGGTGAACAGGTAGAAGCCTGACACTTGGTGCATTCTTGGTCGTCTGGCGTTCGTCTGCATCCGTCAGCCACACACACCAAGTCTCACCCACTTGGATAACGTCCTTGCCGAGAATTTGACAAATCTCCCCAATCCTCGCGCCCATGTACGCAGCAAGTAGTGGACCCCAGTGATCGACGGAAGCCGCGTCGCGGGCGGCTGCATCGTCGAAGGTCGCCGCCACCATCTCCGGGTTGAAGGGCAGTCGTTTCCGCTCTTTCTTCGCAGAATTCTTCTTACGTGGTGAAAGCAGTTTGAAGTGCGCCCACGGGTCCGTTGTCAGATACCCCGTTGAGATTGCGTGAGGCATCAGTGCCCGGATAGCACCGATGTGCTGCCGTACCGTCTCCTCACTAACTGTTTCGAGCTTTTTCGCCCTCGCTACGGATACCTGCTCATTGAAGTTGAGGCTCCTTAGCTCAATAGTGTTCTGGCGCGCTGGAAGCTGACGGTAGGCAAGCGTGAATTCGCGCAGTTGGTCTATGGTCAGAGCATTCAAGGGAAGGTCGCCGACAAAGTCGATGAAGCGGTCTGCGACCATTCGCCAGCGATTCACGGTGCCGGGTTTGACTATGTCATAACCTTCCAGCACCGCGATTAATTCTCGCAGTCCGAAAACCTCAGGAGCGTTGACGTTCTCACCGAGTGCTCGGAGAGTCTTTGCCTCCCGTGCTGTGGTTTCATCGAAGGACCTTAGCTCTGCTTGGTAGCGTGCTTCCGCTCCTTCTCGCTCAGCGATAGTAGACGGCTCATCGCCTCGAAGGTCGCTTTCCGTTAACGACCCGCCAGCAACCAAGAATGCGCGCGCGGTATCGGCCCTACTGAACTGCTTGCGAAGTCTTTTCACGTCCCCGGCTTCGTCGAAGATTGCCCGTTGATCCGGGGGAAGGCTGTCAAAAGCTTCTGCAAGAGCCGCGCGGCGCTGTAGCTCTTCCGCTTGTTCGATGAAACGCGCCTTGGCCAAGGTAACCGCGTTTTCAGCCTCCGATTTTGAGTCAGTGTGCAGAGCGTCCCTCAACCACCCCCTGCCTTCGTAGAATTCTTCCTGAAGGGAAGAGGGGATTCGGAGGTTAAGGCCATAGAGCTTGCGAGGGCCTCGAATGCGCGTACCGGGGACGTCTGATTTTGCCATGTCTAAACTCTCATTGTGACACACCTTGTGACACACCCTGTGAACATTTTAAAGTTCTAAGGTGCTGATTATAATGATTTCAAAGACTTTTCCGATTTAGCTGAAGATCATCGACGTCTTCATCTGCAAGCTGCGCAAGAAACTCGCCGAGGCGACGGGCGGTGACAACTACATCGAAACGGTCTGGGGCCGCGGCTATGTCCTGCGCGACCCCGATCCGAGTGAAGGCAAGGGCGACGGTCCCCGCCTCGCCGTGGGCGCCTGAGACCGGACTGGCGGGCGGGCCGCCCCCCTCCGATCCTGCGCCGCGTGCCCGCAAAGACGCCGTCGCGCAAAACCGGCCCGACACGCCGGGTCTTGCCATACGGCGTTCCCCCGACCGGGTCCGGCCCCAGCGCCGGGCCCGGTTTAATTCCGCCGGTGGCCTGCACCGGCGGACCGGGAACACGCCCGGCGCTCGAAGCCACTCGCGCCACTCGGGCCACTCGAACATGGCGGGTCTTCGCAAGCGGCGCGGGTCCGTTGCGGCCGGCACTGAAAATCGGTCATTCAGCTTCGCTGCGAAAGGCTTTAACACTTCGGAAACGGAGATGATCGCCAGACGCATCGAGGACAGGGCATGAGCACCGAGACACCCGTGGATGAGCTGACCAAAGAGGACGCGCGCACCGAGCTGGAACGCCTGGCCGGCCTGCTGGCCGAAGCCAACACCGCCTACCACCAGGATGACGCGCCGGAGATCAGCGACGCCGAATATGACCGGCTCAAGGCTCGCAACGCCGCGATCGAGGCCCGGTTCCCCAGGTTGAAGCGCGAAGACAGTCCCAGCGAACAGGTGGGTGCCGCCCCGGCCGACGGTTTCGCGAAAGTGACGCACGCGGTCCGGATGCTGAGCCTCTCGAACGTCTTCGACGACGCCGAGGTGACCGAGTTCGACGACCGCATCCGCCGTTATCTGGGTCTCAAAGCCGATGCGCCGCTGAACTACACCGCCGAGCCCAAGATCGACGGGCTGAGCCTGAGCCTGCGCTACGAGGGCGGCACGCTCGTTCAGGCCGCCACGCGCGGCGACGGCGCCGTGGGCGAGAACGTCACCGCCAACGCCCGCACGATCGAGGATATCCCGGTGACGCTGACAGGCGCGCCCGAGGTGCTGGAGGTGCGCGGCGAGGTCTACATGAGCCACGCCGATTTCGAGGCGCTGAATGCGCGACAAACCGAGAAGGGCGCCAAGACCTTTGCCAACCCGCGCAACGCCGCCGCGGGCTCGTTGCGGCAGCTGGACAGCAGCATCACCAAGGCGCGGCCCTTGCGGTTCTTCGCCTATGCCTGGGGCGAGGTGAGCGAAGCGCTGGCCGACACGCAGATGGCCGCCATCGAGCGGCTGGCCGCGCTGGGGTTCCAGACCAACCCGCTGACCGCGCTCTGCGACGGCCCCGCCGAGATGCAGGCGCATTACGAAGAGATCGAACAGCAGCGCGCGAGCCTGGGCTATGACATCGACGGCGTGGTCTACAAGGTGAACGACCTCGACCTGCAACGCCGGCTCGGCTTTCGCAGCACCACGCCCCGCTGGGCCACGGCGCATAAATTTCCCGCCGAACTGGCCTGGACCACGCTGGAGAAGATCGAAATCCAGGTGGGCCGCACCGGCGCGCTCAGCCCGGTGGCGCGCCTGACGCCGGTCACCGTGGGCGGCGTGGTGGTCAGCAACGCAACCCTGCATAACGAGGATTACATCAAGGGTCGGGACAGCAAGGGGCAGGAGATCCGCGGCGGCAAGGACATCCGCGAGGGCGACTGGGTGCAGGTCTACCGCGCCGGGGACGTGATCCCGAAAGTGGCCGACGTGGACCTGTCGAAGCGGCCCGAGGGGACGAAGCCTTACGACTTCCCGACGGTATGCCCCGAATGCGGCTCGGAGGCCATTCGCGAGGAGGGCGATGCCGTGCGCCGCTGCACCGGCGGGCTGATCTGCCCGGCGCAGGCCGTGGAAAAGCTGAAACATTTCGTCAGCCGCGCGGCCTTCGACATCGAGGGGCTGGGGGCGAAGCAGGTCGAGCAGTTCTACCGCGACGGCTGGGTGAAGGAGCCTGCCGACATCTTCACCCTGCAAGACCGCTACGGTTCCGGCGTGAAGCAGCTCAAGAACCGCGAAGGCTGGGGCGAGAAAAGCGCCGAGAATCTGTTCCAGGCGATTGACGAGAAGCGCGACATTCCCTTCGGCCGCGTGCTCTTCGCGCTTGGCATCCGCCACGTGGGCGAGCAGGCCAGCACCCTCATCGCGCGCAGCTATGGCAGGTGGGACGACTTCACCCGGGCAATGGATGCGGCCAAGGACTGCGAAGGCCCGGAATGGGACAACCTTCTGTCCATCGACGGGGTGGGTGAGGTCATGGCCCGCAGCCTTGTGACCGCCTTCGCGCAGGATCACGAGCGCCAGAGCATCGACCGGCTGACGGCACATCTGACGATCCAGGAGGCCGCGGCACCCGCCACCGACGGAAGCCCCGTCGCGGGCAAGACGGTCGTCTTCACCGGCACGCTGGAAAAGATGACCCGCGCCGAGGCCAAGGCGCGGGCCGAGGCCCTGGGCGCCAAGGTCTCGGGCTCGGTTTCGGCCAAGACCGACCTGCTGGTCGCGGGGCCGGGCGCGGGGAGCAAGGCCAAGAAAGCCGAAGAACTGGGCATCGAGACCATCGACGAAGATGGCTGGCTGGAGCTGATCGGCGACGCATGAGCACCCGGCCCGAAATTCTCTTTCCGCTTTTCGCGGAGCTGGAAACGCTGGAAGGCGTCGGGCCGAAGACCGCCAGGACGCTGGAGGCGCTGCATATTTCCAAGCCCCGCGACCTCTTGTTCACGCTGCCGCATTCCGGCATCGACCGGCGCAAGCGCGACACGGTGCAGGGCGCGGACCTGCCCGGCACGGTCACGGTCGAGGTGACGGTGGGCCGGCACGATCCGCCGCGCAGCCGGGGGCGGCCCTATCGCATCCAGGTCGAGGACAGCAGCGTGGCCTTTCAACTGGTCTTTTTCAACGGCCGCGATGACTACCTCAATCGCGTGCTGCCCACCGGCGCGCGGCGCGTGGTGTCGGGCAAGGTGGAACTCTTCGACGGGATGGCGCAGATGGTGCATCCCGACCATATCCTGCCCATCGAAGAGGCGGGCGAGATCCCGGATTTCGAGCCGGTCTACCCGCTGACCGCCGGTGTGACGCAAAAGACGATGGCCAAGGCGGTGCGTTCGGCGCTGGCACGCGCGCCGGACCTGGCCGAGTGGATCAACGCCTCGCAAAAGGCCCAGGGCGGCTGGCCCGACTGGCACGCGGCGCTGGAGCAGGCCCATTGCCCCGCGAAAATCGGCGATCTGGCGGCGACCGATCTGGCCCGCACGCGGCTGGCCTATGACGAGTTCATGGCGCACCAGCTGACTCTCGCGCTGGCCCGCGCCAGGACGCGGCGCGGCAAGGGGCGCGTGAGCGAGGCCACGGGCCGCTTGCAGGCAAAGGTCCGCGCCGCCTTGCCCTATACGCCCACGGGCGCACAAGCCCGCGCCATCGAAGAGATCGCCGCCGACATGGCCGCGCCCTTGCGCATGAACCGCCTGCTGCAGGGCGACGTGGGCGCGGGCAAGACGCTGGTGGCGCTGATGGCGCTTCTGGTCGCGGTCGAGGCGGGCGGGCAGGGGGTGATGATGGCCCCCACCGAGATCCTGGCGCGGCAGCACCTGGAAGGGTTGCGCCTACTGGCGGAATCGGCGGGCGTGGTGCTGGAATTGCTGACCGGCCGCGACAAGGGGGCCGAGCGGCGCGCCAAGCTGGAGGCGTTGCAGCGCGGCGATATCCATATTCTCGTGGGCACCCACGCGGTGTTCCAGAAGGACGTGGAGTTTCACGACCTGCGCCTGGCCGTGGTGGATGAACAGCACAGGTTCGGCGTGCGCCAGCGGCTGGAACTGGGGCGCAAGGGGCAGGCGGTCGACGTTCTGGTGATGACCGCAACGCCGATCCCGCGCAGCCTGGCGCTGGCGCAATATGGCGACATGGATGTCAGCATCCTCGATGAAAAACCGCCCGGCCGGAAGCCGATCAAGACCGCGCTGACCAACATGGCGCGGATGCAGGAAGTGGTCGAGCACCTGAAGGGCGCCATCGCCGAGGGACGGCAGGCCTATTGGGTCTGCCCGCTGGTCGAGGACTCCGAGGTGATGGACCTGACCAGCGCCGAGGAACGGTTCAAGCACCTGCGCGCCACCTTGGGCGAAGGGCGCGTCGGGCTGGTGCACGGCCAGATGCCGCCCGCCGAGAAGGATGCCGCGATGGCGGCCTTCCAGACGGGCGAAACCAGCGTTCTGGTCTCGACCACGGTGATCGAAGTGGGCGTGGACGTGCCCAACGCCTCGATCATGGTGATCGAACGGGCCGAGCATTTCGGGCTGGCGCAACTGCACCAGCTGCGCGGCCGCGTGGGGCGGGGCGAGGCGCAGTCGACCTGCCTGTTGATGTACCAGGCGCCGTTGTCCGAGGGCGGCCAGCGCCGGATGGACACGATGCGCGAGACCGAGGACGGGTTTCGCATCGCCGAGGTGGACCTTGAGATGCGCGGCGTCGGCGACCTGATCGGCACGGCGCAATCGGGCCTGCCGCGGTTTCGCGTGGCGGACATGGAGGCGCAGGCGGGGCTGATGGCCACGGCGCAGACCGATGCGCGGAAACTGCTGGCCGACGACCCCGACCTGACGTCGGACCGCGGGCAAGCCGCCCGCGTCCTGCTGTGGCTGATGGGCCAGGACGAGGCGATCCGCCTGTTGTCGGTCGGCTGAGGCCGCCGCGCCGTTCAGAAGAAATCGAAATGGTCGGTCATGCCGAACTCCGGTACCGGCTCGGGCTCGGGCAGCACGTCCCGATCATCGCTGCCGGATCCGCCTGTCTGATAGCTGCTGACCAACACGTCCGCGACATCGAAAGCCGTTTCGTCGCCACTGTGCGACGCTTTGAAGTCGAAAGCGTCAGTGGCAGGATCCTCGGGCGCGGTCTGCACGGCCGGCAAGAGCAGGAAGCTCTCGGGCGGGTCAAACACGTCCTTCGGATCGGCTTGACTGGACTGGTCCGGCATCAGGCTAACAGACAGGTTCGGCTGATTCAGTACTCTGCTCCAAACATGGTTATTTGTGTCGGTCATGGCGTTTCTCCTTTTTCGGTCAGTTGACTTCAGGGAGTCGGAAGCAGGGCGGTGCGGGTTCAAGTTTTTTTTGACCCAAGAAACCCAGCGATTCCGGACCGATATCAGCTAACTTCCATAAAAGTTCGCAAATGTTCTCATAAAGTTCTTTACAAATGGTTTTCAAAATGAGAACAAAGGAGCAACAGAAGTTCACGGCACCAAGGAGCCACCCGATGCTGACCCAGATCTCGACCGCCGCCAAACGCTCTGCCGACACTCTGCTCGGTGATTTCATCGGCGGTGCGGCGCTGGTGGTCACGCTGGTGGGCGGGCTCTACCTGCCTGGCCTGATGTAACGGTTTCTGCCTGCGTATATCCCTCGCGCGTCGCGCCTGCGTCTCCTGTCCCCTTTGACGCGGCCCGATACTGTCCCATCGTCCGGGGTTGTTGCCTCTTCCCCTGACACGACGCGCCGAAGCGGATCACGCATTCCTGCCGCCGCCGCTGTTTCAGCGTGCGGCGGTTTTTTTTGGTGCGCGGCCAGAGATTCTTCGTACGAAGAATCTCGGCGCCCGGATTGCGGGCGCGTGCGCCTCGTGACAGGTTGCGCGCACAAGGAGACCGCAATGCACGACCACGCCCACGGGCACAGCCACGTTCCGAAAAAGGAACGCACCATCGCCATCGCGGCAGCCCTGACGGGCGGCTTCATGCTGGCGGAACTGGTGGGCGGCCTCCTGTCGGGCTCGCTGGCGCTCCTGGCCGATGCGGGGCACATGCTGACCGATTTCGCCTCGCTGATGCTGGCCTGGTTCGCCTTTCGCATCGCCCGGCGGCCGGCGGACTGGAAGCGGACATACGGCTATGACCGGTTCTCGGTGCTGGCCGCCTTCGTCAACGGCCTGACGCTCTTTGCCATCGCGCTCTGGATCGTGATCGAGGCGGTGCGCCGGCTGGCCCAACCGGTCGAGGTGCTGGGCGGGCTGATGCTATGGGTGGCGCTGGCGGGGCTGGTGGTCAACATCCTGTCCTTCTGGGTGCTGACGCGCGAGGACAGCGACAACCTGAATATCCGCGCCGCGGCGCTGCACGTGGCGGGGGATCTGTTGGGCTCGGTCGCGGCCATCGTCGCCTCGCTGGTGATCCTCTGGACCGGCTGGATGCCCATCGACCCGATCCTGTCGGTGCTGGTGGCGGTGATCATCCTGCGCTCGGCGCTGAAAGTGGTGCGCGAAAGCGGGCATATCCTGCTGGAAGGTGCGCCAGGCGGGTTCGACCGGCGCGAGGTGGCCGAGGCGCTGACCCGGGACGTGCCGGGCGTGGCCGAGGTGCGCCACGTGCATGCCTGGCAGGTGACGCAGGAACGCCCCATGGCGACGCTGGACCTGTCGGTGGCCGAGGGGCACGATGCCGAGACGGTCAAGCAGGCGGTGCGTGAGGCCTTGCGCGAAAGCTACGGCGTCGATCACGCGACGATCGAAGTGGTGCGCTGACGAGAGTCTTCGTTTGAGGACTCTATGCGCTGCCGCAGGCGGTGGCGCGGGCCTCTTCCATCGCCTCCGCCGTGGCCTCGAGCGTGAGCAGGATCGAGGCATGGCGGTTCTTGTAGTCCTGCGCCGGGCGCAGCACTTCCAGCCCGTCGAAGGGCGCAGGCGGCGTGGGCCCGTCGGATTTCAGCATCGCTTTCAGCGCATCGCGCGCCTCGACCACCTGGTCATAGGAGCAGCCGATGATCGCGCCGCCCACGACGCTCGCTGCCGCTTGCCCCAGCGCACAGGCCTTGACCTCGGCGGCATAGTCGGTGATGCGGTCGCCATCGGTCTTCAGGTCCACCGTTACGGTCGAGCCACAGAGAGGCGCCCGGCGCTTGACCGTCGCGTCCGGCGCGTCGAGCCGGCCGTGATGCGGGATGTCTGCGGCCAGTTCGAGGATCCGCGCGGAGTAGAGCTTGATCAGGTCGGTTTCGCCGCTCATGGCTTTCCCTTTCGTCGTTGACCCCATAGATAAGGGCTGACACCGGCAAGGCAAAAGGTTTTCTGACATGGAATTCGATGTTTCCAGCTTGCGCTTCAACGACCAGGGCCTGATCCCGGCCATTGCGCAGGATGCAGCCAGCGGCGAGGTGCTGATGATGGCGTGGATGAACGCCGAGGCCGTGGCCCGAACGCTGGAGACGGGCCGGGTGACCTATTGGAGCCGGTCACGGCAGGCGTTCTGGGTCAAGGGCGAAAGCTCGGGTCACGTGCAGAAGCTGGTGGAGTTCCGGGTGGATTGCGACCGCGACTGCCTGCTGGTGTTGGTCGACCAGACCGGGCCGGCCTGCCACACCAACCGGCGCAGCTGTTTTTACACGGGTGTGCAGGACGGGCTCGAGGTCGAGCTTATGGCGCCCGTCGCGCCGTGAGTATTTTTGGCGAGAAAAAGCGCGGGTTATAGCCCAACCATCGCGCGGATATCGGCAGGCGTCTTGCCGGCCTGGCGGTAGGTGGCGATGCTGCGCGCGTCGTCGCGCTTGGCCAGACGCTTGCCGTTCTCGTCGCGGATCAGGCGGTGGTGGTGATAGCGCGGGATCGCGTGGCCCAGAAGGCTCAGCAGGATGACCTGGATCGGCACGAAGCCGAACAGGTCCTCGCCGCGCACCACGTCGGTGATATTTTGGCCGATATCGTCCAGCGCGGAGGCGAGGAAATAGGCGACGATGTCCTCGCCCTTGCGGCTGAGGACCACGTCGCCGATCTCGGCCAGGGCCTGGTCAGGATCGATCCGATGCGTGCCGGTATGCAACGGGCCGGTTTCCTCGAAGTCGGGATAGACACCGCCGAAGTGATCGAGCGCCCGGTCGAGATGCAGGCGCAGCGCGTCGCCGGGCTGGCGACTGTCCATGCTGCGGCGCTTGCAGGTGCCGGGATAGACCTCGTGGGTGACGCCTTCCTGCGGCGCGGCGAGCGCGGCCTGGATCTGGCTGCGGGAACACGAGCAGGGATAGAGCAGGCCCATCGCGTCGAGCCGGTGCAGGGCGGGGTCATAGCCGGTCAGGTGCTCGGACTGCCGCAGCACGGGTCCGTCCCAGGTCAGGCCCAGCCATGTCAGGTCGTCGAGGATCTGCGCATCCCATTCCGGCTTGCTGCGTTGCAGGTCGGTGTCTTCCATCCGCAAGAGGAACGCGCCGTCACGCGCCCGGGCCATGTCATGCCCCAGGATCGCCGAGAAGGCATGACCCAGGTGCAGCGGGCCGGTGGGGGACGGGGCGAATCTGGTTCTGAAAGTCACGCTTTTTCAATGATATAAACGGTGGACTTGATGTTTTGTCCGGGCAGGTGCGGCCCGTGCTCGCGAAACAGCAGCCGCGCCGCGCCGCAATCGAGCCAGCCGTTCAGCGCGCCTTCGTATTGCGGGTCTGCCAGCGCGTGGTCATTCAGGCTGAAGCCCAGAAGGCCGTCCTTTGGCAGCGCGCGCATCACCAGGTCGAGCGTCGAGGCCGGGGCCGCGCCGGTGCCGATCACGCCGATGCAGGTGATGGCCTGGTAGGCCCCCGACGGGATCGGGGCGGGATCTGAAAGGTCGATGGGTGTAAGGTTGCGGTAGACGGCCTTGCGCCGTGCGCCATCCAGCATCTCATGGCTGGGGTCCATGCCGTCGAGCGTGGTAAACCCGGCCAGTTTCAGCGCCAGCCCGGACAGGCCCGTGCCGCAGCCGTAATCCAGCAGCGGCGCCTCGTGCGACTTGGCGAAACGGAACATCGCGTCGGCCACGCGGCCCGGCGTGGCATAGCCGTTCGCGGCGATCTCGGCGTCGTAACTGGCCGCCCACGCGTCATAGAGCGCACGGGTCTCGTCGGGATCGGCCGTGGCATAGGCCTTGTCGAAAAAGCTGTCCTGCATGTGCGCAGAAGATCACACGGTTTCGCCTGCGTCCACCTGTGTTTCACCCAGCCAGCCGGTCCAGGCGGCCTTGGCCCGGTCGGTATAGGCCTTGTAGCGGTCGCGCCGGCCCCGGCGCCCGCCCTTGAGCCCGTCGACGGGGCGGAAGAGGCCGAAATTGACGTTCATCGGCTGGAATGTCTTGGCCTCGGCCCCGCCGGTGATGTGGTGGATCAGCGCGCCCATGGCCGTGTCCTGCGGCGGCGCGGGCAGGGAGCGGCCCAGGATCTCTCCGGCGGCCAGCCGTCCGGCCAGAAGGCCCATGGCGGCGGATTCGACATAGCCTTCGACACCGGTGATCTGACCGGCGAAGCGGATATGCGGCTTGGCGCGCAGGCGCATCTGGTTGTCCAGCAGCGTGGGGGAATTCAGGAACGTGTTGCGGTGGATGCCGCCAAGACGCGCGAAACTGGCATTCTCCAGCCCGGGAATCATTTTGAAAACATCCGTTTGCGCGCCGTACTTCATCTTGGTCTGGAAGCCGACGATGTTGTAGAGCGTGCCGAGCGCGTTGTCCCGGCGCAGCTGGACCACGGCCCAGGGCTTCACGTCCGGCTGATGCGGATTCGTGAGGCCCACCGGTTTCATCGGCCCGTGCCGCAGCGTCTCGCGGCCGCGTTCGGCCATCACCTCGATGGGCAGGCAGCCATCGAAATAGGTCGCCGTCTCGCCCTCGTGGAACTCGGTCTTGTCGGCGGCCAGCAGGGCGTCGATGAACGCCTCGTACTGGTCACGCGTCATCGGGCAGTTGAGGTAGGCGGTGCGCTCTTCCTCGGTCACGCCCTTGTCATAGCGCGACTGCATCCACGCCTGGCTCATGTCGATCGTGTCATGGTAGACAATCGGCGCGATGGCGTCGAAAAAGGCCAGCCGGTCGGTGCCCGTCTCGGCGGCGATGGCCGCGCCCAGCCCTTGCGAGGTCAGCGGGCCGGTGGCGAAGATCCAGCGTCCATCGTCGGGCAGGGCGGTGATCTCGCCTTCTTCGATGGTGACGTTGGGATGCGCGCGCAGCCGGGCGGTGACACCTTGGGAAAACGCCTCGCGGTCCACGGCCAGAGCGCCGCCGGCGGGCAGGCGGTGGGTCTCGGCCATTTCCATGATCAGCCCGCCCGCGGCGCGCATTTCCCAGTGCAAGAGGCCCACGGCGTTCTGCTCGTCATCGTCCGAGCGGAAGGAGTTGGAGCAGACCATCTCGGCCAGGTCGCCGGTCTGGTGCGCGAAGGTGCCGACCTTGGGGCGCATCTCGTTGATGACCACGCGCACGCCCATGTTGGCGGCCTGCCACGCGGCCTCGGACCCGGCCATGCCGCCGCCGACGATATGAAGTGTCTCTGTCATGGCCCCGCATTTAAGGGGTCGCGGGTCATTTGGAAAGGGTCAGCTGTCGCCCGGCAGCCCGGCCACCGGCAGGCCCGAAGGCACGGCGTCCGGCACGCCAAGGCGGCCCGTGCGCGACACCGGGTCGGTCAGCGCCTCCAGGAAATCGACCAGCGCGGTGATCTCCATATCCGTCAGCGGTGTGCGGGGCAGGGTCGCGGCGGCATAGATGTTCAGCATCTCGTCCTCGTCCGACAGCGCCCCGTCCAGCCCGGCCTCATCCGCGCCCACATCCGGCAGATAGGCCGCGGACAGGCCGGGATACTGCGCCAGCCCCGCGCCGGGGTCGGCATGGTGCCGGATTATCGCCGCAAGGTCGCGATAGGCGCCGTTATGGCCATAGGGCGCGGTCAGCGCCACGTTGCGCAAGGACGGCGTGCGGAACTTGTAGGCATCGCCGGGATCGCCGGTGATCGCCCCGAGGCCGATATCGGAATTGCCGTTGGCCCCGTGCCCCTTGCCCGGCCCGATCTGGGGAAGGCCGATGGCATGAAAACCGTGGTCGGTCTGGAACGTGCCCGAATGACAGCCGCCACACCCCGCCTTGCCATAGAACAGCGCCATGCCGCGCAGCTGGTCGTTGCTCAGCGCCTCGTCCCGGCCCGACAGGAAGGCATCGAACGGGCTGTCCGTGGCGCGAAATTCGTAGGCCACGAAATCGGCCAGCGCGGCGGTGATATGGGTGATGTGCAAAGGCTCGTCAGGGCCGATCAGCCACGCGAAGCGGCGGCGGTACTCGGGGATGTCCCAGACCCGCTCTGCGATCTTCTGCCACGCACCGTCATAGCCTGCGATCCGGCCCTGCGCCACGGCGTCGGCAATGATATTCTCGCCGGGGTGGCCGGCCATCTCGTCCACCGCGACAAGGGGCAGCAATGCCTGCGCGGCCAACAGGCTGACCGGGCGCTCCAGCAGAAGCTCCTCGGGGAGGCTGATGCCGTAGCGCTCGGTCTTGCTGGCGCTGACACGGCCGTCATGGGTAAAGGCGGTGAACTCCGCGGCACCCAAGTTGAAAAGCGGTGGTGCATTGCGCGCCAGGCGCTTGGGCGGGTTATCGGCGGCGCGCGTTCGCGCCGGGCCAAGCCCGCGGCCACCTTCGCCAAGCGACAGCGACACGCCGTCGCCGCCGGCCATTTCGGGATGGTGGCATGTGGCGCAGGCGATGTTGCGATTGCCCGACAGGATCGGATCGAAAAACAGATCACGGCCCAGCAGAACCGACGTGGCCCCCGGTGTGGGAAACGCCGCGCGGTTTGCCGGGTCGGGCAGGTCCGTGGCCTCCGATGGAATGGCCAGAGAGAGGCTGGCCAGGAGGGACCAGATGCCGAAGACCGCCACCCGAGATGTCATAGCGCCGTAACCATAGCGTCGTGCAAATCCCACACGATGCCCCCACCATACGGTCTAGCGGATGGAATGTGGCGACAAAACGGCAAATGCGGAAAAACTGTGGCACGGCTTTGGAAACATTGCCGAGCGCCGCGGCGCCCCGGCAAGAGATCAGTGTTTGCTGGCTGATCGTGAGGTTGGCGCGACGTATGTAAAATGAGATGCTGAAAAACGGACCGGGTGATCCTACTTTGCGTCGTGCCAACCTCGGATAGATAATGACTGAAATGAGGCGGCAATAAACCGCCGAAAGCGGAACAGTGAGGACGCGATTCGTTAACAATCGGTTAATGTATTGTTCTAAGGGCAGGAATTCCGCGATCTTGTCATCACACGGCGCTCAACAGCAGCGATCTGGCGCCCGAAATCCCACCCTGGGGAGGAGTATCTGGCGTAAGACACACTTAATACGTGCGTTTTTCGCCTCAATCCTGGCTCCACTCGGGCGGCCGCTTTTCGATGAAAGCGCTGATGCCTTCCTCGGTGTCGCGCCACATCATGTTCTCGACCATGACGTCGCCTGTGAAGGCGTAGGCATCGTCGAGACCCATTTCCAGCTGCTTGTAGAACGCCTGTTTGCCGATCTTCACCGCCGCGCCCAGCTTGGCGGCGATGGTATGGGCCAGATCGTCGCCGGCGGCGTGCAGCGCGTCATACGGCACCGCGCGGTTGATCAGCCCCAGTTCGATGGCGCGATCGGTCTCGATGAACTCGCCGGTGGTCAGCATCTCGAACGCCTGCTTGCGCGGGATGTTGCGGCTGAGCGCGACCATCGGCGTGGAACAGAAGAGCCCGATATTCACCCCGTTGACCCCGAAACGCGTGCCGGTGGCCGCCACCGCCAGGTCGCAGGTCGCCACCAATTGACATCCCGCGGCGGTGGCGATGCCGTGGGGGAGGGCGATCACCGGCTGGGGCAGCTCGCGGATCGTGCGCATCAGTTTGCTGCAGCGTGCGAAGAGATCGGCGAAATACGCCTTGCCGCCATCCTCGGCCTGGCGACCTTGGGTCATTTCCTTCAGGTCGTGGCCCGCGCAGAACGCCTTGCCTTCCCCGGCCAGCGTGACGACGCGGATCGAACTGTCCGCCGCGATGTCATCCAGCGCGGTCTGTAGCGCCTCCAGCATCCCGTCACTCAGCGCGTTCAGTTTCTCGGGCTGGTTCATCGTCAGACGGGCGATGGCGCCGTCATCTTGGCGTTCCAGGATTGTCATCTTGATCCTCCTCGGGGCTTGTGCCTTCTTACGCCGGCACGCGCACGGAGGAAAGCATGGCCCTGAAACTGAATGCAACCGATCTGATGGCCTATATCGACGAGGTCTTTCCACAGGTGAAGGGCGATTTCACCATCGACAGCCTGGAAGAGATGGCGCTGCGCGTGCGCCTGAACGTCGACGACCGTCACCTGCGCCCCGGCGGCACGGTGTCGGGGCCGTCGATCTTTGCGCTGGCGGATGTGGCGGTCTACATGGCGGTGCTCAGCATGACGGGGCGCGAGGCGCTGGCGGTCACCACCAGCTGTTCCATCGACTTCATGCGCAAGCCCGCCGCCAACACCGACCTTATTGCCGACTGCCGGCTGCTGAAACTGGGCCGCGTGCTGGCCGTGGGGGACGTGCTGATCTTCTCGGACGGGTTCGAACAGCCCGTGGCACGGGCCAGCCTGACCTATTCCATTCCGCCCAAGGCATGAAAAAAGGGCCGGGAATATCCCGGCCCAGGTGGAAGAGATCCGTATCGGGGACGATTACGGCCTCCAAAACGGTTTGCGCGCTTCCATGTCCGCCTCGCGCGGGGTCAGGCCGATATCGCGCAGCATATGGTCATCCAGCTGCGACAGGCGCGCCCGGGTTTTTCGGCGTTGCGTCCACAGGACATAGGCCCAGGCCAGCTGTACCGCGATCAGCGACAGGGCGGGCAGGGTGGTGCGGGCGGAAAGCCCCTCGAGTGCCGTGCGGTCGATGCGGGTGAAACTGGTCATGGCGTGTCCTTTCTGATAAATTGTATTGACACAATATTGTGTGATTGCCACAATTAAGTGATACATTGCACAATTGTTCGAATCCACGGAAATATTGTCATGGGTACAAATTGGCAGCCACAGCTGACCGATACCGCCGCGCCCAAGTACAAGGCGCTGATGCAGGCCATCCGCACCGGTATCACCGATCAGGCGCTCGCGCCCGGCGACAAGCTGCCGCCGGTGCGTGACCTTGCCTGGCGGCTGGGCATGACGCCGGGCACCGTGGCGCGGGCCTATTCGGGGCTGACGGACGATGGCACGCTGGTGGCCGAGGTCGGGCGCGGCACCTTCGTGGCCAGCCCCAAACCCGTCCCCCAGGACCTGTTCCCGATCGAGGCGGACACCGTCGAGCACAATTCCGAGGACGACGTCTATGCGGTCAACATGATCTCTCCGCATCTGCCCAGCGTGGGGCAGGCGGGGCTGATCCGTCAGCTTCTGGCACAAATCGCAGAGGATCCACCCTCGGGCGTCATGCACTATCCCAGCCGCCGCAACATGCAACCGGCCCGCGCCGCCGCGGCGCTGTACCTCAGCCGGGCACCGCTGGGGCGCTTCACCCAGGAGGACGTGGTGCTGACCCATGGCGGCCAGAACGCGATCACGCTGATCATGCAGACGGTCCTGTGCGGGCGTCGCCCCACGGTGCTGGTCGAGGAGCTGTGCTATCCCGGGTTCCGCCGCGCCGCCGACCTGATGCGGGCCGAGGTAATCCCGGTGGCGATGGATGCCCACGGCCTGCGCCCCGACGCGCTGGAGGCGGCGGCGAAAGGCCACCAGGCGCAGATGATCATGACCTCGGCCGAGGTGCACAATCCCACCTGCGTCTTCACCCCCGCCGCGCGCCGCGACGAGATCGTCGAGGTCGCCCGCCGCTGCGACCTGCAGATCCTGGAAGACGACTGCTATCGCATCGGTCCGTCCCAGGCCCCGGCCTACCGGATGCTGGCGCCCGAACGCGGCTGGTACGTGGCGTCCTTGTCGAAATCCCTGACGCCGGCGCTGCGCGTGGGCTTCGCGCTGGCACCCAGGGAGCAGTCCGTGGCGCTGCGCCGCGCGGCGGAATCGTCGTTCTTCGGGCTGGCAACGCCGATCGCGGACCTCGTGGCGGCACTTCTGACGCATGACCGGCTCGACGACCTCATGGAAGCGGTGCGCAGCCAGTCGGGCGACTATATCCAGGCCGCGCTGAACGTGCTGGGCGGGTATGACGTGAAATGGCGCCGCGACGTGCCGTTCCTGTGGCTGACCCTGCCGCCGGGCTGGCGCACCTCCGCCTTTTGCCAGGCCGCGGCAGAGCAGGGCGTGCAGGTGCGCTCGGCCGAGGATTTCGCCAGCCGCGACGCGGCCTCGCCCCACGCGGTGCGCATGGCGGTCAATGCCGGCGTGAGCCTGGCCAGTTTCGAGGCCGCGATGCAGCGCCTGCGCCGCCTTCTGGACAACCCGCCCGAAGGCATCGGGGTCTGAGCAGGACCTAGAGCAGACCGCCCGCGCCCCAGGCGAGGCCGACCCCGATCACCAGGGCGCTGAGGGCGGCGGCATAGCCGATCAGCTTGAGCTTCGACAGGGGCCGCTCGCCGAAGGTGCGCCCGTCGATCCCCGACACCACGACCTTCTGCGCCTTGCCGTCATAGACATAGTGCAGGATCCACACCGGCAGCAGGATGCGCCGGTAATGGATGCCCGTCGTGTCGGTGCGATAGCGGATGTCATGCACCCCGCGCTTGTTGATATGCCGCTTGATCCGGTTGCGGATGAGCAGGCGCTTGTCCGTCTTGTTCGCCTCCAGCCCCTCGGCCACGGTCTGGTGGTGCCGCTCGGCCGCGAACCCGGCCAGGTAACCGGCGCGATAGGGGCGCAGGCGGT
This sequence comes from Roseovarius sp. THAF27, assembly GCF_009363655.1. Classification (NCBI taxonomy): domain Bacteria; kingdom Pseudomonadati; phylum Pseudomonadota; class Alphaproteobacteria; order Rhodobacterales; family Roseobacteraceae; genus Roseovarius; species Roseovarius sp. THAF27. Next base: position 1,986,836 of record NZ_CP045393.1, read on the forward strand.
CGGGGTAGAACTCGTGCAGGATGCCGTCCCGGATCAGAGGCGTGACATGCGTCGAGGCCGGGACCAGCAGGTCGTCGAAGTCGATCGTCATCGCCCCGTCGATGGAATGCGTGCGCCGGTTGTCGCCCGACCCGGTGGTATACTTGGCCCAGTAACGCAGCGCTTCCTTGCTGTCGAAGGTCCAGAAAGGGGCGTAAAGCCCGCTGAAATGCCCGTCTTCGACCTGTGCCCACAGGTCCGACGGCGCGGCGATCCGGGCGCGCACCCAGTCGCGGGCGTTGGCCCTCGCGCTCTCCAGCGTCACCCGGAAAGGGATCAGCGCCATGGTGTCGAACCCCATGTCGGGTTGGGCCAGCACCACCGGCCCGTCGCAATAGGGGCAGCGCTCGGACAGGGCAGGGCCGGTGAAGATCACGTGCCCACCGCATGTCTGGCAGCCGTGCTCCATCAGGTCGGGGCGGCTTTTCGGCTCTTCTGCGGGCACGTCCGGGTCATAGCCGAATTCGGTCCGCGCCAGGTGGTCGTCGGGCGTGTCGAGCGACCGCACGTCCCCGCAACTGTCGCAGCGCAGGCCCTTGGCCTCGGCGCTGTAGCGGCACTGGCCGGCGCAGCTGGGGCATTGCAGCGCGGTCTGGATCGCCTGCGCGCCGGGAACCGGGCCCGCCATCAGTCGCTATCCGCGAGCGCCGCCGCGATCTCCAGGAGGATGCGCAGCCGCAGCCAGGCGCGGTCCATGGCGCCGGCCAGGTCTTCGGTCGCCCACCAGTCGCCGATCACCGTGGCCACGAACCACACCGCCATGGCCCAGAACGCCACCAGGGACCAGCCCGCGATGCCGCGGATGAATCCGGCCGATCCGTGCTTCAGCTCGTGCTTGGCCTCGTAGACCTTGATGATCTTGGCCACCTGCGCCATGCCAAGCGCCGTGGACAGCGCCAGAAGCAGCAGCGCGGCAAGCGGCGGGCCGGGGTTGTGAATCAGGCTTTCCATATGGGGTAAAATGATACCTAAATAACAAGTCTTTGTTTTTGAATGGAAATAATGCGCATTTCCCGCTTGAACTGTGCACCGGAGCCTATATAACCCCGCAATCCGAATTATGACCCTCTGACCTTTGGGGACAAGACCATGAAAACCTTTTCTGCAACACCGGCAGATATCGACAAGAAGTGGATCGTGATCGACGCCGACGGCATCGTTCTGGGCCGCCTTGCGTCGATCGTCGCCACGCGCCTGCGTGGCAAGCACAAGCCCAGCTTCACACCGAGCCAGGACATGGGTGACAACGTCATCGTCATCAATGCCGACAAGGTGCAGCTGACCGGCAAGAAGCGCGACAAGCCCAACTACTGGCACACCGGTCACCCGGGCGGCATCAAGTCGCGCACCACGGCGGAGATCCTGGAAGGCGCGCACCCCGAGCGTGTCGTCATGCAGGCCGTCAAGCGGATGCTGCCGTCGAACCGCCTTGCGCGCCGCCAGATGACCAATCTGCGCGTCTACGCCGGCACCGAGCATCCGCACGAGGCGCAAAGCCCCGAAGTGCTGGATGTGAAATCCATGAACAAGAAAAACACGCGGGTGTAAGAGACATGGCTGACGAAATCAAAACACTCGACGGTCTCGAAGCAGCCGTCACCGATGATATCGGCGGTGTCCAGGGCACGCCCGAGGAAGCGCCGCGCGAGCCTGTCCGGGACGACCTGGGCCGCTCCTACGCCACCGGCAAGCGCAAGGACGCGGTCGCCCGCGTCTGGATCAAGCCCGGCTCGGGCAAGGTCTCGGTCAACGGCAAGGAAATGAACAAGTACTTCGCGCGCCCGGTGCTGCAGATGATCCTGCGCCAGCCGTTCACGGTGGCCGGTGTCGAGGACCAGTTCGACGTGCAGGCCACCGTCAAGGGCGGCGGTCTGTCAGGCCAGGCCGGGGCTGTCAAGCACGGCATCTCCAAGGCGCTGCAGCTTTACGACCCGTCGCTGCGCGGCGCGTTGAAGGCGGCAGGCTTCCTCACCCGCGACAGCCGCGTGGTGGAGCGCAAGAAATACGGCCGCGCCAAGGCCCGCAAGAGCTTCCAGTTCTCCAAGCGTTAAGCTTTGGGTTCAGGATTTCGGGAAGGGCCGTCCGGTGGGGCGGCCCTTTTCTTTGCCGGCCGGCACTCACGTCATCCCGGATCTGATCCGGGATCTCCGCGGCAGAGAGATCCTCGGGTCAGGCCGGAGGATGACCGCCGCACGGGGCCGGCCCCAGACGCAAGGGCGATCGGGAGCCAGCCCCCAAACGCAGGTTTAATTGGGGGCCAGCCCCCAAACGCAGGTTTAATTGGGGGCCAGCCCCCAAACCCCCGGGATATTTTTGGCCAGAGGAAGAGTGGTTGGCGGTTCCTGTTGGTCCGGCGGCAAGAGGCACAGGCCGCGCAGGTAGATGCCGATGCCGGAGTCCAGCAGATCCTCGGGTGGGAAGGGGCTTTGGGTGCCGGGCGAGTTGCGGGCGAAGAGCGCGACCACGCCATGCGAAAGCGCGGACTCAGCGCAGGCCGCGCTTTTTTCTTGCAACTCAGCCCTTTATCGGGTTCACGGATGGCAAGAAATTCTCGGGGCAGTCGGGTGTGAAATACAGGCGTGAAATCGACGGTCTCAGGGCGGTTGCCGTGCTGCCGGTCATCCTCTTTCACGCGGGCTTTACCGTCTTCGGCGGCGGCTATATCGGCGTCGACATCTTTTTCGTCATCTCCGGCTACCTGATCACCACGATCCTGATTTCCGACCGAGAGGCCGGCACCTACAGCCTGTGGCGGTTCTACGAGCGGCGCGCGCGGCGCATCCTGCCCGCACTGTTCCTTGTCCTGGCCTGCTGCGTGCCCTTCGCGTGGATGTGGATCCCGCCTGATCCGCTGGAGGATTTCGCGCGCAGCCTGGCCTTTACCGTTCTCTTCATCTCGAACGTCCATTTCCTGGAACATTCGGGCTATTTCGACGTCTCCGCCGACCTGCGTCCGCTGCTGCACACCTGGAGCCTCGCGGTCGAGGAACAGTTCTATATCCTGTTTCCGGCGCTGCTCTGGGCGTTGGGCCGCTTTCGGCGCGGCAAGCATGTCGCGGTCTTCGCGCTTTGCGCCGTGGCATCCATCGCGCTGGCCATCTGGGGCGCGTGGAACCTGCCGGCCGAGAACTTCTTTTTCACCCCGTCCCGGCTGTGGGAATTGCTGGCCGGCTCGATCTGTGCCGCGCTTTTGCTGAACCGTCCACAGATGCGGAACGAGGCGCTGGCGGCAATCGGCCTTGCGCTGATCGTGGGCAGTGTCTTCTGGCTCGGCCCTGACGATCCGTCGCCCTCCGCCTACACTCTGGTGCCGATTGCCGGGGCGATGCTGGTCATCCTCTTTGCCGCGCGCGAGACAGTGACGGCGCGGGTCCTGTCGTGGCGCCCGCTGGTCGGCATCGGGCTGATCAGCTATTCGCTTTACCTTTGGCATCAACCAATTTTTGCCTTTGCCCGCATCCGCGGCTGGGCCGAGACGGTGCCGGGCCTGATCTGGGGCCTGATCGCGCTCTCCTTCGCGCTGGCGGTGCTGTCCTGGGCCATTGTCGAGCGCCCGTTCCGGCGCGCCGGATGGCTGCCGTCGCGCAAGGCCGTCTTCGGTGCGAGCCTTGGGGGCATCGTCGCCTTCGGCGCCGTGGGCTTTACGGTTCTGGCATTGAACGGCGTGCCGCAACGCCTGGATGGCAAGGCAGATCAGGCGTATATCGACCTCTTCACGCCTAACCGACCTGTAAGTCAGGGCGCTTCGTGCCCCGGCGGCGCGCCCGAGCGCCCCGGCGGTCTCTGCATGGTGCACGACAGCGACGTACCAAGCCCGATGATCGCGGTGCTGGGCGACAGTCATGCCGGAGCGATCCTGCCCGCCTTCGACGAAATCGCGGCCATGCGGGACATTCGCGTGCTGCGCGGTGTCCGCGCCGCCTGTCCGCCCTTGCTGGGCGTCTATCTCGTCAATGGCGGACGGACGTCGCAAGAGTGTCACGACGAGGTTCAGGCCTTTGCGGAAGACGCCGTGGCACGCGGGGTCGACATGGTATTCCTCGCCGCAAGGTGGAGCCTTTATGTCAAAGGCGACCTCACGCGCAAGCCGCGGCGGTTCATGATCTCGACCGATCCCGACAACCGCCGGCAAAGCGATGCGGAATGGTTCGCCAGCTTCGAGACCGGCCTGCGACAGACGATTTCCCACTACAAAGATGCCGGCATTCGTGTCGTGATCCTGGATCAGGTGCCGCAGCAGGTGGTCTTGCCGATCAACGTGCTCGGGCAGGCGATCCTGCGCGACCTGCCGGAGGCCGAGTTCGAGGCCGATGTCGCGCGCAGTTTCATCGAGACCCGGGTGCATGACGAACTGATGCGCGGCGCCCGCACGATCCTGGTGGATGTCGCGGAAGACCTGGGCGCGGACCTGATTTCGGTCAACGCGTTCTTCGAGCGTGAGGGGCGGTATGCCTGGCTGCTCGACCGCGCGCTTCTTTACACGGACGCGGATCACATCTCGGCCCCGGCGGCCCGCGCCGTGGCGCCCTTGCTGGACAAGGCCCTGTTCGGCGACGGACGGATGTAGCGCCCGGCGCGGCCGCAAAAAGCCCTGTCAGCTGTCCGGCGGCAACAGGCCCAGGCCCCGCAGGTAGATGCCGAAGCCGGATTCCAGCAGGTCCTCGGGCGGGAAGGGGCTTTGGGTGCCGGGCGAGTTGCGGGCGAACAGCTCCACCACGCCATGCGACAGCGCCCACACATGGGCCGAGACCATCGCCGTGGGCGGGCGCTTGTCGGGCGGGATGTGCGCCGAAAGCCCTTCGGCGGCCCGTTCCAGCACGGTGCGGGCGCGGCCCGACACGGCGGCGAGGTCGGCGTTGCGATTGACGGAAATGCCGCTTTCGAACATCGCAATATAGTGCCCGGGATACTTCCGCGCGAAGGCCAGGTAAGCGCGCCCCGTGGCCGAAAACGCGCTCAGCGCCGTCTGGCCGGTGCCATAGGCGTATTCGATCACGTCGGCGAAGATCTCGTAGCCTTGCCGCGCCGCCTCGGCGATGAGGTCCTCGCGCCCGCCGAAATGGCGATAGACCGCCGCCGGGGTCACGCCGGCCTGCTTGGCGGCCTCGGACAGGGTAAAGCCCGTCGGACCCTTCTCCTCGATCAGGGTCAGCGCCGCGTCCACCAGCGCCTGGCGCAGGTTGCCGTGGTGATAGCCGCGCTTAGGCATCCCATATCTCTGGACCGCCGCAGACCGAAGCGTCAGGTTTTCCCAGCGATTTCGGCAGCTTGCGGCCATAGTCTATGTTCAGCAGGATATGCCGGATCGCCTCAACCCGGGCACGCCGCTTGTCGTCCGAGCGGACCACCGTCCAGGGCGCGTGGGTGCTGTGCGAGCGCGCCAGCGTCTCGGAAATGGCCTCTGAATAGGCGTCCCATTTCTTCAGCCCCTCGACGTCGATCCAGCTCAGCTTCCACTGCTTCAGCGGATCGCTCTCGCGTTTCATGAACCGGCGCAGCTGCTCGGCACGCCCCACGTTCAGCCAGAACTTGAAAAGGTGAATACCCTCGTCGGCCAGCATCTTCTCGAAATCGCCGACCTGGTGAAAGAAATGCTCGCGCTGCGCTTCGGTGCAAAAGCCGAAGACCTTTTCCACCACGCCGCGATTGTACCAGGAGCGGTCGAAGAAGACCATTTCGCCGCCCGCGGGCAGGTGATCGATATAGCGCTGGAAATACCATTGCGTGGCTTCCGTCTCGGAGGGTTTGGGCAGGGCCACAACCCGCGCGCCGCGCGGATTCAGGTTCTCGCGAAAGCGCTTGATCGTCCCGCCCTTGCCGGCGGCATCCCGCCCCTCGAAGACGCAGACAACACGCGCGCCGGTGTCCTTGACCCAGGCCTGCAGCTTCACCAGCTCGATCTGCAAGCGGTGCAGGTCCTGCTCGTACGCCTTGCGCGGCATCCGGTCCGAATGCGGGTAATCGGGCGACAGGATATCGCCCTTGTCGGCCCGGCGGATGGCGTTGCGCAACTCCTCCGGGGCCTCGGATTTGAAATAGGTGCTGATCGCGCCGTCAAATGGCAGGTCCATGCGGCCACTCCCTTGATTTTAGGGCGACTATGGAATGTTAAACAGCTTAACGCAATCCGGCGCGGGAGGCCGCGCGGTCGATTGCCGCGACCGTTGCTTGGGGCCGCACGTGATGCGGCATGTGGCCCACGCCCTCCAGCACCGTGAGGGTGCCACGCCGCAGCTGTTTCGACAGCGGGATCGAGTGGACGTCCAGCGGCACGGTGGTGTCCGCGTCGCCATGCACGATCTCGACCGGCATCCGCAGCCGGTCGCGATACTGCTGCGACATCGCCACGATATGCGGGCGCAGGCCCAGCACCTGCTGACCGTTGGCCCGCAACGTCTCGCGCCGCAGGGTCAGGCCGGGGCCGAGGTATTCGGAATACCCCTTGGGCGCGCGTTGCGGGGCGAACGTGCCCTCGATGCTGCGCTCGATCCGCTCCTCCGAGGCCAGCGCGGTGATCAGAGGCACCGCGGCCGCACCGCCCAGGGCCGTGCCGGTGACATTGTAGAAGGTGCCCAGCTCGCCCGGCCAGGGGTTCGATACACCTGCCAGCAGCACCAGCGCGGACGTGTCCTGCGGCGCGTTCAGACCCCAGGCCAGCGCCACGGCGCCGCCGAAACTGTGGCCCACCACCACCGGCCGCCGCACGCCGATCTGCCGCGCGGCCTTTTGCAGGAGCGCCGCCTGTTCGCGCGGGCTTTCGCCCTCGGTGCTGCCCACGCCGCCATAGCCCGGCAGGCGCTCGGTATAGCCCAGGCCGGGCCGGTCAAAGGCGATGACGCGGTAGCGCGGGGTCAGCCGTTTCGCCAGGTCGAAGGTGAAATCCCGCAGGTTGCCGCCCGCGCCGTGGATCAGCACCACGTCCGGTCCCGACCCCTCGACCCAGACATGCACGCGGGTGCCGTCGACCTCGACAAACCGGCCCAGCGGCGGATGGGTTTCCTCGGCGGTGCGTTCCTTGACGCCGGCCAGCCCCGCACAACTTGACAACAGCGCCACGGCGCCAAGCGCCGCCCAGACCAGCCCGCGTTTCATCAGCCCTGCACCCCCGTCGATCGTTACCAGCGCGAACCTAGCCCGATCGCGTCCATTTCAAAGGGTGTCGTCTGGTAAATCTCGTTGATCCAGTTGCCGTAGAGCAGGTGCGCATGGCTGCGCCAGCGGTTCTGAGGCGGGCAGGCCGGGTCGTCGTCGGGATAGTAATTGCACGGCACGTTGATCGGCGTGCCCGCGTCGATGTCGCGGTCGTATTCCTGTTTCAGCGTGTCGCTGTCATATTCCAGGTGGTTGAAGATATAGAGCGACCGCGCCGCGCTGTCCTGCACCAGGCAGGGGCCGACCTCGTCACTGTCCAGCAGCACCTCCAGCCCGTCCACCGCGTCGATCTCGTCGCGGCGCATCTCGGTCCAGCGGCTGACCGGGATCACGCAATCGTCGGAAAACCCGCGCAGAAACGGCGAGGCGGGCGCCATGTTGCGGTGCCGGAAACAGCCGAACGCCTTGGCGTCCAGCAGGTGCTTCTTGACCCCGTGGAAATGGTTGATCATCGCCATCCCGCCCCAGCAGACGCCGAAGGTGGAATGCACGTGGGTCGTCGTCCACTCGAAGACGCGGGTCAGCTCGTCCCAATAGGTGACGTCTGAAAACTCCAGATGCTCGATCGGGGCGCCGGTGATGATCAGCCCGTCGAATTTCTCGCCCGTCGCCTCGATCTCGGTGAAGGGGCGATAAAAGCTCTCCATGTGATCCGCGGCGGTGTTCTTGGTGCGGTGCTCGGACATGCGGATGAGGCTCAGGTCGATCTGCAGCGGCGTCGCGCCGATCAGGCGGGCGAACTGGTTCTCGGTCTGGATCTTCTTGGGCATCAGGTTCAACAGACCGATCCGCAAGGGCCGGATATCCTGCCGCGATGCCTGATCCTCGTCCATCACCATGACGCCCTCGCGGGTGAGGACGTCGAAGGCGGGCAGGCTGGAAGGGATCTTTATGGGCATGTGATAACCTGTTTGCGGCGGTCCGGCCTAGATAGAGGTTTATCCCGTACGCTCAAGGGCTGCGGCCACCAGTGCCTCGAACCCGTCGGCGGTTGTGACCTGCGAAACCTCGTCGTGATCAAGCGTGATGCCCCATTTCTCCATCGCCGCATAGCGCGGCGCGCGGTGGGCCAGCGCGCGGGCATAGGTCCAGCGGATGAAATGATCGGGTTCAACATCGCCTTCTTCGACCTTGTTTTCGCTCAGGTATTCCGCCCAGGCGGCCGCCAGAAACTCGGGCTGATAGCACATCGGCTTGGGCGCGCGGTCGAACCGGCGGATCAGCTCCTGCCGGTGCGCGTCATTGCCCTTCAGCCCGATCAAAAGACAGTGAGAGGCCAGCTCCGTCAGGATCGGGTCGTCCGGGTCGTCGCCATCCACCCATTCGCAGATCGACCCGCCGGTATCGCAGACGAAATGCGGATAGCCGTAAAGCCGCCCGGCGCGTTCGATGAAATGCCCGGTGTCCATCAGCGCGTTCACTTCGGCCCGGCGAAACTGCTCCTGCCGGATGCGGTACTCGTCGATGGGCAGACCGCCCTTGTCCGGATCGCCGGGTTTTCCCAGGTAAGTGGAGACCGGCGACAGGTTGTCGAAGGTGATGTTCGAGCCGATGTAGATCGAGTCGGACTTCAGCAGATCACGCAGGAAGGGCACCTTCATCGCGTGGGCCTTGGCGTTGTCGGCGATCAGCTCGCCCATGTAGCGCGTGCCGATCCGGTAATCTATGGAATAGTGAAACCACGTGCCCGCATCGCGCAGCATGTTGGACAGGTGCGTCTTGCCCAGCCCCGACATGCCATAGAACAGCACCCGTTTGTGCGGCGCATCCCGCCATGCCTGCGCGGTCTTGTAAATCATGGTCGCGGCTCTCCTTTGAGCCGCTTTGGTAGCCAGCACCGCGCGGGGCGTCAAACCTCAAAGCAGTATGGCCAAAAGAAAAACCCCGCCGAAGTGGTCGGCGGGGTTTTCCGAATTTGTCCGGTGGCGCGTTCTAGAACTTGAAGCCCACGGTCGTGCCGACGGCGATGGCGTCGCTGCCGGTAAACCCGGTGACCGAGCTGTTGGCGCTGCCCACGTCGATATACCGGATGCCGGACGTGATCTTCCAAGACTCGGTTTCGTAGGTCGCGGCAAGCCCGTAGCTGACATAGCCGTCCGTGCCCGAAAGGTTGCCGACGATGTCGCCGTTGTCTTTTTCATAGCCGATGATCGCCGCACCGCTCCAGTTCTCGCTGAACCGGCGACCAAGACCCAGCTCGTAGGTCCAGATGTCGCTGGTGCCGCTGGCGATCGACGTGTTGACCGGCGCAGGCGTATAGGAAAAGAAATCCGCGGGCTGCACGTTGAACGCCGTCCATTCACGCCACTTGATCGACCCGAACAGCAGCGTGTCGGGCGCGATCCCCGAGCGGGCGTGCAAGGTCACAGCCTGGGGGATTTCCACGTCGAACGGCGTGCCGTTGTTGTCGCGGAACGAATGCTCGATCTTCGACTCGTAGGTCAGCGCAAAGCGCATGGCCAGTTCGGGCCGCTCATAGGCCGCACCAACCAGGTAGCCAAGCTGAAAGTCGTTATCGACGCTCAGCGTATAAGGGCCAGGGCCTCCCGCGGGGCCGGTCGCGGGCGAGATGACAACGATGTCACCCTTCAACCCCTGGTAGCGCACGCCACCATAGACGCTGATGTTGTCCACGACCTCGTACTTGGCCATGGCCGTGAACTGGATCGAAGACACTTCGGCGTTCGAGGCGCCGAAGAACGCGCCGGTGCCCGGGCCGGTATAGGGGCCCGTCCGATAGTTCACGGATGCGCCCACGGGCTCGTCGATGACAAAGGCCAGCGCCAGGCGGTCATTATACTGGTGCTTGAAGCCCAGGGCGTAGCTTTGATAGCTGTTTTGAATGTTGCCGGTCGGCAGTGCGCCGATGGCCGCGGCCTGTCCGATCGGCGGGCCGGACACGTTGGGGTGCACGGTCGCCACCGAGAATTGCAGATAGTTCCTGCTCTCTTCGAACAGGATTTGCGATGGGTCACCGCGGCGTTCGATTCCGCCTGCTGAGGCGGCAGAGGCAGTTGCGGTGAGCGCGCAGGCTGCCAAAGCTAGATTTTTCATGAGTTCCTCTCCTCCAGAACATGACATCACACTACTGTTACGTGTAAAAATTGGTCAATTTTTACGCGACGTCACGATGTCTGGAGGACACACGGACCTTGCAAGAATGTCACAGCTTTGGCCTGTTCCGAACCGGGCGGTTCAGCTTTTGCGGGTTTCCGACCAGAGGTTGAGGTAATTCGCCCCGAAAATCAGTATGGCGCCCACGAACACATAGATGCTGACCGCCTCGCCGTAGACCAGCAGTCCGACGATGGCGATCACCGGCAGGCGCATGAAGTCGATCGGGCTGACCAGCGTGGCGGGGGCCAGCGACAGGGCCGAGGTGATGCAGAAATGCGCCGTCAGCCCGCAGATGCCGATGGCCACCAGCCACGGCAGGCTGGTGCCCGAGGGCAGAGCGATGTCGCCGTCGAAGCCGGCGCAGATCAGCCCGAACACCGCCTGCATGACCGTCATGTAGAACAGGATGCACGCCAGCGATTCCGTGCGCGTCAGCCGCTTGGCGAAGATGTATGTCCCGGCAAATCCGATGGCGCAGGCCGCCGCGGCCGCGGTGCCGATGTTCAGCGTCTCGGGCGTGGGGCGCGCCACGATCAGGATACCGACAAAGCCCAGCACGGCGGCGATGACCCGCATCCGCGTCATCCGTTCGCCCAGCATCAGCGGCGACAGGATCAGCACCCACAGGGGCGTGGTGAATTCCAGCGCGAAGACCTGCGCCAGCGGGATCATGGTGATGGCGAAGAACCACAGGTTCTGTCCGGTGAAATGAAAGATGTTGCGCAGAAGATGCGTGCCGGTCTTTCGCGTCGGCAGCTCGTGCAGGCGTCCCTGAACCAGCACGAACGCCATCACGACGGCCAGACCGACGAAGCTGCGAAACATCATGATTTCAAATGTATCCAGCTCGAAGCTCACCTGTCGCCCGGCCACGGCCATCAGGGTAAAGGACGCCACGGCCCCCAGCATAAAAACGCCCGCGCGCAGGACGGACGCCGCGGTGTCCCGCGGCGGGTTTTGCAGGTTGTCGGTCATCTGGTCCCCGGATCGGCTGAAGGATCATGGCGCGCAACGGACCGGTCCGGCAGATGCCGGGGCCCGCTGGCGCTGACACGTTCTCTAAAGAGCCGCAGGGCGCTTTCCAAGGGCAGAGTGCGGTTTTGGGGATGCGCTCGTGATGCAGCGGTCAGAAGGATCTTTCGACCCGGATGATCACGATCAGGTCCGGTTTTTCCTCGGCGGCGTCCAGATCGTCCGCCAGTCGCGGCAGGCGCTCGTTCCAATGGCCCTTGTGGTGAACCTCGCGGAAACTCGCCTCGATGAACGGCTTGACCGACGAGGCAAAGGAATCCCCGATCACCCAGACCGTCATGTCCGACGGCGGATTCGAGTTCGTCACCACTTCGCGCAGGCCGAAGGAATCGGTGACCGTCGCGTCGGGAATGCCGCGGCGCTCAAGCTCGATATCCCGCCGGAACTCGTAGAGCCAGTTGTCGCCGGGACGCAGCGGAAAGCGCTCCATCCCGGCGATCTCTATGATGTCGCCGCGCACTTCGGGACCGGGCACAAACGCCACCTCCGGCACCGGCAGCCCGAGCGCTTGCATCAGCCCGTCCCAGGCAAGAAACGCGCCCTTGCTGTTCCAATGCGTGTCCGTGCGGAAATAGAGTTCGCCCTCGGCCTCCTTGTCCCGCAGGAACCCGGCGGTCGGATCATGGAACGTCAGGTTCGGGACAGAACTCAACGCCCGCGCGAAGGCCCCGAAATACCGGCTGTCCGCGGGCGTCAGTTCCGGCGGCAGGTACTCGGGATAGACCGACGACTTGTTGGGACCGACAAGCAGGGCAACGCGCGTGCCGGATCGCGCCGCCGTCCCCGCGATCTCTGCAAAGAGCGCGCGCGTGTCTTCCACCTCGTCGGTCGGCGGCGGGCTGTCGGATCGCAGCTTGGCCACCGTCCGGTCATAGCTGTTGCCCAGGAACAGCCAGTCGTCACGCCCCTCGAACCACCGGCTGGACGGTCCGATCCGGTGCTCCAGACCGCCCCGCAAATACACCGTCCGGGCGGTGTGGGTGTCGCTGAAATCGGTCCGGCTGACCACCAAGCCCGCCAGTCCGACCGCCACCATGATCGCCGCCAGCCACAGCGACCGTGCCGGTTCACGGAATTTACCAAAGCGGATCGGTCGCTCGATCAAGCGATAGGTCAGCCATGCCAGCAGGATGGCCAGGAGCACGCCCGCAACCCGCGCATCCCGGTGCGGCACGTCGTCCTCTGCAATGTGCAGGAACGACAGGACCGGCCAATGCCAAAGGTAGAGCGGATAACTTATCAGCCCGAACCAGACCGCGACGCGATTGGTGAAGAGGGGGGCCACCCCCCAAGCCGTCGCCCCGCCAAAGATCACGAGCACCGCGCCCAGAACGGGCAGGATCGCCCACCAGGACGGAAAGGCGACTGTCCGGTCGATCATCGCCACCGACACGACCAGAAGCAGCATACCCAGTCCTCCCGCCAGTTTGCGAACCGCTGCACCGGCGAGCGGCCCGTTCCGGTGCACCGTGAACCACGCCAGAATGCTGCCGCTCAGCAACTCCCAGAAGCGCCCGAACGGCCAGAAGAACGCCTCGACCGGATGCGAGGTGGCATAGGCGACATTCACGACGAAGGAGGCCGCGAACACGATCAGGGTCAGGATCAGCAGGCCGACCCGCAGTTTCCACGCCACCCAGAGGGCCAGCGGCCACAGGATATAGAACTGCTCCTCGACCGCGAGGCTCCACAGGTGCAGCATCGGCTTCAGCTCGGCGGCGGCGTCGAAATAGCCGGCCTCGGCGGCAAAGACGAAATTGCTGATGAACGCCGCGCCGCTGGCGACGTGCAGGCCAAGCTGGTTGAACTCGTCCGACAACAGGACCAGCCAGCCGAACAGCAGGCTGAGCGACATCACCACCAGAAGCGCGGGAAAGATTCGCCGGATGCGCCGTTGAAAGAAGTCGGCAAAGCTGAACGCGCCCTGGTCCAGCTTCTCGAAGATATGGCTGGTGATCAGAAAGCCGCTGATGACGAAGAAGACATCGACGCCGACGAACCCGCCCGGCACCGCACCGGGAAACGCATGAAAGGCCACGACCGACAGGACCGCGAAGGCCCGAAGGCCGTCGATCTCTCTGCGGTAGCCGGTGTGATGCGGGGGCGTCATGAATTTCAACGTGGCGTTATTGGGGGCGCAGGACCCGACGGCAGGCGCCTATTCCCATTCGATGGTGCCCGGCGGCTTGCTGGTGATGTCATAGGTCACCCGGTTGATGCCCTCGACCTCGTTGATGATCCGCGTCGCGGTCTCGCCCAGGAAATCATGGCTGAACGGGTAATAATCGGCGGTCATGCCGTCCACGCTCGTGACCGCCCGCAGCGCGCAGGCGTAATCATAGGTCCGTCCGTCGCCCATCACGCCCACGGTGCGCACCGGCAGGATGGCGACGAAGGCCTGCCAGATCTCGTCGTAAAGCCCGTGCTTGCGGATCTGGTCGATATAGACGGCATCCGCCTTGCGCAGGATCTCCAGCTTGTCGCGGGTGATCTCGCCGGGGCAGCGAATGGCAAGGCCCGGGCCGGGGAAGGGGTGACGCCCGATGAAACTGTCGGGCAGGCCCAGCTCGCGGCCCAAGGCCCGCACCTCGTCCTTGAAGAGTTCCCGCAGCGGCTCGACCAGCTTCAGCCCCATCTTCTCGGGCAGGCCGCCGACGTTGTGGTGGCTTTTGATCGTCACGCTGGGGCCACCGGAAAAGCTCACCGATTCAATGACATCCGGGTAAAGCGTGCCTTGCGCGAGAAAGGCCGCGCCCTCAATCTTGTCGGCGTATTTCTGGAACACGTCGATAAAGAGCTTGCCGATGATCTTGCGCTTGGTCTCGGGGTCCGAGACGCCTTCCAATTCGCCCAGGAACAGGTCCTGTTCCTGCGCGTGGATCACGCGCAAGTTCATGTGGTCGCGGAACATGCCCACGACTTCCTCGCCCTCGTTCAGGCGCAACAGGCCATGATCGACGAAGACGCAAGTCAGGTTCTCGCCGATCGCCTCGTGGATCAGCGCCGCGGCCACCGAACTGTCCACGCCGCCCGACAGCGCGCAGATCACCTTGGAGTCGCCCACCTGTTCGCGGATCGCCTCGACCATCTCCTCGCGGTAGGCGGCCATGGTCCAGTCGCCCTTGAACCCGGCCCGCTTGACGAAATTCTCGTAAAGCGTGCGGCCATTGGGCGTGTGATGCACTTCCGGGTGGAACTGCACTGCGTAGAAATCCCGCTCCAGGTCGGCGGTGATGGCAAAAGGCGCGTGCGGCGAGGTGCCGTAGACGGCAAAGCCGGGCGCCAGCTTGGCCACGTGGTCGCCATGGCTCATCCAGACCTGCTCGCGCGCGTCCAGGAACCAGCCCGCCAGCAGCTCGATCCGCTCTTCGCTGGGCGAGACCCAGGCGCGGCCGAACTCCGCCGTGCCGCCGCCGCCCGAGATCTTGCCGCCTTCGACGCGGCCGCCCAGATCCTGCATCATGACCTGCTGGCCATAGCAGATCCCCAGGATCGGCACGCCAAGGTCATAGACCGATTGCGGCGGCCGGGGCGATCCCTCGCGCGTCACCGTATCGGGACCGCCCGAGAAGATCACCGCCTTGGGCGCGAACTCCTTCAGGAAGTCATCCGTGACCTTTTGAAAGGGATGGATTTCGCAGTAGACGCTCAATTCGCGCAGGCGGCGCGCGATCAGCTGCGTCACCTGGCTGCCGAAGTCGATGATGAGAAGGCGATCGTGCTGGGTCATGCCAAGCCATTATGAAATGCGCCGGGCCGATGCAACAGGTTTGCGCGTGC
Source organism: Roseovarius sp. THAF27 (assembly GCF_009363655.1). Taxonomy (NCBI): domain Bacteria; kingdom Pseudomonadati; phylum Pseudomonadota; class Alphaproteobacteria; order Rhodobacterales; family Roseobacteraceae; genus Roseovarius; species Roseovarius sp. THAF27. The sequence continues at coordinate 2,001,956 of NZ_CP045393.1, forward strand.
TTGACCAAGCCGTGTGACCGTGAAGCGTTCCGTCATCCTCGGGCCTGACCCGAGGATCCCTCGGACCCGGAGATCCCGGATCAAGTCCGGGATGCCGCGCCGCCACATCCCGTAGGGTGGGCGAGAGCCCACGCGCCCCGGCCGATCGCTCCCATCGTCCACGCCGAATGTCGCTATAGACCGTGAAACGGCGCAAATCTCCCGCGACTCGGTCGCGTTAGCGGATATTTAAGGGCGCAGTCGCACTCTGTCATGGGTGCAAGTTCACGTTGGGGAACCAGAATATGGCCGAAGCAGCAACCCGCAGACGGGCCCGGGGCGGAGGCGGCGCAGCCCGCCGCGCGGAACGTACCGCCGTCAGCGTCGAAACCGCCAAGTATATCGAGCGCAATATCCCGAATTACGAAATCCTCAACGAAGAGGCGCTCGAGATGATCGAGCACAATGCCGAAACCGTTCTGGAAGAGATCGGCGTCAACTTCGTCGAGAATCCGCGCGCTCTGAAAATGTGGAAGGACGCCGGCGCCGACGTGCAGGGCGAGCGGGTGCACATCCCCCGCGGCCTCGCGCGCGAACTGATTAAGACCGCGCCGTCGCAATATACCCAGCACGCCCGCAACCCCGAGCGCAACGTCGTGGTGGGTGGCAACAACCTGGTCTTCGCCCCGGTCTACGGCCCTCCCTTCGTGCGCGACGCCATGGGCGGCCGGCGCTATGCCACCATGGCCGACTTCGAGAAATTCGTGAAACTCGGCTACATGTCCAAGTGGCTGCACCACTCGGGCGGCACGGTGTGCGAACCCACCGACATCCCCGTCAACAAGCGTCACCTCGACATGCTGCGCGCCCACATGGTGCTGTCGGACAAGCCCTTCATGGGCTCGGTGACCGAACCTTCCCGCGCGCAGGACAGCGTGGATATGTGCAAAATCCTCTTCGGCGAGGAGTTCGTGCAGCAAAACACGGTGATGACCTCACTGATCAACATCAACTCGCCGCTCACCTTCGACGAGGTGATGATGGGCGCGATGGAGGTTTACGCCAAGAACAACCAGGCCTGCATCGTCTCGCCCTTCATCGTCGGTGGCGCCATGGCGCCGGTGACCGTGGCCGGCACCCTGACGCAGGTGATGGCAGAGGCGCTGGCGGGCGTCGCCTTCAACCAGCTTTGCAACCCCGGCGCACCCGTCATCATGGGCGCCTTCGTGACCTCGATCGACATGAACTCCGGCGCGCCCACCTTCGGCACGCCCGAGGCCGCGCACATCACCTATGGCGCGGGCCAACTCGCCCGCCGCCTGGGGCTGCCCTACCGTTCGGCCGGGTCGTTCAACGGCTCCAAGCTGCCCGACGCGCAGGCCGCGTATGAAACCGCCAACAGCCTCAACATGGGGCTTCTTTCGGGCGTCAACTTCATGTTGCATTCCTGCGGCTGGCTCGAAGGCGGGCTGGTGTCCTCGTTCGAGAAATTCGTCATGGATGCCGACCAGCTGGGGGTCTACCATCACCTCGCCAAAGGCATCTACACCGACGAGAACGGCCAGGCGATGGATGCCATCCGCGAGGTCGGCCCCGGCGGGCACTACCTGGGCTGCGCCCATACCCAGGCCAACTTCAAGACCGCCTTCTGGCGCTCGGAAATGCTCGACTACAAGCCGTTCGAGCAATGGGCCGACGAGGGCGGGCAGGACACGATGGCGCTGGCCACCACCCGCGTCGAAAAGCAGCTGGCCAACTACCAGCAGCCCCATCTCGACCCCGGCGTGCTCGAAGCGCTCGACGCCTACGTGGCGGAAAGAAAGGCGTCCATGCCCGACGCCTTCGCCTGATCCCTCAAGACACCGGCGCGGGTGCCATGCCCTGCGCCGGTGTCGCGCCTTCGGGCGCCATCGCCGCCCGGATCAGCCGGGCCTCTCCCATGATTGCGATCAAAAGGTCCAGATGCCGCGCCACGGCGTATTCGGCGCTGCGCCGCCGCCGCGCTTCGTCCAGCGCGGCCTCGATCTCGATCAACAATTCCAGCGCCGCGCCGCTGTCGGGCAGCGGTTCGATGTCCAGAAGGCGCCCCAGGTGAATGTCGCGGCGATACTGCGCGGCGCCGATCCTGGCCGCCTTGATCAACAGGCGCGGGCGGGTCAGCGAATCTAGAAGGGCAAGCGCGTGGGTCATGGTGTCGGTCTCCTGTTCTGCGGAGCCCTCTGAGTGACACGACTCGCCGGTGCGTTGCGTGAATCGCCGTTCCACCGCACGCCGCCGTGGCCAATTGTTTACACTTGAGAAACCATTGTTGCCGAACGGAGTGAAAATTAACGAACTGGTAACCAAGTCGCCCTTAGGTTGCATGTCGCTTGTGGAGAACTCTGTGGGCACTTTGGGGACAACTGATCCTGTCACAAGAGATCAGGCCAAGGAGGGAAACGGATGAGCATGGCTGGAGTGCCCGGGTCGACGCCCGGCAAAGATCTGTCTTGGGTGCCGATGGCGGCCATAACCTATCTGGCCCATACGGAGGGCGGCACGTCGATCCGGGCGCTGGCCCGGAAACTCGGCTGTCACGCCTCGACCGTTTCCCGACAAGTGCGTGCGTTCGAGGCCTTGCGCGACGATCACCTCGTCGACGAGGCCCTGCGCCGCCTTGGCCCACAGGTCATGTCGCAGCCCGGTGCCGGTTCATGCCTCAAGGAGACCCGCATGACCATGCTGCCGACCCCCGCCGAGACCGCGACAACCCTCACCGAATCCCGATTGAACCGCGAGGCGCTGCGCGTTCTGCGCCGGCTTTGCGAGAAAGGCGCGGTCCTGGCCGTGGCCAGCGAAATGGACAAGGCCGTCGTGGTCCGCGAAACCGAGGCGGGCCAGAACCGCACCGCGGTCGTCGACCGCGACGTGGCCGAGGCGATGGCCCTGAAATGCTGGATCAGCTGCGACACGCCCGGCCGCGTGTCACGCTACGCCATCACGTCGGCGGGACGATCCGCGCTTGGACAGCTGATGGCCCGGGCGGAGAACAGCGCCCAGGGCTTTGCCGAGTCGCAGGCCGCCTTTCTGGGGCAGGATGCGCCGCTCCCGGAGGATGACGCGGCCGAGGGTCGGCGCCGTCTCCGCCATGGCATCGGGGAGTCTCCCCTGATCCTGCTCGCGCGCCGCCGCGACCGCGACGGCAGCCGCTTTCTCGCGCCCGACCTGGTGCGGGCCGGCGAACGCCTGCGCGAAGATTTCGAGATGGGCCACCTGGGCGACACGCCCCGGACGGACTGGACCGACATTCTGACCGGCAAGACACAGCCCGCGCCCGTCGCTCCGCCCGCCGCCAGTGCCCAGGCCGCGCAGGCGCGGGTGCTTGGCGCCCTGCGCGATCTGGGGCCGGGGCTTGCAGATGTGGCCCTGCGCTGCTGCTGTTTTCTCGAAGGGTTGGAAACCACCGAGAAAAAGCTTGGCTGGTCGGCGCGGTCGGGAAAGATTGTCCTGCGCATCGCGCTGCAACGGCTCAAGCGTCACTACGCCGAGCTGGGCGACAGCGCGGGCCTGATGGGGTAGGGGGCCCGCGCCTCAGCTGCCCACCAGCCAGCCGACGCCGAAGGCCGCCAGCGCACAGATCGTGCCCACCAGCAGCGTCTCGCCCACGCAGCGCCCCATATGTTCGCCGGTCGCGTTCCAGCGCAGCACCCCAAGCGCCATCAGCGCCGCCGCGGTTGCCGCAACCGACAGGACAAAGGTCGTCTGCGTGGCCTCCAGCACGAAATAGGGGAACAGGGGAATCGCACCGAACAGAAGGAACGCGCCGAAGGTGAACAGCCCACTCAGAACGGGGCTGTCCTCGTCGGGGTCCTGCATCCCGAATTCGTAGGTCATCATCAGGTCGGCCATGATCTCGGGATGGCGCGACATGATCGTCGCTGTCGTGTCGGCCTCCCCGGCGGGCAGGCCGCGCTGGCGCAGGATCTCGAACAGCTCCATCCGCTCGTGCTCCGGGTCGGCGGCGATTTCGCGCAGCTCGCTTGTGCGCCGCGCCCGGTAAAGGTCATGCTGCGACCGAAGCGACAGGAATTCGCCCAGCCCCATGCTGATCGCATCGGCAAAGAGGTTGGCCAGACCGAAAACCAGGACCGCCACGCCGCCGATCTGCGCCACGCCCTCGGCCTGCGCGCCGGCGAATCCCGCCACGATGGCGAAGGTGGTCACGATCCCGTCATTGCCGCCATAGACGATCTGCTTCAGGTATTCCTGCGTCTGGCTCAGCCGGTGCGCCTCGCGCCTGTGTCTCTGCCAATCCATCCTGCCCCCGCGTTCCGCCTCGAGCGGCAGCATAGACCGGCCCGGACCCCGCGCAAATGCCCGAAGTCGGCGGTGGCGCCGGCGCGAGGACCGGGCACGCCGGGATGGCAGGAGGTGGGCCACTCGTTAAGCGCGCACCCGCCACATGCATGACAGGTTTGCATCACTGGAACTTCCCACCACGGTGACTTATAAATAGGATGTCTTACCAAAGGATTTGCGGGGAAAAATTCGTGCGCGATCTCAAGATCCCGGACCAGCGCCACCCTGAAAAGGCGCACCGGCCCGACAACGCCCAACCGAAAAAGCCCGACTGGATTCGTGTCAAGGCGCCGGTCGGCAAAGGGTATCTCGAAACCCACCGGATCATGCGCGAGCACAAGCTGGTCACGGTCTGCGAGGAAGCGGGCTGTCCCAATGCCGGCGAATGCTGGAATCAGGGCCACGCCACCATGATGATCATGGGCGAGGTCTGCACCCGCGCCTGCTCGTTTTGCAACATCGCCACCGGTAAACCACCCGAGGAGCTCGACCCGTTCGAGCCGGGACGCGTGGCCGACGCGGTGCAGAAGCTGGGGCTTAATCACGTGGTCATCACCTCGGTGGACCGCGACGACGTGACCGATGGCGGGGCCGAGCATTTCGCCCAGACGATCCGCGCGATCCGCCACCGCTCTCCCGGCACCACGATCGAGATCCTGACACCCGATTTCCTGCATTGCGACCCTGCGGTGCTTGAAGTCGTGGTCGCGGCCCGCCCCGACGTCTTCAACCACAACCTCGAAACCGTTCCGGGCCTTTACCCCGAGGTGCGCCCCGGTGCGCGCTATTTCCACAGCTTGCGCCTGCTGCAAAGGGTCAAGGAAATGGATCCGGGCATATTCACCAAGTCCGGCATCATGGTGGGCCTGGGCGAAGACCGACAAGCTGTGCACCAGGTCATGGACGACATGCGCGCCGCCGATATCGATTTCTTGACCATCGGCCAGTACCTTCAGCCCACGCCCAAGCACCACGCCGTGGATCGCTTCGTGCATCCCGACGAGTTCGCGGCCTATGAGAAGGTCGCCTATGGCAAGGGCTTCCTGATGGTCTCTGCCACGCCGCTGACGCGCTCGTCCTACCACGCGGGTGACGATTTCGCCCGGCTGCGCGACGCGCGGATGGCCAGGCTGGGGTAGGGGCGCCGCAGCCCGTCGACACCAGCAAGAGATCCCGGATCAGGTCCGGGATGACGTCTGCACCAGGATTGTGCCGAACGAAAGCAGCGACAGACCGTCCCGGACCTGATCCGGGATCTCACCCCCGCAGACAAAAACACCGACCTCGCAGGGCCGGTGCTGAACAGAAATATTCGCGTTTTGTCGGGCGGGGCCTTACCGCCCCCAGCTGCGCACCGGACCGCAATCCATGTGCACGAAGTTTGACCCCGAATAGCGGCCCACGCCGCCGCCGCGGCAGGCCGAGGCCGCGCGGAACATCTGGTTCACCGAGCGCGAGTTCAGCCGCAGGTCCGCCGCCTGGCCGCGCAGGTGGCGCGAGTTCTTCGCCACGCCGCTGGAGCGCGAGCGCAGCATCGCGTTCGTCTTCGGGCTGCGATAGCCCGAGAGCAGCAGGTAGGGCTCGTTCACATCCATCAGGTTGTGGGCCGCTGCCATGATGTCCATCGTGCGCATATCGATATTGTGCACGTCGTTGGTGCGCCAGTCGCGCATGAAGAGGTTGATCTCGCGGACCGCGTCCTTGATGTATTCCCCTTCGATCCAGTAGATCGTGTCGATCTTTTCACCGGTGCGGGGCGAGGCCATCGTCAGCCGACGAATGTCGCCTGCGCCCCGAAGGAACCCTGCTGCCTTGGAAAAAGTTGGTGCCGCAACCACTGTCGTAGCCGCAAATGCACCCAGTAACGCACGCCGCGTTACGCTCGTCGAGCTTTGATCGGTCATGTTGTTAGCGCCTGTCCCGTCGCTTGCCTGTTGCCGCGTTAAGAAGCGGCTCTGTTCATCTCATCCCCAGATGCAGGAGTGTTATGGCATATCAGGATTCGGTTACCAAGGGGTGAAAGTCCGCCGGTTCCATAGCGCAAGCGATTTCGGCAAGAATTTGCGCAAATTTCGGTCAGATGTGTCTGCGAAGCACGGCCCAGCCTGCGGCGATGCTGCAACATGCGGCGGATTTTACCTTTAAAACCAATTGTGATTGGACAGTTCCACCCGCAATAGGAACTAATGATCGCGTGCGCTTGTTTTGCACGCAGGGGAATACGGTAACTTGGAGAACGGCATGAGCAGCGCGTTGCGCACCTTGGGGCACACCAGCATTTTCACCACCATCGTCAGTGCGCTCGCGGCGGTCGTCGTCTCGCTGTCCGCCTCCACGCCCGCTCACGCGCAGGTCACCGCCTACAAACAGGCCGTGGCCGAAGCCGCCGCGGACGATCGCGATCTGGCAGCGTTTTACCGCAGCACCGATTTTCGCGGCATCTGGACCGACGAGGAAGCCGACAAGGCACGGCGGCAGGCGCTGATCCTGGGGTTGCAATCGGTGTCGGCCCACGGTCTGCCGCAGTCGCGCTACGACATCGACGGCCTGATCGACACGCTGCGCGCCGCGCGCACGCCCCGCGATATCGGCTTAGCCGAGGTCGCGCTCAGCAAGGCGTTCCTGAATCTTGCCGACGCCATGCGCACCGGCGTGCTGGATCCGCGCCGCGTGGTCCCCGCGATCAAGCGCGAGCTGCGCGACTACGACCGCACCCGCACCCTGACCGCCTTCGCCGCCAGCCGCGAGCCGCGCCAGTTCATCCGGCAGCTTGCCCCCTCGACCAACGAATACAAGCGCCTGATGAAGGAAAAGATGCGCCTCGAGGGCCTCGTCGTCAGCGGCGGCTGGGGTCCGACCGTTCCGGCCACCAAGCTGGAACCGGGCGCAACCGGGCCCGCCGTCGTTGCCCTGCGCAACCGGCTGATGGCCAAGGGCTATCTCGGGCGGACCGCGACGCAAAGCTATGATCCCACGATCCGGAAGGCCGTGCGCGAGTTTCAGCGCGACCACGGGCTGGAAACCGACGGCGTCGCGGGCGAAAGCACCCTGCGCGAAATCAACGCCACCGCCGAAGACCGGCTGAAATCCATCATCGTGGCGATGGAACGCGAGCGCTGGCTGAACCTGCCGCAGGGCAGGGGCAAGCGCCACATCCTGGTGAACCTCACCGACTTCTCCGCCCGGATCATGGATGACGACATCGAGACCTTCCGCACCCGGGCCGTGATCGGCGCCAAGGCCGCCGACCGTCAAAGCCCCGAATTCTCGGACGAGATGGAGCACATGGTCATCAACCCGACCTGGCACGTGCCGCGCTCCATCGCGGTCAAGGAATACCTGCCGCAGATGAAGCGCAACCGCAACGCCGCCGGCCACCTGCGCCTGGTCGACAGCCGCGGCCGCACGGTCAGTCGCTCCAGCATCAATTTCGGGGCCTACAACGCCCGCAACTTTCCCTTCGCGATCAAGCAGCCGCCCTCCAGCCGCAATGCGCTTGGCCTGGTGAAGTTCATGTTCCCGAACAAGTACAACATCTATCTGCACGACACGCCGCAGAAGCACCTCTTCGACCATGAAACCCGCGCCTACAGCCACGGCTGCATCCGGCTGCAACAGCCGTTCGATTTCGCCTATGCCCTTCTGGCGCGGCAGGAGGCCGACCCCGAGGGCGCGTTCCACCGCATCCTGAACACGGGCCGCGAAACCAAGGTGAACCTCGAGGTGAAGGTGCCGGTGCACATCATCTACCGGACCGCCGTGACCGAGCCCAAGGGCCACACCAACTACCGCGCGGATGTCTATGGCCGGGATGCCCGGATCTGGGACGCGCTGGAGCGGGCAGGGGTTTCGCTGCCCGGCGTTCGGGGGTAAACCGGCCCCGAACGCAGGGGGTCCGTCATGTCCTACACGATTGAGCAGATCGCAGATGCGCTTGGGGCCACGGCCCTGGGCGATGTTTCCGTCACCGTTGCCGGCGTGTCCGAACCGGCCGACGCCACGGCCCGGGACCTTGCCCTGGCAATGAAGCCCGAATACGCCCAGACCCTGTCGCAGGGCGCGGCGCGCGCCGCGCTGGTCTGGGACGGGGCCGACTGGCAGGCGCTGGGACTGGAGGCCGCCATCGTCGCACCGCGTCCGCGCTACGTGATGTCGGGCCTTTCCACCCTGTTCGACCCCGGCCAGGGCTGGGACGACGGCATTCACCCCTCCGCCGTGATCCACGACACCGCCAGCCTTGGCGACAATGTCTCCGTCGGTCCGCTCGCCGTGATCTGCGCCGGTGCCCAGATCGGTGCGGGCAGCGTCATCGGGCCGCAAAGCTTTGTCGGCACGAGTGCGGTTCTGGGGGAAAAGGCCTTCCTGCGCGAAGGCGCCCGCATCGGCGCCCGCGTGGTCATCGGCGACCGCTTCATCGCGCAGCCCAACGCGGTGGTGGGTTCAGACGGGTTTTCCTATGTCACGCCGGACGTCTCGGGCGTCGAACGCGCGCGCCAGTCCCTCGGCGACCAGGGGGAAATCGCGGCGCAGTCCTATGTGCGCATTCAAAGCCTTGGCTCGGTGCGCATCGGCGACGATGTGGAGGTCGGCGCCCATGCCTCGCTGGACCGGGGCACAATCCGGGACACGGTGATCGGCGACCGCACCAAGATCGATAACCTCGTCCAGGTCGGCCACAACTGCGTCATCGGCACGGACTGCCTGCTGTGCGGCCTTGTCGGTCTGGCCGGGTCGGTCAAGGTCGGCAACAACGTCGTGCTGGCCGGGCAGGTGGGCGTGGCCGACAACATCTTCATCGGCGACAACGTCATCGCCGGCGGCGGCACCAAGCTTTTGTCGAACGTGCCCGCCGGCCGCGTCATGCTCGGCTACCCGGCGATGAAGATGGACACCCAGATGGAGGTCTACAAATACCTGCGCCGCATCAAGCGGCTGTTTGCCGATGTCGCCGACCTCAAGAAAGCTGTTTCAAAACCGGATCAGAGTGACTAAAGCGGTTCGCGAAAAGAACGGGGTGCAGCATGGATACCAAGGACAAGGTCATCGACATCATTGCCGAGCAGGCGGTGCTGGAGCCGTCTGACGTCACGATGGACAGCACGCTGGAGGAACTGGGCATCGACAGCCTCGGCCTCGTCGAAAGCATTTTCGCCATCGAGGAAGCCTTCGACATCTCCGTGCCCTTCAACGCCAACGCGCCCCAGGAAAGCGATTTCGACATCTCGTCGGTCGCCTCCATCGTTGCGGGCATCGAAAAGCTGGTGGCGGAACAGAAAGCGTGAAGCGGGTCGTCATAACAGGCGCGGGCACGATCAACGCGCTGGGGACGAACGTGCCCGAAACGCTGGAGGCCATGCGCGAAGGCCGCTCGGGCATTTCCGAGCTCGACATCCGCGATGTCGACCGGCTGGCCATCAAGATCGGCGGCCAGGTCAAGAATTACGAACCCGAGGAACGCTTCAACCGCCAGCAACTGGCGCTCTACGACCGTTTCACCCAGTTCACCCTTATCGCCGCCCGCGAGGCCATTGCGCAATCCGGCCTGAAGTTCGACGGCGAAATGGCCGCGCGGGCCGGCGTGGTGCTGGGCAATTCGGGCGGCGGCATGACCACGCTCGACGAGAATTACCGCTCGGTCTACGAGGAGGGCAAGAACCGCGTTCACCCCTTCGTCGTGCCCAAGCTGATGAACAACGCCGCGGCCAGCCACGTGTCAATGGAATTCAACCTCAAGGGCCCGTCCTTTACCGTCTCGACCGCCTGTGCCTCGTCGAACCACGCCATGGCGCAGGCGTTCCAGATGGTCCATGGCGGCCTCACCCCGGTGATGATCGCGGGCGGGTCTGAATCCATGCTCTGCTTCGGCGGGGTCAAGGCCTGGGAAGGGCTGCGCGTCATGTCCAAGGACGGCTGCCGCCCGTTTTCCGCCAACCGCAACGGCATGGTCCAGGGCGAGGGCGCGGGCATCTTCGTCTTCGAGGAACTGGAACACGCCAAGGCGCGCGGCGCCGAGATCCACGCCGAAGTGGCCGGCTTCGCCATGTCCTCGGACGCCGCCGACATCGTCATGCCCTCCAAGAACGGCGCGTCGCGCGCCATCGCGGGCGCCTTGCAGGATGCGCGGATCAACGCGTCGGAGGTGGGCTATATCAACGCCCACGGCACCGGCACCGCCGCCAATGACAAGACCGAAAGCGCTGCCGTCGCGGATATCTTCGGCGCCCATGCCGACCGGCTGATGATCTCGTCCACCAAGTCGATGCACGGCCACCTGATCGGAGGCACCGGCGCGGTCGAGCTTCTGGCCTGCATCATGGCCCTGCGCGACGGGGTCATTGCGCCCACCATCAACTATGACGAGCCCGACCCCGAATGCGCCCTCGACGTGGTCCCGAACGAGGCGCGCGAGGCGTCGGTCGAAGTGGCGCTCTCCAACGCCTTCGCCTTCGGCGGCCTGAACGCGGTGCTGGCGCTCAAGCGGTTCGCCTGACGGCGTTCGTTGGCGTTCCGGGGCGGTTTGGCGGGACGAAGCGGACGGTGGGTTGTTAGGGGCCGCGAATCGACGGGCCGCGGCGCGGCGATCCTGCAGTTGTTCTACCGCAATTTATCCCTGCCAAATCCGGAAGACTTTCGAGCGAAGCACCCGGCCTCACCAAATCGCCGTGCCGTGGGTGCGGCCCGGCGATGCGCGGCGGCGCGGCAAGCCGCACCTCGATTCCGCGCGGGTACTTGGTCGCCAAAGCGGGACGGAGCGCACGGCTGAACGAACCGCTATCCATCTGCAGGGTTCGTATCTAGAGTAAATTCATCAATTTTAATCGGAGAATGCATGAGACCTCACCCGTTTTTTCAAGGATAGAAAATCCCAAAAACTCACAAATTGGGCGGTTTCAATCTCAAATCACTTGGCATCTCGGAAAACGAGCGAGACTATTCGGCGATTATGGAAAGCGTTGCGAACATTCATTCAGCGGCACCGCAATTGACATGGCCAAAAGGACTTACGCTGGAAAAAAATCTAGTCGATTTGGCTTGGCACCAAAAGGAGTTTGAGGCCCAGCGGAGCTTTGCATGGATAATCGAAGATGGCAGCGCCGAATATCTGGGCTGTGCCTACGTGTACCCATCCATAGATGGATCACGATCTGCGGATGTTGCTTGGTGGTGGCGTCACGGGTATCGGGCCCAACACGACGATTTCGAGAATCTTTTTTTAGGCTGGCTCAAAAGCGAAGAATGGCCGGACCTAGAGTATCGAAAAATCACCAAGTAATCCCGAGCCTGGATCTGGCACTAGGAACTTAGTCTGCTTCAGATTCTAAGCCGACTCTGCGCCCCGCGCTTGCTCATCGTCATTGTCATGCCATCAAAAGCAGAAACGAAAAACGCCGCCCCGGGGGGCGGCGCTTTCCAGGTCCGGAACGGTGACGTGTCTCAGTTCTCCAGAACCGACACCTCGTTATACGCGGCGGTAAAGCCCGACAGCGACGCCTCGATCTCGACCACCTGGTCAGGCGCCTGTGCCGGGATCAGCGTCAGGCGGGCGGCGGCACCGGCCTGGAACGCGTCGATATCGGCCTGGGTAAAGCCGATCCGGGCAAAACATCCGCCCATCGAGCAGAACGAGTAATTGTAGTTCTTGGCCTTGCCGCCATCGACCGAGATCTTCAGGCCCTGCGGCAGCAGCGTGCCCAGCGGCACCGCGATCGTCGCGCCGGCCACCGCCTGGCCTTCGTTCGGCAGCTTGAACAGGCTGAACTCGGCAACCGGGTTGCCACCTTCCTCGCGCAGCAGCTGGTACATCTGGCAAGGATCCTCACCAGCCTCGCTGCGGAAGCACTGAAGCTGCCAGTCGCCATATGTCTCCTTCACATAGGACGGCGGCTCCTCCGCCTCGCGGCCCAGGTCCAGCCCGGTGGCCGGGTCGGTGCCCGCCTCACCGGCGGTGTCCTCATCCGTACCGGCGGCGCCGTCCTCTGCGCTGTCCGTTTCGGTCGTCTCACTCTCGGTGGCTTCCGTCTCGGAGCCTTCCGTCTCGGTGGCCTGCGTTTCGGTGTCGGCACCGTCCGTCTGTACGGCTTCCTGTGCGGTCAAAGCCGTTCCCAGTCCCAGAAGGGCGATCAAGGGAAGGCTGTGCAGAATCTTGGTCATGTGGACCCCATTTTCTTGTATGAAATCAAGCTGTGTGCGCTCTAACATGGGTGCGCCGGCATGTCAGGATAAAACCGTAACGCCGACGGCGGCGCAAGGCGGATTTTCGCCGTGATTTTGGTTGGGATCCTCCATCGTATCGCCTTGAAACAACGGCAAAACCCCTGTCCGCAAAAAGGAAAAGAGACCCGTAAGGTCTCTTTCCCAATTCTCCCTGCCGGACTGGCCGACTTATCTATTGAACAGACGCTAGGACAGTTCTGTCGACCCGTCAACAGGCAATGATTAAAAAAACTTATCAAGCCATAACAACGATCTAGCACGCTTAGGTTGCAACGCCTCAGCGCCGTGAAAAAAAGGCCGCACCCGAAGGCGCGGCCAGTCTGACAGGGAGGAAGTCGCCCCGGGCCAAGAGGACATGAGGCCCGGAGCGTGATAAACACTGGCAGACAATCGTTAATTTTGTATGGTCGCATCGTGAAATAACTTGGGCAAAGGGGCAGGGGCTTGGAAAACAAGGTTTTCTTGGGCGGTGGCGGCGTCGATTACGCCGAGAAACAGGGGCTGGCCCTGAAATACGCCAACCGTCACGGGCTTATCGCCGGGGCCACCGGCACGGGCAAGACCGTCACGCTGCAAATCCTGGCCGAAGGCTTCTCTGCCGCCGGCGTCCCTGTGTTCCTGTCGGACGTGAAGGGCGACCTCTCGGGTCTCGCCGCCGCCGGATCGGCAGATTTCAAGCTGCACGAGGCGTTCACCAGCCGCGCCCAGACCATCGGTTTTGACGACTACACCTATGACAGCTTCCCGGTCACCTTCTGGGATCTTTTCGGCGATCAGGGCCACCCCGTCCGTGCCACCGTGGCCGAGATGGGGCCGCTGCTGCTCAGCCGCCTGATGCAACTGACCGAGGCACAAGAAGGCGTGATGAACATCGCCTTCCGCGTGGCCGACGAACAGGGGCTGCCGCTCTTGGACCTCAAGGACCTTCAGGCGCTTCTGGTCTGGGTGGGCGAGAACTCCGGCGAGCTTTCCCTGCGCTATGGCAACGTCTCGCGCCAGTCCGTGGGCGCGATCCAGCGCTCGCTTCTGGTGCTGGAAAACCAGGGCGGGGCGCAGTTCTTCGCCGAACCCGCGCTGGAGCTTTCGGACCTCATGACCACCGCCCCCGACGGGCGCGGGCAGGTTAACATCCTTGCCGCCGACAAGCTGATGGGCGCCCCGCGCCTCTATGCCACCTTCCTGCTGTGGCTTCTCAGCGAGCTGTTCGAGACGCTGCCCGAGGTGGGCGACCCCGACAAACCCAAGCTGGTCTTCTTCTTCGACGAGGCGCATCTGCTGTTCGAGGACGCCCCCAAGGCGCTGATCGACAAGGTCGAGCAGGTCGCCCGCCTGATCCGCTCCAAGGGCGTCGGCGTCTATTTCATCACCCAGAACCCCGACGACGTGCCCGAGGATATCCTGGGCCAGCTCGGAAACCGGGTGCAGCACGCCCTGCGCGCCTTCACCGCCCGCGACCGCAAGGCGCTGGAACGCGCCGCAGAGACCTATCGCCCCAACGACCGCTTCGACACCGCCGACGCGATCCGCGACGTGGGCACCGGCGAGGCGGTGACCTCGATGCTGCAGGAGAAGGGCGTGCCCGGCATCGTCGAGCGCACGCTCATTCGCCCGCCATCCTCGCGGCTTGGCCCCATCGACGACGCGGCGCGCGCCGGCGTCATCGCCGCCTCGCCGGTGGCGGGCAAATACGAAAAGGTCATGGACCGCAAGTCCGCCTACGAAATCCTTGCCGAACGTGCCGCATCGGCTGCGCAAGAGGCCGAAAAGGCCGAGGCCGCCGCCGAAGACCAATCCACCGCCGAGCGCGAATTCAACGCCGGGCGCCGCTATTCCGGCAGCCGCGTCGACCGCTCCTCGTCGCGCGGACGCAAGAAAAGCGAGGGCATCGGCGACGCGGTTCTGGGCGCCGTGGTCAAGGAACTCAAAGGCACCACCGGCCGCCGCATCGTGCGCGGCATCCTCGGCGGCCTCTTCAAGGGCCGATGACGTAGGGTGGGTGAAAACCCACGCGCGATGCCATGTTTGCTCGCATCCACTGGCTGCGGCCCGGCCCCCCGCCGGGCTTGGAAACTCCACCGACGCGATGCTACTGAAATACCGACGCGATACCGACCCGCCGTTTTCGCGGATCCGAGCGGCCCCGATTCCGCTATCGGCCGACGCGTTCGAGGTCTTCCAGCAGCGCCTCCGACATCTTCCGCGCCCGCCGCACCCGGCTTGGCGACAAGCCCCGCGTTTCCACCCGCAGGAGCGCCTCGACCGCGATGAAAAAGGGCAGGGTCAGTTCACGTTCCTCCGCCGACAGGCGGAAGGCATCGGCAAAGGCGATGAACCCCTGCTTGTCGACGCCAAGATACATCTCTCCCGACGGGATCATCGCCCGGCGTCCCATATGCATCAGGAACCGCGCCATGTCCTTGTAGATGGGCGCCGGGCGCGACCCGCCGCAATCAATCCCCGTGACAAGATTATCGTTCACTATCAGGTTGTTGGGATGGAAATCTCCATGCGACACGGCAAAGCGCCACTGGCTGTCCTGCAGCTGCGGCACCAGGCGCTGGATCTCTGACAGGATCGGCTTCTCGACCCGTTTCAGGCGGTTGAAGGCCTGGGCTTTCGCCGCCCGTTCCGCCCGCTTGGCCCAGCCGGCGGGCTGGGCGTTGGCCTGCGTTTCGGAGCACTCGGTGTAGGCCCGCAGCCACCGCGCAGCCGGTTTCAGGTAGCGCGCGCGCTCGTCCTCGGCGGCGCCATAGATCCATTTCAACAGCGGCGTGCCGGGCACGTCGGCCACCGCCAGCACACCGCAGTCCGGCGCGCAGGCGAGCGGGGCACAGACCCGCAACTCCCCCTCGCGCATCTGCGGCCAGATCCGGCAGATTTCCTCCCAGTCCCGCGCACAATCCGCCACCCCATCCAGGTAGACGCGAAAGACCGCCGGACGGTCGTCCAGCAGCCCGCGTGCAACAATCCGCTTTTCCGCAACATGCCGGATCAACTCCGTCGCCCGAGCCTTTGAAAAGTCTTCGTTTTCCGCGCAAGCCACCGCAAACTGCCGGCTCATGAAATCGCGCATCTCAAGGTCTGGCATCATGTCGGCGGAGGGTGTGGAGGACATCTTCATGCCGTCATAATTTCCCATGCCCCGAAGACCGTCAACCGAATTGAAGCCCACCGCCCGCGGCGCTATGGTGCCTGCAAAATTACCGTGCAAGGGACCACGCAATGGATGACGACGCGATCAACACCCTGTCTTTCGAAGAGGCCATGAAAGCGCTCGAGGATGTCGTCACGCGGCTCGAGCGTGGCGACGTCCCGCTGGACGAATCCATCGCGCTCTACGAGCAGGGGGCGAAACTGAAAAAACGCTGTGAAACCAAGCTGAAAGAAGCCGAAGAGAAAGTGGCGGCGATCACGCTCGACGGCGACGGCACGCCCAAGGGCACCACGCCGGTCGAGGGACTCTGATGCTGCAGGCCGCTCTGGCCGAGGACGCGGCGGCCATCCAGACCTGCCTCGACGCCCAGATCACCGGGGATCTGCCGCTGCACGCCGCGATGCGCCACGCGCTGTTCGGCGGCAAGGCGCTGCGCGGATTTCTGGTGATGGAAACGGCCCGTTTGCATGACGTTAACCCTTCTCGGGCAGTCTTTCCCGCGTCGGGGATCGAGGCGATGCACGCCTACAGTCTCGTGCATGACGACCTGCCCTGCATGGATGACGACGATCTGCGCCGGGGCCAGCCCACCGTCCACGTCAAATGGGACGAGGGCACCGCAGTCCTGGTAGGCGACGCGTTGCAGTCGCTGGCCTTCGAGATGGCCGCGCATCCCGACGGCGCCGCCACGGCCGAGGCACGTGCGGACCTTGCGCTGACGCTCGCGCGGGCGGCCGGAAAGGACGGCATGGTTCTGGGCCAGGCCCTTGATATTGCGGCGGAAACCACGGCGGACCCACTGACGCTCGACCAGATCGTCGCGTTGCAGGACGGCAAGACGGGCGCGCTGTTCGGCTGGGCCGCCAGTGCCGGGGCCGTCATGGCCCGCGCCGACACCGCGCCGCTCGTGGCTTATGCGCAGGCGCTCGGCCTCGCGTTCCAGATCCAGGATGACGTCATCGACCGGACCGGCGATGCCGCCGCCGCGGGCAAGGCCGTGGGCAAGGACGCGGCCGCCGGCAAGGCGACCTTCGTGTCGCTTCTGGGCCTCGACGAGGCCAAACACCGTGCCGCGGTCCTTGTTGACACAGCCTGTGACAGCTTATCTGAGTACGGAGCACGGGCCGACCGCTTGCGCGATCTGGCCCGCTTCGTTATCTCGCGGCAAAGTTAGCCGCCCGGCCAAGGCCGGCAGCCACATTCGAAGGAGCGGCGACGCGTGACACGCCCCCAGACCCCCTTGCTGGACACCGTTTCCAGCCCTGCCGATCTCAAGCGCTTTTCCGATGCCGAGCTGCGCCAGCTGGCCGACGAATTGCGTACCGAGACCATCGCGGCAGTCTCCGAGACCGGCGGGCACCTTGGCGCGGGCCTTGGCGTAATCGAACTGACGGTGGCGCTGCACCACATCTTCGACGCGCCGCGCGACAAGATCATCTGGGATGTCAGCCACCAGTGCTATCCGCACAAGATCCTGACCGGGCGCCGCGACCGTATCCGCACCATTCGGCAGGAGGGGGGCCTCAGCGGCTTCACCAAGCGCTCTGAAAGCCCCTATGACCCGTTCGGCGCCGCGCACAGCTCCACCTCGATCTCCGCCGCGCTCGGCTTTGCCGTGGCGCGTGACCTTGGCGGCGCCAGCGAGACCGGCCACGGTGACGCTATTGCCGTCATCGGAGACGGCGCGATGTCGGCGGGCATGGCCTTCGAGGCGATGAACCACGCAGGCCACCTGAAAAAGCGCCTGATCGTGATCCTGAACGACAACGAGATGTCCATCGCGCCGCCGGTGGGGGCGCTGTCATCCTACCTGTCCCGCCTCTACGCGGGCGAGCCGTTCCAGGAATTCAAGGCCGCCGCCAAGGGCGCGGTTTCGCTCTTGCCCGAACCGTTCCAGATGGGCGCGAAGCGGGCCAAGGAAGTGCTCAAGGGCATGGCCGTGGGCGGCACCCTGTTCGAGCAGCTGGGCTTCAGCTATGTCGGACCCATCGACGGGCATGACATGGACCAGCTGCTGCCGGTGCTGCGCACGGTCAAGGCGCGCGCCAGCGGTCCGATCCTGATCCACATGATCACCAAGAAAGGCAAGGGCTATGCCCCGGCCGAAAGCCGCCGCGACGGCGGGCATGCCACCGCGAAATTCGATGTCACGACCGGCGAGCAGAAGAAATCGCCCTCGAACGCGCCCAGCTACTCCAAGGTCTTTGCCGAGGCGCTTCTGAAACATGCCGCCGAGGATGACCGCATCTGCGGCGTGACCGCCGCCATGCCGGACGGTACCGGGCTGGATCTGCTGGAAAAGCGCTATCCGTCGCGCTGCTTCGATGTCGGCATCGCGGAACAACACGCCGTCACGTTTTCAGCCGGGCTTGCCGCGGGCGGGATGCGGCCGTTCTGCGCGATCTATTCCACCTTTCTGCAACGCGGTTTCGACCAGGTGGTGCACGATGTCGCCATTCAGCGCCTGCCGGTGCGCTTTGCCATCGACCGCGCGGGGCTGGTGGGGGCCGACGGCGCAACCCATGCCGGCAGCTTCGACGTGGCCTACCTGTCGAACCTGCCGGGCTTTACCGTGATGGCCGCCGCGGACGAAGCCGAACTGGTGCACATGGTCGCCACCGCCGCGGCCCATGACAGTGGGCCGATCGCATTTCGCTACCCGCGGGGCGAGGGCGAGGGGGTCACCATGCCCGAACACGGCGAGGTGCTGGAGATTGGCAAGGGTCGCATGATCCGCGAAGGCTCCCGTGTTGCGATATTGTCTTTCGGCACGCGTCTTGGCGAGGTGATGAAGGCCTGCGAGGGGCTGGGGGCGCGCGGCATCACGCCGACCGTGGCCGATGCGAGGTTCTCGAAACCGCTGGACACCGACCTGATCGACCAGTTGGCCGCCGATCATGAAGCGCTGATCACCATCGAGGAAGGCGCCATCGGCGGGTTCGGCAGCCATGTTGCACAGCACCTGGCCGAGCAGGGCGTGTTCGACGAAGGCTTCAGGTATCGTTCGATGGTCTTGCCCGACATCTTCATCGACCAGGCAACCCCGACCGACATGTACGCGGTGGCGGGCCTTAACGCCGCGCAGATCGAAGCAAAAGTGCTGGACGTGCTTGGCGTGGGGAATATCGCGGGCAAGCGCGCGTGAGAAACGGGCGCGGGAATTTTACCAATTAAATTTTACCAATTAAACAATTCACCTACAGGAAGAACTTAATCTTCCTGGGTGGACTTTACCGATATGCCTTGTTCCAGTGCCCTCGCCAAGTTGTTGACGCCGCTTTGCGCGTAAGTGATCGCGCCAAGGCACATCCAGGTGATCGCGGCGGCGATCACCATCCATTCGACAGTCACGACGCCGTCTTCCTCGGCGCAGAAGGTTTTGAAAACGGAAAACATGGCAGCGACTTTCCTTCGACATTTCATTTCCGGCATTTGGCCGGTTTCAACTCAAACCTATTGGTCGACCCCTTCGACGGTCTTGCTTCCGACGGATGTCTTGACCGAGTCGGCCAGCCCGAAAGTTCCATCGGCGGCCGTGGCGATCGTCAGGCATCCAAGACAGATCACGCTGAACGCCAATACGATCCAGTCAACGCTCACGACGCCGGTATCATCGGTCATGAAGTGTCGTAGATAGCTTGGCATATGTGGCCGGCCTTCCTCGTTTCGTGGTCTTGAGACGCGGCAGCAGCGCCGCACCTCGGTTAACGAAATCTAAAATCGACGCCAAATGGGGCGGAAATGAGGCAAATGGGGCGAAAGCGCGGTTCTGGCGCTTCGGAACGCCGAATTCGCGCCGTTTTTCGCCGATCAAAGTTGTCAATCGAGGCCGAGGTTCGAAACTGTAAACCGTGGTGAAACAACAGGGGCAATTCAGGCGGCCAAAAGCCCTTTGTTCGCCGCATTGTTCGAATCGAAGTTAACGCACCCCGACACCACCCTGCCAAGTCAGCGCAGCCGTCTGTCGGGTGGCCGCTTTGCGCTTTGATTTCTTACGTCCGCACGCTGTTGACGCCGTGAGTTTCAGGTTCAACACCGATCTGGGGTCCCTTCATGAGGACTACGACCGGGCCCGCGGGACGGCTCACACCGAAAGCCGAGCCGCCTGACTGCCGCGCTCGCGATAGGGCGTGGTGTTGTAATGCGAGCGGTAGCATTTCGAGAAATGCGAGGGCGAGGCGAAACCGCAGGCCAGCGCCACGTTGATCACCGTCATGTCGGTTTGCATCAGCAGGTTCCGGGCCTTTTGCAGGCGCAGTTCCATGTAGTACCGCTTGGGCGACCGGTTCAGGTAGCGCCGGAACAGCCGCTCCAGCTGCCGCGTGGACATGGCAACCTGCTTGGCCAAGATCGCCGGGCTGATCGGCTCTTCGATATTACTTTCCATCATCTGGATGACCTGGCTCAACTTGGGGTGCCGGACCCCGATGCGCGTGGGGACGGACAGCCGCTGCGTGTCCTGGTCGGTTCGGATCGAGGAATAGATCATCTGGTCGGCGACCGCGTTGGCCAACTGCTCGCCGTGGTCGTCGGCGATGAGTTTCAGCATCAGGTCGATGGACGAGGTACCGCCCGCCGTGGACATGCGGTTGCCGTCCACGACGAAAACCGACTTGGTCAGTTCGACCTCGTCGAACTCCTCGACAAAGCTGTCGTGGTTTTCCCAGTGAATCGTCGCGCGTTTGCCATCCAGCAGACCGGCCTTGGCCATGACGTAGGACGCGGTGCAAAGCC
Organism: Roseovarius sp. THAF27; assembly: GCF_009363655.1. Classification (NCBI taxonomy): domain Bacteria; kingdom Pseudomonadati; phylum Pseudomonadota; class Alphaproteobacteria; order Rhodobacterales; family Roseobacteraceae; genus Roseovarius; species Roseovarius sp. THAF27. Next base: position 2,022,375 of record NZ_CP045393.1, read on the forward strand.
CGCCGATCCGCGGTCCCCGACGCGCCTCGCGTCGCAGCCAGTTCAGCAGCTTCTTGGTCGCCGCTTTCTGGATATCGGACCCGCCACAGAGCAGCACGACGTCCTCGCGGCGCAATTCGTCCAGATCGATGTCCACCTTGAACCGCGAGCCGGCAGAGCACGACACAGTGCCGTCTTCATCGGCCTCGCCCGACATCACCCATTCATACAGGGTTTCACCGGCCATGCGGTTCGCAATACGAAGACAATCCAGCGCCGAGGCAAAACTCAGCAGCGTGAAATTCTCCAGCAATACGAAAACGAAACGCTTCGGACCAGACGTGGCGTCGCCGCTCGTTTTTTTCGCTTCCGCGCGCATGTTCGCTACTCCCTGCGCAGTGGCGTATCGGTCAGGTCTTCCACGAAAACCCTGAGGTTGGCAAGAGAGCCGCAGTCAATTTCCGACATATTCCGTCGAACCTGTATGGTGTCCGGGGGTCGGCTTTAGTATAGACGGGTCTCGAAACTCGATGAGCGGAGAGAAAAGATGAGCAATTGGCAGAAGTCTGACTGGCGCAGCAAGCCGCGGATCCAGATGCCCGACTATACCGATGCAGAAGCCCTGCAGGCGGTCGAGTCGAAGCTTTCCAAGTACCCGCCGCTGGTGTTTGCAGGAGAGGCCAGGCGTTTGAAGAAACAGCTTGGCGCGGCATCGCGGGGCGAGGCTTTCCTTTTGCAGGGCGGTGATTGTGCCGAGGCGTTCGATCAGTTCTCGGCCGACGCGATCCGCGACACGTTCAAGGTGATGCTGCAAATGGCGATGGTGCTGACCTATGGTGCCAAGGTGCCGGTGATCAAGGTCGGGCGCATGGCCGGCCAGTTCGCCAAGCCCCGGTCTGCCCCGACCGAGGTCGTCGGCGGTGTGGAACTGCCCAGCTACCGCGGAGACATCATCAACGAGCTGGCCTTCACGCCCGAGGCGCGCATCCCCGATCCGGCGAAGATGCTTCAGGCCTACACGCAGGCGGCGGCCACGCTGAACCTGATACGGGCCTTCTCGACCGGCGGGTATGCTGACGTGAACCAGGTGCACGCATGGACGCTGGGCTTTACCGACGGCGAAAAGGCGGAGCGCTATCGCGAGATGGCGTCGCGGATTTCCGACACGCTGGATTTCATGCGCGCCGCGGGCGTCGACAGCACCAGCGCGCACACGCTGCACACGGTGGAGTTCTACACCTCGCATGAAAGCCTGCTGCTGGAATACGAGGAGGCGCTGGCTCGCGTCGACTCGACCTCGGGCAACTGGCTGGCGGGGTCTGGCCACATGCTGTGGATCGGCGACCGCACGCGCCAGCCGGACGGGGCGCATGTGGAGTTCCTGAGCGGTGTTCTGAACCCGATCGGGCTGAAATGCGGTCCGTCCATGGAAGAGGACGACCTGAAAAAGCTGCTGGCCAAGCTGAACCCCGAGAACGAGGCCGGACGGCTGACGCTGATCGCGCGGTTCGGTGCGGGCAAGGCGGGGGAGCATCTGCCGCGCCTGATCAAGACCGTGCGCGAAGAGGGCGCCAACGTGACTTGGGTCTGCGACCCGATGCATGGCAACACGATCAAGTCGGCCTCGGGCTACAAGACGCGCCCCTTCGACAGCGTCCTGCGCGAAGTGCAGGAGTTCTTCGGCGTGCACCGGGCCGAGGGCACCATCCCCGGCGGCGTGCATTTCGAGATGACCGGACAGGACGTGACCGAATGCACCGGCGGCGTGCGGGCCGTCACCGAAGAGGACCTGTCGGACCGTTACCACACGGCCTGTGACCCGAGGCTCAATGCCTCGCAGGCGCTGGAACTGGCCTTCCTCGTGGCACAGCAACTGTCGGACCTGCGCGAAAGCCGGGCCGAGCAAAAGGTCGGCTGAACCGCCTCGAGACGGAAACGGAAAAGGCCGGCGCAGACGCGTCGGCCTTTTTGCGTGGAGCATCGGGCAAACGGCCGCAACACGCCGTTCGCCTTCGGTTACCGAAGACGTTGGAGGGGTCCGTCTGTCGCCGTCAGCGCGGCGTCAGAACCAGCTTTGCACGCCGCGCGATGCGCCGGAGATGTCCCGGCCGACACCCTCGATCGTGGCACAGCCCGACAGGGCCGCGGCGATCAGCGTGAAAACAGCGATTTTCCTCATGATATCTGCTCGATTGTTACTGTCGTTTTTATTTTTCATTTGCCTCTGACCACCAGACCTCGGGGAGGAACCAGATCCCGTCCCCGTAGACCGGCAGTCGGTCAGCAGGATATTTTAAGTGGCTGAGATGCGCAATCCGGCCGACGGCATACTCGTGGATCGGAATGACATAGCGACCTGAAATCAACACCCGGTCCAGCGCCCGCACCGCGGCGGTGAAGTCTTCGCGGCTGGTGGCGTTGAGCATCGTGTCGATCATCGCCTCGGCGGCGGGGGATTTCATGCCCATGACGTTCCGGCTGCCGGGAATGTCGGCATACTCGGCGCCCCAGTAGTAGATCTGCTCGTTCCCGGGGCTGAGCGAGAAGGCGCGGCGAAAGAAGGTGAGGTCGAAATCGAAATTCTGCTCGCGCTCGTTATACTGGGCGGGGTCTGTCGTCTCGATCGCCAGGTCGATGCCCAGCCGTTCCAGCGCCTGAGCGTAGATTTCCATGTAGGTGGCGGCCTGCTGCAACAGGCCGTCCTGCCGCAAGAGCACGGTCAGGTTCAGCGGAGCGCCCTCGGCATTGCGCAACTCGCCATCCACGACGGTCCAGCCGGCCTCGTTCAGCAGGTTCATCGCCTTGCGGATGTTGCCACGGTTGCGCTTGGTGCCGTCTCCTTCGGGCACGGTGTAGCCTTCGAGCGCGCCGGGCAGAAGCGTGTCGGCGTAAGGCTCCAGAAGCTCCCGCACGCGGCCCGAAGCCGGGCCGTCTCGCATACCCAATTCCGAGCCCGAGAAATACGAGGTGATGCGCGGCTGGCGCCCGCCGGTGAGCGTGTCGTTGATATACTCGAAATTGAAGGCCAGGATCAGCGCCTCGCGCACGCGCCAGTCATCGAGCGGCGCGCGGCGGGTGTTGAAAACGAAGCCGGTCATGCCCGAGGGCGTGCCCTGCGGAATTTCCGACAGGGTGACGGCGCCGGACTGAACGGCGGGGAAGTTATACTGCGACGCCCATTTCTCGGCATTCAACTCGCGGACGTAGGAAATGGCTTGGGCCTTGAAGGCCTCTTTCAGCACCGCATCGTCGCCGTAGAACTCGATACGGATTTCGTCGAAATTGTTGGTGCCGCGCCGGAAGGCCAGGTCCTTGCCCCAGTAATCGGGGTTGCGCCGCAGGGTCACGTGACGCCCGACCTCGTAATTCTCGACCACGTAGGGCGACGAGCCGATGGGCACGTCGGCCAGCGCGGCCTCGGAGAAGTCCTTGCCCTCCCATTGGGCCTTTTTCAGGATCGGGCGCAGGCCGGCGATGAGGGCCAGTTCGCGGTCCTCGGTGTTGAAGGTCAGCCGGACGCTGCGCGGGCCGGTCGCTTCGATCTTTTCGACCTTCTGCCAGAAGCCGCGATAGCGCCCGTGGCCTTCCGTGCCGATGGTCTCGTACGACCAGATCACGTCGTCGACCGTGACGGGGGTGCCGTCGGAGAACGCGGCCTCTTCGCGCAGGGTGAATTCGACCCAGTCGCGGTCGGGGCCGGTCTCGACCGATTCGGCCAGAAGACCGTAGAGCGAGAAGGGTTCGTCATAGGATCGCCCCATGAGCGACTCGTGCGTGAGGTAGCGCAACTGCCAAGGCGGCTCGCCTTTCTGGACGAAAGGATTGAGGCTGTCGAAGCTGCCGACGTTGCCGCTGACCAGCCGGCCGCCCTTGGGCGCGTCGGGGTTGGCATAGGGCAGGGACACGAAATCTGGGGGCAGGGCGGGGTCGCCGTACATAGCTATGCCATGCGAAGGCTCGGCAACGCCCGGATTGGCCGCAAAACCAGCGGCAAGAATCGCGATTGCGCGCAGCGCGCGGTGGAAAAATTCTGGTCCCATTTGGGCAACAATCCTGCTCAGGCCTTATTTGTCTGACCAACGACGTTAAAGGCGGATTTACGTCTTTTCAAACTTTTAGCTTGGATCATCACGGCGAATTGCGTATAAAGGGTGCACTGCTCGATAGGTTTCTTGCCTGTATGAAACCTGCCTCAATAACTTAACGCCGGCCTTGTGCCGGCGTTTTTTTTACGCGAACGGCAGTTTTTTCTCAACATCGCAAACATGCGCCCATAGGCGCCGAAACCCGTGTATGGCAGGTTTTCAACGACCCGCGAAACGCGCTAGGTCTGGCGCGAAAGTTTAACAGGAAGGTGCTGCACCATGTCTCTCGCCGGAAAAACCGCCATCGTCACCGGATCGACCTCGGGAATCGGTCTTGGAATCGCCACCTCCCTGGCCGAGGCCGGAGCGCGCGTCGTGCTGAACGGTCGGGCCGCGCGGGACGAGAATTACGAGATAGCGGAAAAAATTCGTAAAGATACCGGCGCGGAGGTCGAATTCATCGCCGCGGACATGAGCGACCCGGAGGCCTGCCGGAAGCTGATCGAAGAGGCGGGTGACTGCGATATCCTGGTGAACAACGCCGGTGTGCAGCACGTGGCGGGCATCCCGGATTTCCCGGTCGAGAAATGGGACCAGATCATCGCCGTGAACCTGAGTTCCGCCTTTCACACCACCGCCGCCGCCCTGCCGGTGATGCGCGAACGGGGCTGGGGCCGGGTGATCAACATTGCCAGTGCCCATGGCCTGACCGCGAGCCCGTTCAAATCGGCCTATGTGGCCGCCAAGCACGGCATCGTCGGCCTGACCAAGGTGACGGCGCTGGAGACCGCGGAGGAGCCGATCACCTGCAACGCGATCTGCCCCGGTTACGTGATGACGCCGCTGGTCGAAAAGCAGATCCCGGACACGATGGAGAAATACGGCATGGGCCGCGAGGAGGTGATCCGCGAGGTGATCCTGGAGCGCCAGCCGTCCAAGCAGATGGCGACGGTGGAACAGATGGGCGGCACGACGGTCTTTCTGTGCTCGCCGTCGGCCGAGCAGATCACCGGCACGACCATCAGCGTGGATGGCGGCTGGACGGCGCTGTGATCGGGCCATCCGAGGGGCCAGCCCCTCGGGCTCCCCGGGATATTTGAAGCCAGAGGAAGAGAGCGTGACGTGAGCGGCAAGAGGATCAATCTGGCCTTGCAGGGCGGGGGCGCGCACGGGGCTTTCACATGGGGCGTGCTCGATCGCCTGCTGGAGTCGGAAGACGTTGAAATTGCCGGGATTTCAGGCACCTCCGCCGGGGCCTTGAACGGCGCCGCGCTGAAGGCCGGCATGCTGGCCGGGGGCCGGGAGGGCGCGCGGGAGAACCTCGATTGGCTGTGGGCGCAGATGGGCGCGGTGGAGGACCCGCGCCTGCCGGCGTGGATGACCGGGCACCTGCCCGGCGTCGGCACGCTGAGCGACGTGCTGGAGCTGTCGCCGGTCTATACCCTGGCCGATGCGGCCAGCCGGGTGGTCTCGCCCTATGCCTATGGCCCGTTCTACGTGAACCCGCTGCGGCGGGTCGTGCGGCGGTTCGCCTATGACAAAGTCTGCCGCGTCTGCGAGCCGCAGTTCTTTGTCGGCGCGACCAACGTGCATACCGGCAAGATCCGGGTGTTCGAGGGCGACGGGATCACCGATGACAGCCTGCTTGCCTCGGCCTGTCTGCCGACGCTGTTCCAGGCGGTCGAGATCGACGGGGCGCATTACTGGGACGGCGGCTATAGCGGGAACCCGGCGCTTTTCCCCTTGTTTCGCAAGGACTTGCCGGATGACATCGTCGTCGTGAACATCAACCCGATGGTGCGGGACGAGGTGCCGAAATCGCCGCAGGAGATCCAGAACCGGATCAACGAGATCAGCTTCAACGCCGCGCTTTTGCGAGAGTTGCGGGCGATCCATTTCGTGCAGGAGCTGATGGATGCGGGGACCATCGCGGAGGGTGCGATGAAGCGGGTTCGGGTGCACATGATTGCCGATGACGCGCTGATGCGGGACCTGTCGGTGGCCACGAAACTGGTGCCGACTCCGCCGGTGCTGGACCGGCTGAAGCAGGCCGGGCGGGCGGCGGCGGAGAGGTTCCTGGAGACGGGCTTCGGGGATGTCGGACAGCGCGACAGCGTGGATCTGAAGGCGATGTTCGGCTGAGTCGGATCGGGCCGGTCAACGGCGCCGGACAGGCCGAAACGGGACGTCGGTATCGCGTCGGTATTCCAGTGGTATCGCGACGGTGCGCCTGATCGCGTTTCGCCCGGTCGAGGCGCCGTCCGCTGCGTTTGGCAATTCGCAGGGATTTCAGTGTTCGCTGTCGGACGGGACCGCCTTGCCGTTCTGGCCCGGATAGACGAGGCCCGCGGAGATCACCAGCTTGGCCGCGTCCTCGATCGACATGTCCAGCTCGATCACGTCCGAGCGCGGAAAGAACAGCAGGAAGCCCGAGGTCGGGTTCGGCGTGGTGGGCACGAAGACGCTGAGCATGTCCTCGGATATCTGGGCCTTGTCGGCGACCTCGCCCTTGGCCTGGGTCGAGATGAAGCCGACGGCCCAGATGCCCTTGCGCGGATACTGTATGAGGCAGGCCTTCTCGAAGCTGCGCTCGGACTGGGCAAAGACCGTCTCGGCGATCTGTTTGACGCCGGAATAGATCGAGCGGACCACGGGCATCCGGTCGACCAGGCTTTCGCCGTAGCGGATGAGGGAGCGGCCGATGAGGCCCTTGGCGACCCAGCCGACGAAAAGCGTGAACACAAGAAAGACGATCACGCCGAGGCCGCGGATATTGAAATGAACCCAGTCGGCGTCGTCGGGGCGGGTGTTGCCAAGAACGAAGCGATTGACCAGGTATTCCGGCTGATAGATGTCAGGGACGAAGGGCAGAACGAAACCGTCGACCCAGCCGACCAGTGTCCAGATCAGCCAGATTGTCAGAACGACCGGGGCAATCACAACGATGCCGGTCAAAAAGCTGGCGCGCAGCCCCGCAAACCGTCCGGGTTTCTTGGGCGGTGGCGGGGGATCGTCGTCGAAAGGGGTGTTCATGAGAGCCTTCGGGGGGTTCTTGTCAGGCGATATCTAGGCGCTTCAACGGGGCGCTACAACGGATTTCAGTGCCCCGGCACCGCTTTGACCCGCATCCGCGAGGCAGATGGCGATTTTCGCGGCAAGCCGGGCATTGTTGAGAACCAGCGCGATATTGGCGTCGAGCGAGCGGCCGTGGGTGAGGCTGTAGATACGGTCGAGCAGGAAGGGTGTCACGGCCTTGCCGGTGATGCCCTTGGCCGTCGCCTCGCGCGTGGCCTCTTCGATGATGGGAATGATTTCTGCGGCGGGGATCTCGGCCTCGGCCGGAATGGGATTGGCGACAAGCTGTCCCCCCGGCAGGCCAAGCGCGGCGCGGGCGAGATGCGCGCGGGCGATGGAGTGCGGATCATCCAGCCGCAGAGGGGCTGTCAGGTCCGAGGTGGCGGACCAGAAGGCGGGCAGACTGGCCTGGCCATAGGCGATGACGGGCACACCGAGGGTTTCCAGCACTTCAAGCGTCTTGGGCAGGTCGAGAATGGCCTTGGCCCCGGCGCAGACCACGGTGACGGGGGTTTGCGCCAGTTCCTGCAGGTCGGCGGAGATATCGAAGCTGAGTTCGGCGCCGCGATGCACGCCGCCGATGCCGCCCGTGGCGAAGGTGCCGATGCCGGCGGCATGGGCGGCGATCATGGTGGCGGCGACAGTGGTTGCGCCGGTTCCGCCGGTTGCCATGCAAACGGCGAGGTCGGCGCGGCTGAGCTTGGCGACATTTTGCGCCTGGGCGAGGGAGTCGAGCTGGCCGTCGTCAAGGCCGATATGCAACTGCCCCCCAAGCACGGCGATGGTGGCCGGGGTGGCGCCGGCGTCGCGCACCGTCTCCTCGACCTGGCGGGCGGTCTCCAAGTTCCGGGGAGAGGGCATGCCGTGGGTGATGATGGTGCTTTCGAGCGCCACGATGGGGCGCGCCTCGGCGCGGGCGGCGGCGACCTCGGGCGAGAATTGCAAGGGCAGGGTGGTCATGGGGCGATCTCGCTGGAAACGTGGGTGGCGGCGGCCTGAAGCGCGCGGTCGAGGGCGGTGGCGCGGCTTGCGCCGGTGCATTCGGCGGCGATGTGGGCGGCCATGAAGGTGTCGCCCGCGCCGGTGACACGAGTGACGAGGACGGGCGGAGGCTGGCCGGTCAGAACACCGTCCGGACCGGCATCGGCAGCGGGAGCGGCGCCGTTGGTGACGATCGCCCGCGCCGCCCCGCGTGCGATCAGGGCCTCGGCGACCCGGGCGGCGGAGGCGAAGGCGCGACCGCAGAGGATGCCGGCCTCTTCGAGGTTGACGTAGAGGATGCCGCGCCCGGTTTGCAGGAAGGGCAGCAGGCGCTCGGCCTTGCCGGGCGAGGCAGGCGCGATGCGCAGGTCGGCGGCGGAAAAGGCCGGGTCGTGGGCAATCTGCGTCAGCAGGGCCGTGGTCAGGTTGCCGTCGAGCGCGATGGGTCCGTTATGGGGATGGACGGCGCTTCCCAATGTACCGTCGTGCAGCGGCGCGAGAATCCGGTCTCCGGCGGCTTCGAGGGAATGGGCGTCGGCGATGGCCGCCACCAGCCCGCCCGCGCCTTCGATGGCCATGTATTGATCGGTCGGCAGCTCGGACGCGCGCCAGACATGGGATGTGTCGAGGCCGCGTGCGGCGCAGAGCGCCAGCAATTCCTCGCCCGGGGCGTCGCGGCCCACGGCGCTGAGCAGGGCAGGGCGCAGGCCGAAATGCGCGAGGCTGAGCGCGATGTTGAGCGCGACACCGCCCGGGCCGCGGGTGATGCGGCCGGGCACGTCGGCGCCGGGCCGCATGGCGCTGGGGGCACGACCGATGATGTCCCAGAGGACAGAGCCGATGCAGAGGATCTCGGGCGGGTGCGTCATGGGGACATTTGCACCGCCCGGACAGGGGAGGGCAAGCGGTTTGCCGAGGGCGGTGGCGCGGCGTAGGGTGGCGGGATGGACGAGACACGCCGCTTTCGCATCCCGCTGAAACCCGTGCTGGCGCTGTTGGCGGCGGCGGCGGTGGCCGCAAACCTGCCGGCGTCGTGGTTCGCCGAGGCGACGCCCGGGGACAGGCGGGCCGAGGTGTTTTCCGCCTTCGCCAACCTGAGCGCAGCACCGGGGGAGGGGGCGTTCGACTTTCTGGGGACGGTGGCGGATTTGTCGGGGCAGGAGGCGCGGGTGCGCCGGGAGCGGCGGGCGCATGTGCTGCCAGGGCTGCTGGAAGCCTATGCCGACCGGATCGCCATGCCCGCCGACTGGCTGCGGGGCGCGGTGCTGGACCCTGACTATGCGCATCCGTTCGACATTTCACTTTTCGACGTGACAGGGCCGGAGTTCGAGGCGCACGGTGTGGAGGGCCAGTGGCGCTGGGGGCTTGCGGCCAGCGGGGCCGGGGACCTGTCGCCCGGGGAGGCGCCGCTGGGCTGGTGCGCGCGGTGGCTGGTGGTCTGGGACGAGGCCGCGTGGTTCTATGCCCCGGTCGGAACGGAGGCGCTGGACGACATGCTGGCCGGGGCGGTGCCCGAGCTTGGGGCCGTGGCGCGCGACCTTTCGGGTGGATGCGGCGGGTAGGGCGGCGTTTTCTTGCAAAGAAAACGGGTCGAAATCTTTGAAAGATTTCGGCGCGCGCCCGTGGAGGCGGCGTGCAGATGAGGGCTTGCGCCGCGGAAGATTGCCCGTTATACGCGCGCCATTCAATCCCGCAGGTATGGGCGGGCTTATCGGGGGAGACATCCCCGAAGGTCCACCGGTTGAAGCATCCGCTTCTCATCCCCGTACCGAGGCGCAAACCGGAAAGGAAAACGACCATGGCTCTTCCAGAGTTCTCCATGCGTCAGCTGCTTGAAGCTGGCGTTCACTTCGGCCACCAGACGCAGCGTTGGAACCCCCGTATGGGCGAGTTCATCTATGGCGCGCGCAATGGCATCCACATCATGGACCTGACGCAGACCGTGCCGATGCTCGACGCGGCGCTGAACGTCATCCGCGAGACCGTGGCCAAGAACGGCCGCGTGCTGTTCGTGGGCACCAAGCGGCAGGCCAGCGCACCGATCGCCGAGGCGGCCGAGAAATGCGCGCAATATTACATGAACCACCGCTGGCTGGGCGGCACGCTGACCAACTGGCAGACCGTGAGCCAGTCGATCAAGCGCCTGAACGAGATCGACGAGATCATGGAAGGCGGCGCGGAAGGCCTGACCAAGAAAGAACGCCTGGGCCTCGAGCGCGACCAGGAGAAGCTGCAGGCCAGCTTGGGCGGGATCCGCCAGATGGGCGGTGTGCCCGACCTGCTTTTCGTGATCGACGTCAAGAAAGAAGCGCTGGCCGTGGCCGAAGCCAACAAGCTGGGCATCCCGGTCGTGGCCGTGGTCGACACCAACTGCTCGCCCGATGGCGTGGATTACATCATCCCCGGCAACGACGACGCGGCGCGTGCGATCTCGCTCTACTGCGACCTGGTGTCCCGCGCGGCGCTCGACGGCATGTCGGCGCAGATGGGCGCGGCCGGGATCGACCTGGGCGCGATGGAAGAAGCCCCGGCCGAGGAGGCCGTGAGCGAAGCGCCGGCCCCGGCGGCGGAGGCCCCCGCGCCGAGCGACGAGGCGATGCATGACGATGCCATGTCGAAGGATGCGCCGCTGGACATAGAGTCCGCCGAAGAGGTCAAGAAAGAGGCCGCTGACAGCTGAGCCTGTCACGAAACCTATACTTTGCTTATGGAAAATGGGCGCGGGACAGGCCGCGCCCATGACAGCCCCAATATTCGAGGAGAGCCAAGATGGCGATCACAGCTGCAAGTGTGAAAGAACTGCGCGACAAGACCGGCGCGGGCATGATGGACGCGAAGAAAGCGCTGACCGAAACCGATGGCGACATGGAGGCCGCGGTTGACTGGCTGCGCACCAAGGGCCTGGCAAAGGCCGCGAAGAAATCGGGCCGCACCGCCGCAGAGGGCCTGGTGGCCGTCAGCGTGACCGGCGGAACCGGGGTCGCCGTCGAGGTGAACGCCGAGACCGACTTTGTCGCCAAGAACGCCGACTTCCAGAAGATGGTGGCCGAGATCGCCGGTGCCGCGGTGGGCGTGGCGAATCTCGAGGCGCTGCAGAAGGCCGAGATCGGCGGCAAGCCCGTGTCGGACATCATCACCGACAAGATCGCCACGATCGGCGAGAACATGGGCCTGCGCCGGATGGAGAAGATCGAGGGCGAGACCGTGGTGAGCTATATCCACAACGCCGCCACCGACGGCATGGGCAAGATCGGCGTGCTGGTCGCCATGAAGGGTGGTGACGAGGCGTTCGGGCGCCAGGTCGCGATGCACATCGCCGCCACCAACCCCGCCGCGCTGAACGAGGCGGAACTGGACCAGGCCGTGGTCGACAAGGAACGCCAGGTGCAGATCGACATCGCCCGCGAATCCGGCAAGCCGGAGCAGGTGATCGAGAAGATGATCGAAGGCCGCATGAAGAAGTACATGTCCGAGATCACGCTGGTGAACCAGTCCTTCGTCATCAACCCCGACGTGACCGTCGGCGCCGCCGCCTCCGAGGCGGGTGTCGAGATCACCGGCTTCATCCGCATGGAAGTGGGCGAGGGGATCGAGAAGAAGGAAGAGAACTTCGCCGAGGAAGTCGCCAAGGCGGCGCAGGGCTGAGAATGCCCTGACCGTGGGACCGAGGGGCCAGCCCCTCGGGTTCCCGGTTCGAAGCGGGGGGCCAGCCCCCCGCACCCCCCGGGATATTTTCGGCCAGAGGAAGACAGGGCGCGTTCCGGGATCGGGGCGCGCTTTTTCGTTTGAGCGGCGCGCGTGTGGTGGCCGGAGCGTGCGCCGGCAGGGGCTTGCCACATTCCGCCGGAGGAGACGGCGCGCAATGTGTTGTTGACCGGGGGCCGCGCGATTCTGCAAGCGATGGTGCCTTGTCGCTGTCGCCGGGTCGCGTTTGCGAACGCCTGCCCGCTGTTGCGGTGGTGGCGGTAGGAGGACCCGACGGTCCGACCATGAGACGGCGCCGCCGTGGTGCCGGACGTCGGGGTGGTTGCCCATGCCGGCGCCGGACGCCGGGACGGTCAGCGAGGATCACATTCCGCATCCGGACCGGCAGGGGGCCATGAAAAACGGTGCCGCCCGGGCGGGCGACACCGTTGTTCCCAGCACCTGAAACGGGATGAGACGGTGCAGGCAAATCCGGTCGATCCGCCGAGAAATAGGCAAACCGACCGGCCCCCGGACAAACCGGCAGGCCGGGTACTCACCTGATATCACAGGGGACGCCGACCCATGTTCCCAGGCTTAAAAGCCACCACTCACGGAACGTGGCCACTTTGCGACGTAACGTCAATTTGAGAAAGTAGGGGAATCCTTACCAAACGGTAAAATCATTCAAATGACTTGAGAATTTCGCAATATCGTGGCGCACTGGCAGGGAGAACAATTCCGGACCTTGCCGTGTTGTCAGGTGTGGAGCACGAAGATCTGGTTCTGGAACGCGGCCTTGAGCACCGCCTGGGCGGTGGTTTCGACGCTGAGCGCTTCGCGGGCGAGGCGGAGGTGCTTTTCCACGGTGGCGGGCGTCAGTTCCATCAGCAGGGCGATGTCCTGAATGGTCTTGCCGTCGCCGACCCAGCCCAGCACCTCTTTCTGGCGACGGGTCAGCGAGCGGCCCGGCGCCTCGTAGGGCAGGGTGAGGATGCGCAGGTGCACGATGTTGTTGAGCAGGATGATGTCCTCGCCGTGCTCTTCCCACAGCTTGTCGCAGTCGGCCTGATCATGATCGGCATGGGCGGTCAGCGCGATGGCCCCCTTGGTGCGCGGCGACATCGACTTGAAGCTGATCGAGTAGCCGCAGGTGACGTCCATGGAGGCGTTGAAATCGACCACCTTGCGTTCCTGCGGGGTCAGCGTTTCGGTTTCCAGCATCTCGGCCAGGACGCGCCACGAGCAGGCGCCCTCGTTGTCGAGCGCCCAGCGGACCATCGGCGCATGGTGATAGAGACCGTCGCCGATGAAGGTGTTCATGTACTCGGGCGTGTGGTTGCTGAGCAGGACGAAATCTTCCGGATCGCCCAGCGAGGTTGGCGTGCGGTAGCGGGTGAAGCCGTAGATCAGCCGGTCGAAGCCATAGTCCGCCATCTGCGCCACGTGCATGTCCCAGAGCTCTTCGATGCTGGGCGCGTTCAGGAGCGCGTTGAGATGGGTCGTGGAAATCATGCGCCGGTCTCCAGGTGCCGCGCCATGGCCTGAAGCGCCAGCGTGTAGCCATGGGCGCCGAAGCCGCAGATCACGCCGACCGCGACCCTGGCGATGTAGGATGTGTGGCGGAAATCCTCGCGCGCGTGGATGTTGCTGAGATGCAGCTCGATCGTGGGAACTTCAGTGCTCGAGATCGCATCCATCAGGGCGATGGAGGTGTGGGTATAGGCGCCGGCGTTGAGGATGAGCCCGTGATGCGTGCCGCGGGCGTCATGGATCCTGTTGACGAGCGCGCCTTCGGCGTTGGATTGCGCGAAGGCGAGCGTGACGCCCAGATCCTCGGCAACAGCGCGGCACTGTGCCTCGATGTCGCCCAGCGTCGTGGTGCCATAGACCTCGGGCTGGCGTGTACCCAGCAGGTTGAGGTTGGGTCCGTTGAGGATCAGGATGGAAGTCATGCGGCGCGCGTCCTTTCCGCTACGTCATAGACCGTGACATACGGTGGTGTCGAGTAAGAGTTGCGGGGTGTGGCACTCTGTACAGGACTGTGGCATCGGGGGTGGCAGGCGCGGCAGGCAGGTGAGGAGATTTGACCAAGTGCCGGACGCGCCAGGGTTTTACGGAGCCGTGCATGCTATTTGGACTATGTATTCTTTTAACATAATACTGATTATGCGTGAAAGCCTCACGGGCTGACGGGGATGCGCTGAAACTTGACCGGCCGGGTTTGCGTGGATGGGAAACGGATTACGTCGCCCGATTAAAGCCGACCGCCCCCTGCCGATGGAGAGATCAGTGCCGGAGACGAAAAAGACCCCCTGGACCCTGCGGATCGGGCGCGGCCTGATCGCGGCGCTGTTCCTGGCCGGCGCGGTGCAGAAAGCCGTGGCGCCGGAGCAAGGCATGGCACTCTTGGGCAACCTTGGACTGCCCGGCGCGCTGATCTGGCCTGCGCTGGTGTTCAACGCGGGTGCGGGACTGGCGCTGTTGCTGGGATATGCGACGCGCTGGGTTGCGCTGGCGCTGAGCGTCTATTGCATGGTGACGAGCGTCTTTCACTTTCAGCCCGAGGATGGCTGGCAGATGTCGATCTACGTCAAGAACTGGGCGATTGCGGGCGGTTTGCTTGTACTGAGCGATTACGCGCGGCAAAGGCAATAGAGCAGGGCAGCCCCCTGCCCTGCACTGCCTTGAAAAAGCTTCAGAAAAACGCCTGAAGCCCGGTTTGCGCGCGCCCCAGGATCAGGGCGTGCACGTCATGCGTGCCCTCGTAGGTGTTGACGGTTTCCAGATTCATCATGTGGCGGATGACGTGGAATTCCTCGGAAATGCCGTTGCCGCCATGCATGTCGCGGGCCATGCGCGCGATGTCCAGCGCCTTGCCGCAATTGTTGCGCTTGATGAGGCTGATCATCTCGGGCGCGGCTTGCGCGGCGTCCATCAACCGACCGACGCGTAGGGCTGCTTGAAGGCCCAGGGTGATCTCGGTCTGCATGTCGGCGAGCTTCTTCTGGAAGAGCTGGGTCTGGGCAAGCGGGCGCTTGAACTGCTTGCGGTCGAGGCCGTATTGGCGCGCTGCGTGCCAGCAGAACTCGGCCGATCCCATGACGCCCCAGGCGATGCCGTAGCGGGCGCGGTTGAGACATCCAAAAGGGCCTTTAAGCCCTTGAACATTCGGCAAAAGTGCCTCTTCGCCCACCTCGACGCCATCCATGACGATCTCGCCGGTGATGGAGGCGCGCAAGGACTGCTTGCCGCCGATCTTTGGGGCACTGAGGCCCTTCATGCCCTTGTCGAGCACGAAGCCGCGGATCTTTCCGTCATGCGCGTCGGACTTGGCCCAGACGACGAAGACATCGGCAATGGGCGCGTTCGAGATCCACATCTTGGAGCCGGAGATCTTGTAGCCGGTGTCGGTCTTCTCGGCGCGGGTCTTCATGCCGGCGGGGTCGGAGCCCGCGTCGGGCTCGGTGAGGCCGAAACAGCCGATCAGCTCGCCCGAGGCGAGGCCCGGCAGGTATTTCTGGCGCTGCTCCTCGCTGCCATAGGCGTAGATCGGGTACATCACGAGGCTGGACTGCACGGACATCATGGAGCGGTAGCCGGAGTCCACGCGCTCGATCTCGCGCGCGACAAGGCCGTAGGTGGTGTAATTGGCGCCAAGTCCACCGTATTCCTCGGGGATGGTGGTGCCCAGAAGGCCCATCTGGCCCATTTCGCGGAAGATGCCGGGGTCGGAGGTCTCAGCGGCATAGGCGTCCTTGACCTTGGGTTGCAGCGTTTCCTGCGCGAAGGTGCGGGCGCTGTCGGCGATCATGCGCTCGTCTTCTTCCAGCTGGGCGTTCAGCAGGAACGGATCGGCCCAGTCGAACCCGGCGAGATCGGGCTTGTCCTTGTCGCGAAGTTTGGGGGCATCGAGGCTCATGACGGTCTCCTTTGGCAAGGGAAATTCGGTTTGGGTTGAATTTATCCTGAGATAAGCGCAATAAAAAGCGGCAATTCGACATAGATTCATGAGGAAACCGCATAGATGTCCCTGCCCCGCCGCTTTCTGCCATCCCTCGGCGCGCTGCGCGCGCTGGAGGCGCTGGACCGGCTGGGCAGCCTGACAGCGGTGGCCGAAGAGCTGAACCTGAGCCAAAGCGCGGTGAGCCGCCAGTTGCAGACGCTGGAAAGCCAGCTTGGCGCTCCGCTCTTCGTGCGCGAAGGGCGTCGCGTGCGGTTGACACCCGAGACGCGTGAATACGCCGGCGAGACGCGCGCGGCGCTGAACCGGATCAGCCAGGCGTCGCTGAAGCTGGCGCTGAACCCCGGGGGCGGCAGTCTGAACCTGGCGATATTGCCGACCTTCGGGATGCGCTGGTTGGTCCCGCGCCTGCCTGAGTTTGCTGCGGCCCACCCGGAGGTGACGCTGAACCTGTCGACCCGGTTGAAGCCATTCAACTTTGCCGCGGAACCATTTGATGCCGCTATTCTTTTCGGAGATGGAGGGTGGCCCGGAACGCAAAGCTTGCGGCTGAAGAGCGAGACGGTTGTGGCGGTGGCCGCGCCAGTGCTGCTGGAACGCACGCAGGTATCGGGACCGGGCGATGTGCTGTCCCTGCCCTTGTTACATATCGAGACGCGGCCCGAGGCGTGGCGGGCGTGGTTTAAGGCACACGGGATCGAGGCGGGCACGGTGGCGGGGACGATCTATGACCAGTTCTCGACCATCACGCAGGCGGCACTGCATGGTCTGGGCGTGGCGTTGTTGCCCGAATACCTGGCCGAGCAGGACTTGGCGACAGGCAAGCTGGTGACGGTCTGGGGGGGTCGCACGGAAAGCCCCGGCGCCTATCACCTTGTCTGGCCCGTCGAAAAGGCGCAGGACAGCGCGGTGTTGAAATTCCGCGAATGGCTGGCGCCGCAGGCCGAGGATGAAGACCCCCTGCCCCGGTGACCAGCGTGATCCGATTGAGTGGCTGCGCCACGCATTATTTGTTTGGATTGAGTATTTGAAGAACAGTGAAAGTTGTGGCGCGATCAGCCCAGCGAGTACCCTGCCCCGCGGACCGTGCGCAGCGGGTCCTCGCCGCCGTGCTGGCAGAGCGCCTTGCGCAGCCGGCCGATATGGACGTCGACGGTGCGGGTGTCGACATAGATGTCGCGGCCCCAGACGCGGTCGAGCAGTTGTTCGCGGCTCCACACCCGGCCCGGTTTTTCCATGAAGGTCGAGAGCAGGCGGAACTCGGTCGGCCCGAGCTTCAGCCCCTCGCCCTGACGGGTGACGCGGTGGGTCTCGGAATCGAGGATGATATCCTCGTATTCCAGCCGCTCGCCCACGGTCGAGGGCCGGGTGCGGCGCAGCTGGGCGCGGACGCGGGCCATGAGCTCGATCACCGAATAGGGCTTGATCACGTAATCGTCGGCGCCGGTTTCCAGCCCGCGCACGCGGTCCACCTCTTCGGAGCGGGCCGAGAGCATGATGATCGGCACGTTGCGCGTCTCGGAGCGGGTCTTGAGCTGGCGGCAGACCTCGATGCCTGACACGTTGGGCAGCATCCAGTCCAGCAGGATGAGGTCTGGCGCGGCCTCTTCGACCAGCATCAGGGCCTCTTCGCCGTTCTCGGCGCGGGTCACGGCAAAGCCGTCGGCTTCGAGGTTGTAGGCCAGCACTTCGCGCTGTGCGGGTTCATCCTCGACCAGAAGAACGCTGGGCTGTTCGCTTGCCATGACGTCTTGTGTCCTTCGTTATGCGCCGACCTGGGGCGAGACCTTGGGGTCCAGCGAGGTCTTGTCGCTTTTGGGGCGGTTGTCTTCGGGCATGGTGCCGGTGACCAGATAAACCACCTGTTCGGCGATGTTGGTGACGTGGTCGCCCATGCGCTCGGTGTTCTTGGCGATGAAGTGCAGGTGCATACAGGGCGTGATGTTGCGCGGGTCTTCCATCATGAAGGTCAGGAATTCGCGGAAAAGCGCGTTGTACATCTGGTCGACATCATGGTCGCGCTGGATCACCTCGCGGGCCAGTGCCGCGTCGCGCTGGATATAGGCGTCCAGCACGTCGCGCAGCATCCGTTCAGTTTCGCGTGCCATGCGGCGCAGCGAGGCGGTGGCGCCGGTGATGGGGGTCATCTGCGCGAGCACGGTGGTGCGCTTGGCCATGTTCTTGGCATAGTCGCCGATGCGTTCGAGGTTGGAGGCGATTTTCATCACCGTCAGGATCACGCGCAGGTCGATGGCGGTGGGTGCGCGCAGGGCAATGGTGCGCGCGGTTTCCTGGTCGATCTGTTCTTCCAGGTCGTCGATCACGCGGTCGCCGGCGCGGACGGTTTCGGCCAGCTCCTCGTCGCGGGTGTCGAGCGAGATGGCGGCGTTCATGATCGCCTCTTCCACCAGGCCGCCCATTTTCATGATCAGCGCCTGGACGGTTTCAAGGTCACGGTCGAAGGCCGATGAGATGTGTTCGTCGTTCATAACGTGCGCTCCTTAGCCGATCCGGCCGGTGATGTAGCTTTCGGTGCGGGGATCTTCGGGGTTGGTGAAGATCTTGCCGGTTTCGCCGAATTCCACCAGGTTGCCGAGGTGGAAGAAGGCGGTCTTCTGGCTGACGCGGGCGGCCTGCTGCATCGAGTGGGTCACGATCACGACCGAATACTCGGTGCGCAGCTCGTCGATCAGCTCCTCCACTTGCGCGGTGGCGATGGGGTCGAGCGCCGAGCACGGTTCGTCCATCAGGAGCACTTCCGGCTCGGTCGCCACGGCGCGGGCGATGCAGAGGCGCTGTTGCTGGCCACCCGAGAGGCCCGTGCCGGAGGCTTGCAGGCGGTCCTTGACCTCGTCCCAGATGGCGCCGCGGCGCAGGGCGCGTTCGACGATTTCGTCAAGGTCGGCCTTGGACTTGGCCATGCCGTGGATACGGGGGCCGTAGGCGATGTTGTCGTAGATCGACTTGGGGAACGGGTTGGGTTTCTGGAACACCATGCCGACCTTGGCGCGCAGTTGCACCGGGTCGACTTTCTTGTCGTATATATCCTCGCCGTCGAGCAGGATATCGCCCTCGACCCGGCAGATGTCGATCGTGTCGTTCATCCGGTTGAGACAGCGCAGGAAGGTGGACTTGCCACAGCCCGAGGGGCCGATGAAGGCGGTGACGGTCTTGTCTTCCAGCGCCACGTCCACGTCCTTGATGGCATGGGTGTCGCCGTAATAGACCTGCACCTTCTTGGCCGAGAATTTGATGTCTTTCTGATCCACGGCTCTCTCCGTATTTGGCGTATCGTACATGGCGTGGTCCCTTTCTACCAGCGGCGCTCGAAGCGGCGGCGCAGGATGATGGCGATGATGTTCATGGTCAGCAGGAAGACCAGAAGGATGATGATCCCGCCCCAGGCTTTCTCGTAAAAGCTGGCGTCGGCGCGGGCGGCCCAGGTGTAGATCTGGGCGGGCATGGCCGAGTTCGGCTCGGTGAAGCCGGCGACGAAGCCGTCAGGGTAGCCGCGGGCGACGAAGCCGACCATGCCGATCAGCAAAAGCGGCGCGGTCTCGCCCAGGGCCTGCGCGAGGCCGATAATGGTGCCGGTGAGGATGCCGGGCATGGCCAGCGGCAGGACATGGTGAAAGACCGCCTGCATCTTGGACGCCCCGACGCCGAGCGCGGCGTCGCGAATGGAGGGCGGCACCGCCTTGAGCGAGGCGCGGGTCGAGATGATGATCGTCGGCAGGGTCATCAGTGTCAGCACCAGCCCGCCCACCAGCGGGGCGGATTGCGGCAGGTGCATGAACTGGATGAAGACAGCAAGACCAAGGATGCCGAAGACGATTGACGGCACGGCGGCAAGGTTCGAGATATTCACCTCGATGAGGTCGGTGAACTTGTTCTGCGGCGCGAATTCCTCGAGATAGATCGAGGCGGCGACGCCGATGGGCAGCGACAGGACCAGCACCACCAGCATCATGAAGAACGAGCCGATGACCGAGGCGCCGATCCCGGCCCCGCCGGGGTTGTCCACGCCGGAATCCGCGCCGGTGATGAAGTTCCAGTTGAACTCGGACTTGATGATGCCGGCGTTGCGCAGCGCATCCACCAGATCGAGGTCGGAGGCCATGAGAAAGCGGCTGTCCTGCATACTTTCGCGGGTGACACGGCCGTTGAAATAGCCGTCGACGCGCGACGAGGCGGAGAGCGAGAAGGACGTCGGCTCGCCGAGACGGTTCTGGTTGCCCGCGTAGTATTCCCGCAGGTTGCCGCCGACCTTGCCCAGCACGCGTTCGATCGAGGCCTCGTCGAATTCGACCTCCATCCCGCGTTCCTCAAGTTGCTGCTGAAGCTGCGCGATGAAGAGGTTCGAATAGGCCTTGGTCTTGAAAAGTTCGCCCTCGGCCTCGTCGAATTGTTCTTGGGTCAAGGTGAATTCCATCTCCACCACGGTGTGGGTGAAGGCGGGGAGGCCCGAGCGGATGATCGAGAAGAACAGCACGACAAGAAAGAAGATGCCGATGATGATCGCCGTCATACCGTAGGCGCGAAAGCGTTTCTCGGCAGCGTTGCGGCGCTTGGTGTTGGCGTCGGCTGTCTTGAGCGAGGAGCGGCCATGGCCGCCGCCGCTGGCGCCGTTGAGCGTTGCGTCGGTCATTCGTACTGCTCCCGGTATTTGCGCACGATATAAAGGGCGAAGACGTTCAGGCAGAGCGTGATGACGAAAAGCGTCATCCCGAGCGCGAAGGCCACCAGCGCCTCGGGCGAGGCGAAGTCGGCGTCGCCAGTGAGCTGGCTGACGATCTTGGCGGTCACGGTGGTCATGGCCTCGAACGGGTTGAGGCTAAGCCGGGCTGCGGCCCCTGCCCCCAGCACCACGATCATCGTCTCGCCGATGGCCCGTGAGGCGGCCAGCAGGATGGCGCCCACGATGCCCGGCAGGGCGGCGGGCAGTACCACCTGGCGGATGGTTTCCGATTGCGTGGCACCCAGCCCGTAGGAGCCGTCGCGCATGGCCTGCGGCACCGCGTTGATGATGTCGTCGGAAAGCGAGCTAACGAAGGGGATCAGCATGATGCCCATCACCAGACCGGCGGTCATGACGGCGGTGCCCGCCTGCATGATGCCAAGCCCGTCATCGCCGAAGACCTTGAGCAGCAGCGGGCCGACCGTCAGCAGGGCGAAGAGGCCATAAACGATGGTCGGAATACCGGCCAGCACCTCGAGCAGCGGCTTGGCGACCGAGCGGACCTTGGGCGAGGCGTATTCCGAAAGGTAGATCGCGGCGAAAAGCCCGATGGGCACGGCCACGGCCAGCGCCACGATGGAGATGTAGAACGTGCCCCAGAGAAGCGGGATCACACCGAGGTCGGAACTGCCGCCCCGACCAGAGAAGCTGGGCGCCCAGTTGGTGCCGAAAAAGAAATCGGAAGCCGGGTAAAGCCGGAAGAACTCGATGGTGTTGAACACCAGCGACAGGATGATGCCGACCGTGGTCAGGATGGCGATGGAGGCGGCGCCGATCAAAAGCGCGCGGATGCTTTGCTCGACCGTGTTGCGGGCGCGGAAATCGCCGTGGGATTCGCGCAGGCCCCAGAGCGCGCCGAGGACCGCTAAGATCAGCACCGCGACGGTCATCATCAGGTTGCCAGTGGCGTTCATGATCCGGTAGCGCTGCGCGGCGCGCAGGACCGTCTGGGTGACCTCGGAGGTCACGATCTGGCCCGCGTCCCGGAGCCGTTGGGTCACATCGTTGAATTCGGCGCGCGCGTTGCGGGCGAAATCTTCTTCCATGACGCCCTGAGCCACGGCATTGTCCAACCCGTCCGCTGTGCGCCGGACCTCGGCCATGACAAGCCCGAGCGAGCCCTTGTTGTCGATGGAGCGGTCGGGGATCATGCCCGATATGGTATTGCTGACGATAAGCGGCTGGATCAGCAGCCAGGCGATCATCAGCAGGAAGGCCGGAACGACGACTTTGATCAGCACGTTCGAGCCGTAATAGGACGGCAGCGAGTGGAGTTTGCGGTTGTCGCCCTCCACGCTTTGAAGCGCCCGACCGCGACCGAGCACGTAGCCCACCGCCGCGATGCCAAGCACGATCAGGAATAGCCAGAGTGTCGGCATGAGCCCCCCATCCGTCTGTCTGGAAAAATTACCTAAAAGGGGTTGGGGGCGGCGGAAAATGCCGCCCCCGGTGGTCAGAGGCTTAGGAGCCGCTGCCCATGGTTTCTTCGGCTTCGACAGCCGACTGCGTGGCCGCAAGTTCCGGGTCCGCAACCAGGCCGTAGTTCGACAGCGGGCCGCCGGGGCCTGCGATCTCGTCGGCGACGAAGAACTGGGCGTACTCTTTCAGGCCGGGGATCACGCCGATATGCGCTTTCTTGACGTAGAAGAACAGCGGACGCGACACCGGGTATTCACCCGAGGCGATGGTCTCGGTCGAGGGCTCGATGCCGCTCATGGTGGCGACCTTCAGCTTGTCGGTGTTGTTCTCGTAGAACGCCAGGCCGAACACGCCGATACCGTTGGTGTTGGCGTCGATGCGCGCCAGGGTCTCGGTGTAGTCGCCGTCGATGTCCACGGACTTGCCGTCCTGACGGACGTCAAGGCACGAATCCTCGGCCTCGTCTTCGCTCATGCCGCTGTCCAGCATGGCCTGCATCGCGCCGGTTTCCTCGCAGCCGACCAGCAGAACCTTCTCTTCGAAGACTTCGCGGGTGCCGTGCTTGGTGCCGGGGATGAACATCGCGATTTCGGCGTCGGGCAGCTCGGAGTTGAACTCGGCCCAGCTTTCATGGGTGTTCTCGACCAGCTCGCCGTCTTTCAGGACGGTGGCGCCGATGGCGTTGAAGATGTCGGTGGGTTCGAACGCGGTGAACTCGGGACCGGACTGTTGCGAGGCGAAGACGATGCCGTCATAGCCGATGCGCACTTCGATGATGTCGGTCACGCCGTTGTCGGCGCAGGCCTTGATCTCTTTTTCGCGGATGGCGCGCGAGGCGTTCGCCACGTCGATGGTGTTTTCGCCAACGCCTTCGCAGAAGCGTTTCAGGCCAGCCGACGAGCCGCCCGATTCCACGACCGGGGTCGGGAAGTCGGTGTTTTCGCCGAAGAGCTCGGCCACGATCGACGCGTAGGGCAGCACGGTGGAAGAACCGGCAACCTGGACGTTGTCACGTGCAGCGGCAGCGGTGGCCGAAACGGCCGCGATCGCCAGGGTAGAGGCGGTCATTTTCATGAAGGACATATATAGCTCCTGATATCCATGTATCCCGGTCACCTTGCAGCGGGCGACCTTGGCGCCCTGCTACGCCTCGGGCACGACGCTTTTGTTACGGTTTTGTAACGGTTTTATGACAGGCCCCTTTTTGCGAAGATTAACGCTGAATTAATTCCGGTTGACGTCGCGGCGCAAAGATGGGGGGTGCGTCAGGTCTGCGGCGACGCGGGGCGCGAGGGCAGAATCACGTCGAATCGGGTGCCCTGCCCCAGTTCCGATTCGACCTTCAGACGGCCGCGATGGCGGTTGACGATATGCTTGACGATGGCCAGCCCAAGCCCGGTGCCGCCCATCTCGCGCGAGCGGTGGCTGTCGATGCGGTAGAAGCGTTCGGTCAGGCGCGGGATGTGCACCTCTTCGATGCCGGGGCCCTGGTCGGCCACGGAAATCACCGCCGAGGGGCCGCGCAGCGCGGGATGATCGGAATGCGCCGCAAGCGTCACGGTGACGGTCTTGCCGGGGCCGCCATACTTGACCGCATTCTCGATCAGGTTGGTCAGGATCTGGTGCAGTTGGTCGGCATCGCCGGGCACGTGGATCTCTTGCACCTCGGTCTGGAAGGCGATGGTCACGTCCGCTTCCTCGGCGATGGGACGGGTGGCGTGGATCACGGCATTGATCAGCCGGATCAGGTCGACGCGGTCGGTGGGGCGCACGCGTTCCTGCGCCTCGACCCGGCTGAGCGACAGCAGGTCTTTCACAAGGCGTTCCATCCGGCTGGCCTCGACCTGCATGGTGCCCAGAAACCGCTCTGTCGCCACGGTGTCATTGCGGGCGGGACCGCGCAGGGTTTCGATGAAGCCCAGGAGCGCGGTCAGGGGCGTGCGCAGCTCGTGGCTGACATTGGCGACGAAATCGCGGCGCATCTGGCCGACCTGTTCCAGATGCGTGACATCCTCGAAACACAACAGCACGCCCGAGCCAGCGTCGGTGTCGACCGGGCTGCAGGTGACGATGAAGGTGGTGTCCTGCGCGCCGGCGCTGGAGAGGTACCGCGTCTGGCGCATTTCGCGGTCGCGCAGGGACGCCTCGACCGCGTCGAGTACGGTGGGCTGGCGGATGGCGGTGATGAAATGACGCCCGGTCAGCCCCGGCCCCAGAAGGGCCGTGGCACGGTCGTTGGCGCCAAGGATGCGCTCGCCCCGCCCGATCAGCAGCGCGGCCAGGGGAATCGCCTGCAAAAGCGTGGCGATATTGCCCTGGTTCATTCCGTGTCGAGGCGGCGCAGTCCCGCCCGGTAGCGCGCGGCGTTCTTCTGGTAGTGCAGCGCGGTGGCCGTGAAGGCGGCGATGGCCTGATCGTCCAGCTCGCGCACGATCTTGCCCGGCGCGCCCATCACGAGGCTGCCATCGGGGATCTCCTTGCCCTCGGTTATCAGCGCGCCGGCCCCGATCAGGCAGTTCTTGCCGATCCTGGCGCCGTTCAGCACGGTCGCGCCCATGCCGATCAGCGTGTTTTCCCCCAGCGTGCAGCCATGCAGCATCGCCTTGTGCCCGATGGTGCAGCCGCGCCCGATACTCAGCGGAAAGCCGGGGTCGGTGTGCATGACCACGTTTTCCTGCACGTTGCTGCCCTCCCCCACGACGATCGGCTCGTTGTCGCCGCGCAGGGTGCAGCCGAACCAAACCGAGGCATTTTTTTCCAGCACCACCTTGCCGATGATGTTGGCGTCGGGGGCCACCCAGGTGCCGTCTTCCAGTTGCGGGATCACGTCGTCAAGCGCGTAGATGGGCATTCATCTCTCCTCGAATTCGGCCTGCAGGCGTTGCACATGGGCGTTCAGATCGGGCTGTTGCAGGCGGCGCAGGCGGGCGGCCGAGACAATGGTCTTCAGCGCGTTGTCGGTGGTATCCAGGTCGTCATTGACCAGCACGTAATCGTACTCGCCCCAGTGGCTGATCTCGTCCCAGCTTTTCTGCATCCGCTTGGCGATGGTTTCGGGGCTGTCCTGCCCGCGCGTTTCCAGCCGTCGGTGCAACTCGGTGATCGAGGGCGGCAGGATGAAGATCGACAGGGTATGGGGGCCGAGAACCGAGTTCTGGATCTGCTGCGCGCCCTGCCAGTCGATATCGAAGAGCACGTCGCGGCCGGCGTCGATGGCGGCCTGCACGGGGCCGCGGGGCGAGCCGTAGAAATTGCCGAAGACATGGGCGTGTTCCAGCATCTCGCCCGCGGCCACCTGACGGCGGAAGGTGCTGTCGTCGAGGAAATGGTAATCCTGCCCGTCCACCTCGCCCGCGCGGGGCGGCCGCGTGGTGGCGGAGACGGAGAACGAGATCGTCCCGTCCCAGTCGCGCAGGCGGCGCGACAGCGTGGACTTGCCCGCGCCCGAGGGCGAGGAGAGGATGATCAGAAGACCGCGACGCTGCGTCATGGGGCCCCCGGTGCGGGCACGCGGCCCGGCTTTTTCTTGCCCGAAATACTCATGCAAGCGCCGAAGGCGCGCTGCGGCGACGCCGAAGGCGGCGCAATTCCTTTGGCAGGGCGAGGGGGATTGGCCGGGAGGTCCCGGGTCAGGCCCGGGACGAGGTGGTACGAAATTGCCGGGAGATCCCCCCGGGTCAAGCCCGGGGCAGGCAGGATCAGGTCCGGGATGACCTGCAAAACCCTGTTTTGCAGGTCACTCGACATTCTGCACCTGTTCGCGCATCTGTTCGATCACGCTTTTCAGCTCCAGCCCCACGCTCGTCAGGTCGCGACTTTGCGCCTTGGAACACAGCGTGTTGGCCTCGCGGTTGAATTCCTGCGCGAGAAAGTCGAGCTTGCGGCCCGCGGGGCTGCCCTTGGCGATGAGGTCGCGGGCGGCGGATACGTGGCTGCGCAGGCGGTCGATTTCCTCGGTGACGTCGGATTTCACGGCCAGCACGGCCAGTTCCTGGGCGATGCGCGCTTCCTCGACGCCGTCGGTATTGTCCATCACCCGCTGAAGCGCGGCGCGGAAATTGGCCTCGGTCTCGGGGCGGCGGGCCTCGGCGGCGGTGGCGGCGGCGTCGGTGAGCTCGGCGATCCGGGCAAGCTGGCCGCTCAGCACCTCGGCCAATGCGTCCCCTTCGCGGTGGCGCATCGACTGGAAACTGTCCAGAACGGTCTCGAAATCCGCCACCAGCGCCTTGCCCAGGGCGGTGGTGTCCTCGGCCTGCGTGCCCGGCTCGAACACGCCGCGCAGGGCCAGCACGTCGGCGGCATTGGCCGGCGCCAGCGACAGGCCGAGCGCCATGGCGCGGGCCTCGATCTCGGTCATCGCCGCCAGCACACGGTCGAGCTGGGCGGTATCCAGTTGCGCGGCCGCGCCGCCGTCCTGCGCCTGAAGCTTCAGCGAGAGCGTGACATTGCCGCGCGAAAGCGCCCCGGTCAGGCGCGCGCGCAGCGCCGCCTCCAGCCCTTCGATCCAGTCGGGCACCCGCAGGCGCAGATCGAGGCCCCGCCCGTTCACCGACCTGAGGTCCCACGTCCAGCCGAAACGCCCATGCGCCCCCTGCCCCGCGGCATAGCCGGTCATGGAAATCAGGGGGGACGGATCTTTTGTCACGGTGCAGCCTATCCTTCGCGCGCGGGCCGTGAAAACGCCCGGTCTCGTGCAGGTGTCCTAGTCTGTCGAGGCACCCTTCGCAAGCGCCCTGCGCGGAGCCGCGTTAACCACTGGGCAATAAAGTTGAACAAATTCGGGCAGAATTGTGGCAAGCTTGTTTCAAGTCGAGCTGCATCTGATTCAATTTGAAGGCGGTGCAGGACCGCGCGGGAGTGGCGCAGGGTCGATCTCGCACGGGGGCGTTCCGGGCGCGTGATCGCGTTCGGATCGGAATATTCATGGTGAGGCCGGTGTCGTAGCCGGATGGGGAAAGACCGATGACGGATGATTCTGGAACCTCGTTCCCGGACAAGATTTCGGACTTGCAGCTACCGGGCGCAGGCGCGGCCCGCCGCCGGCGCGAGGCGGACCTGCGCAAGTTCGTCGACTACTGGTCGGCGATGCGACGGGGCGGCGACGTGCCGCTGCGCACCGAGATCGACCCGCGCGGCATCGAGAGCCTGCTGGGCAATGCCTTCATCGTCGAAAAGGTCGCCCCCGGCATCGCCCGGCTGCGCATCGCCGGCACGCACCTGTCGGACGTGATGGGCATGGAAGTGCGCGGCATGCCCCTGTCGGCGCTGATCGCGCCCGAGGACCGGGCGCAGCTGGCCGATGCGATGGTGGAGTTGTTCGAGCGGCCCGCGACGCTGCGGCTGGACCTGACCGCGCCCGCCGGTATCCGACGTCCGGCGCTGGCGGCGACGCTGATCGTGCTGCCGCTGCGCAGCGACCTGGGCGATATCTCGCGCGCGCTGGGCTGTTTCGTGACCGACGGGCCGATCGGCGCGACACCGCGGCGGTTCGGCATCGTGGAGTGCCAGGTGACGCCGGTCGATCTGACCGACGCGACCGCGCCGGGATTCAGTGAAGAGCAGGCGCCGTTGGAGCCCCCTGCGCCGAAGGCCCGGCATGAGCGGCCCGCGCCGCTGTCACACCCCAGCGAACGGCCCTATTTGCGACTGGTTCACAGCGACTGAGCCGCGTCCAGGCGGGCCTTGAGCGCGGCGTTCTCGGCGCGCAGGTCGGCCAGCTCCTGCTGGAAGGGTTCGAGGATCGGGCCCAGTTCCTCGACCGTCAGACGGACGGGGATGTGCTGGGGACAATTCCAGTCGAACCCTTCGACGGTGATGACCACGGCCCGTTCGGGGCGCGCCTTGTAGCCGTCATGCATCAGCCGCCCGATCACGTCGGGGTCCTCCGAGATCGCCACGCGGCCAAGGATCTTGAGCCGGGCGCTGTTGGGATAATCCATCAGGATCAGCGAAATACGGTCGTTGTCCGCCAGGTTGCCGGCAGAGATATACTGGCGGTTGCCGCGATAGTCGGCATAGCCCAGCGTTGTGTCGTCCAGCACCTTGAGAAAGCCGCGCGGGCCGCCGCGGAACTGCACGTAAGGCCAGCCCGTGGCGCTGACCGTGGCCTGGTAGAACCCGTCGCGCAAGGCGATGAACTGTGTCTCGTTGGGGCCGAGGCGGTCGTCGGCGGGGGCATCGGGGGCAAGGCTGCGGGCGTACGTGGCGGCAGAGCCCTGTTTTTCCTGCATGGCGCGGACGGCGTCGGTGAAAGCGAGTTCGTGGAATGTCTTGGCCATGTCTTGCGTCCTTTCAGGTGCTCAAGGCCGCTAGATCGGGATGCAGCGGGTATTTCGCAAATCACGAGGCCGCGAGGCGGCGCGGTCAAAGCCCGTCGAACTGCGATTTCTGGGTGTCGTTCCAGCGCACGGTCAGGGTGTAGCCGTCCTCGTCCTGAACTTCGTCCTCGACAAGCCCCTTCTCGAACAGCCAGGCGCGTTTGCGGCCCGCGTCAAAACCCAGGGTGAACGTCTCGACATGCGTGGCCCCGGCAAGCCGCGTGATGATGGTGTCGCTGAGCGCGTCCATGCCCTCGCCGGTGATGGCCGACAGAAGCTGCACGTTCTCAAGGCGCGCGGCGCGGTTCTCGGCCAGGGTGCGGTCCTCTACCGACAGGCGGTCGATCTTGTTCCAGACCTCGATTTGGGGCGTGGTGTCCAGCACGCCGAGGCTGGTGAGGATGTCGTGCACGTCGCCGGCCTGGTCCTCGGTCTCGGGGTGCGAGATGTCGCGGACATGCACGATCAGGTCGGCGGCCAGCACTTCCTCGAGCGTGGCGCGGAAGGCGGCGACGAGTTCGGTTGGCAGGTCCGAGATGAAGCCCACCGTGTCGGACAGGATGACCTCGGGGCCGCCGCCCGGCAGGGCGATCTTGCGCATGGTGGGGTCGAGCGTGGCAAAGAGCATGTCCTTGACCATGACCTCGGCCCCGGTCAGGTGGTTGAACAGCGTGGACTTGCCGGCGTTGGTGTAGCCGACGAGAGCCACGATGGGGAACGGCACCTTGGCGCGGGCGGCGCGGTGCAGCGTGCGGGTTTTGACCACCTTGTCCAGTTGGCGGCGCAGGCGCACGAGCTGTTCGTCGATGGCGCGGCGGTCGGCCTCGATCTGGGTCTCGCCCGGACCGCCGACGAAGCCCAGCCCGCCGCGCTGGCGTTCCAGGTGGGTCCAGGCGCGCACAAGGCGGGTGCGCTGGTAGCTGAGCGCGGCCATTTCCACCTGCAACACGCCTTCGCGGGTGGCGGCGCGGTCGGAAAAGATCTCAAGGATCAGGCCGGTGCGGTCCAGCAATTTGACGCCCAGCTGCTTTTCAAGGTTGCGCTGCTGCACGGGCGACACCGGGCCGTCGATCAGCACCAGTTCGACCTCGTTGTCCTCGACCAGCGATTTCAGCTCGGCCAGCTTGCCCTTGGAGAACAGCATCCCCGGATGCGGGTCGCGCAGGCGCACGACCGAGCCGCCCAACACCATCAGCCCCGGCAGGGCATGGGCCAGCGACACGGCCTCTTCCAGCGCGAGCGCGGGGTCACGCTCGCGGTCTGAACTGGGAATATCCGGGTGCAGGACCCAGGCGCGGGTGTCCGAAACGTCGGTCTGGGTCAAGACCCGTCATCGCCCTCGTAAAGGCTGACCGGCTGGGACGGCATGATGGTGGACACGGCATGTTTGTAGACAAGCTGTGACTGCCCGTCGCGGCGCAGCAGGATGCAGAAATTGTCGAACCAGGTGATCACGCCTTGCAGCTTGACGCCGTTGATCAGGAAAACCGTGACCGGAATCTTGGTCTTGCGGACCTGATTCAGAAATGCGTCTTGCAGGTTTTGTCGGTCTGTCGCCATTGTTTTTATAGCCTTTGTTCTTGCGTGGGGCGCGTTGCGGCCCCGGTCTCCCTCGCAAGGGAGTATGGAGTGGGCGTTTCGGAGTTTCCAGCCCAAAAATCAAATCGTTGCGGCGTCTTGCCGGGAAGATATGTTACGACCGTGACACGCGCGCAACTTGGCCCGGCCTGCGCCGGGCCTCAGCGGCGCCACAGGCTGGGGTTGAACAGCGCGATCAGCGCCAGCGTCTCCATCCGGCCCAGCACCATGGCGGCGGAAAAGACCAGCTTGGCCGCCGGGCGCATCTCCAGCAGGGGAATGGGCGCGTCGGCCCCGACCTGGGTCAGCGGGCCGGCGGTGGCGAGGGCCGCGGTCGAGAGCACGATGGCGTTCTGCAGATCCTCGCCCAGGGCGGCCATCAGCACGGTCACCAGCGACAGCGACAGCGCGAAGAGCATGAAGAAGATCCACGCCACGAACGCGCCCTCGCGCCGCATCCGGCGGGTGTGGACCCCGGCGCGCCCCACCGACGAGGGATGCACCAGACGCTCCATCTCGCGCTGGCCATTGAGGTAGAGCGCGTAGATCCGCAAGAGTTTCACGCCCCCCGCCGTGGTGGCCACACCGCCGCCGAACATCGCCAGCCCCATCAGCAGAAGGCCCGGCGTGCCGAGGCCCGACCAGCTTTGGGCCGCCTCCCATGCCGCGCTTTGAAAGCCGGTGGTGGACAGGAACGACATGACGGTGAACGTGCCGCCCCAGAGCGCCTGAAGCGCCATGCCCAGATCCTCGACCTGGTCGACGTCGAACGCGCCCAGCCAGTGGCGCGAGAAGAGGATCAGCGGCACGCCGACGACGAGGGCGCAGCCGATGCGGAACTCGGGGTCGCCCAGCACGCTGGTGGAGCGGCTGGTCAGCGTGTCCGAGGAGAAGGTCAGCCGCGAGAGCGCGAAGAACATGAACAGGAAGATCACGATCTCGCCGCCAAAGCCGCTGCCGGCATTCTCGACCCCGCCGACGGCGGAAATGCCGCTGGTGGCCATGGTGGACATGGCATGAACCACGGCGACGAGCGGTCGGTCGCCGCCGATCACCAGCAGGAGCCACAGAACGCCCGTCAGCCCCACGTAGATCGGCGCCAGTGCCTGGGTGCTCTGGGCGATGCGGCGGGCGGAGGTGGCGCGGCGGAAGCGGCTGAGCGCATCCTCGCCCTGCCCCGGCTCGGCCGAGACGGTGATCTCGAACCCGCCCAGGTTCATCGGCGCCAGCACCGCCGAAGCCGCGATCCAGATAAGCAGACCGCCGAACCAGCCGACGAGACCGCGCCACAGATGCAGGCTGTCGACCAGCCGCGAGGGGTTGTCGAAAAGCGTGGCGCCGGTGGTGGTGAGGCACGACACCATCTCGACATACGCGTTGAGAAAGCGCGTGGTCTCGAGCCCCTCGTAGAAGGGCAGCGCCAGAAAGACCGGCAACGCGGTATAGGCCAGCGCCAGCGAGGCGAGGTTCTGGATGTCGGTGTTGTCCTGCTGGCGGCGGCCGGAGATTGCGAGGCCGATGAGCAGGATGAAGGTGATCCCGAGGACGCTGGAATAGAGAAAGGCGCGGGCGACGGAATGATCGTCCTGCACGAAGGCATGGAGCGCGGGGCCGAGCATGGCGACGCTGGCGATTCCGGTCAGCACGAGAATGAGCGGAAACCGCAGGAGACGGGCGGTCAGGCCCGGCGACGATGTCTCAGAAGAAATCAATCGAAACCTGCAGGAGCTGTTCCACCCGGCCCACATCCGACGCCAGCGCGAAGATCACCACCACGTCGCCCGCCTCGATCCGCATGGTGCCGGAGGGCTTGAGCACCTTGCCGTCGCGCAGCACGCCGCCCACGAGCACGCCCTCGGGAAAGTCGATCTCGCGGATGGCGGCGCCGGCGATGTTGGAGGTGGACATGACCTCGGCCTCGATCACCTCGGCCTCGGCGTCGCCGATGGAATAGACCGAGCGCACGCGGCCGTGGCGGACGTGGCGCAGGATCGAGCTGACGGTCGTGGAGCGCGGGTTGATATAAGCGTCGATGCCCAGGGGCTCCATCATCGGCAGAAGCGTGGGGTCGTTGATCAGCGCGATGGCAAAGGGGCAGCCTTCGGCCTTGGCGCGCACGGCGGCGAGCATGTTGGTCTTGTCGTCGTCGGTGACGGCCAGCACCGCATCGGTGCGCGAGATGTTGGCCTCGGCCAGGAGTTGCGCGTCGAGACCGTCGCCGTTCAGGACGATGGTGCGTTCCAGGGCGTCGGCGGCGCGTTCGGCCACCCTGCGGTCGCGCTCGATCACCTTGACGCGGGTGCGCTTGCCGCGCTTCTCGATCCGCTTGGCGACGCTGAGGCCGATATTGCCGCCGCCGATGATGACCAGCCGTTCCTGCGTCTGCGAGGTCTTGCCGAAGACCTCCATGGTGCGCGGCACGTCCTCGGTGGGGGCAAAGACATAGGCGTCGTCGCCCACGAAAAGCTGGTCCTCGGCCTCGGGCGCGAAGAGCTTGCCGTCGCGGCGGATGGCCAGCACGACCACTTCGAGCGTCGAGAAGAGGTCGGTCAGCTGCCGCAGGGGCGTATTGACGATGGGGCAGTCATCCTCGATGCGCAGGCCCATAAGTTGTGCCTTGCCTTCCATGAAGGTCTCGGTGTCGAAGGCCGCCGGCGCGGCAAGGCGTTGCAGGGCGGCCTCGGCCACCTCGCGCTCTGGCGAGATGACCACGTCGATGGGCATGTGGTCGCGGCGGTAGAGGTCGGAATAGATCGCGTCGAGATAGGATTGCGACCGCAGGCGGGCGATCTTGCGGTTGATGGAAAAGACCGAGTGCGCCACCTGGCAGGTGACCATGTTGACCTCGTCCGAGTAGGTGGCGGCGATGATCATGTCCGCATCGCGCGCGCCGGCCTGGTCCAGCACGTTGGGATAGCTGGCAAAGCCGTTGATGCCCTGCACGTCCAGCGTTTCCGTGGCGCGGCGCACCAGGTCGGGGTTGCTGTCGACCACGGTGACGTCGTTGCGTTCGCCCGACAGGTGGCGTGCGATCTGCCAGCCGACCTGCCCTGCCCCGCAGATGATGACCTTCATGGGCTATGCCCTTATTGACCCAATCGAGCGCTTTGCATGACAGATGGGGCTGTCACGGTCAATTGCTTTGTCCTGCGGGGATTTGCCGGATAGGCTGGCGCGTATGAGATGGTTCCGAGTCCCGCTTTTCACCGTGATCGCGCTGCTGTTGGCAGGGTGCCTGCCGACCAATGTCTATTACAAGGAAGGCGCGCCGGTAAGCGGTGTCGCCCGGGACCGCACGCAATGCGACGTGGACGCCCTGCGCCAAGTGCCGGTGCGCACGCTGACGCGGTACATTCCCCCGACTTACAGCTATCGGCAGGTCTGCAACGGAGCGGGCGCGTGCCGCACGATCCGCGTGATCCTGTCCCCCGGCCGGTGGGAGCGGTACGACGCCAACGAGGGGCTGCGGGCGCGGGTGGCCAGGCAGTGCATGGCAGACCAGGGGTATGAGAAGGTCAGCCTGAAGCCCTGCCCGCCCGAGGTGGTGGAGGCGACGGTGATCACCGCGACGCGCGTGCAGCCACCCCTGACGGAGAATTCCTGCGCGATCCGCATCAAGGGCGGGAAATACCAGATCGTGAACCCGGACTAGGTCGCGTGACCAGGAGGAGCGCCTGCGGCGCGCTCGATGTCTCGGCGGCGTGCCGCCTCGGGACTGCCTCCGGCGGGGATATTTGGGGCCAGAGGAAGATGGGCGGCCCCGTGCCGCCCGGCCCGGTCAGCCGGTGGCGGCCTGCTGGCTGTCCTCTTCCTCGTCAGAGAGCCGCGCGCCCTTGGCGCCGGTGACCACGCCCAGCGATTTCAGCTTGCGGTGCAGGGCGCTGCGTTCCATGCCGACGAATTCCGCCGTTCGGCTGATATTGCCGCCGAAGCGGTTGATCTGGGTCATCAGGTATTCACGCTCGAACGCCTCTCGGGCCTCGCGCAGCGGCATGGTGGCCACGGTGCCCGAGAGGACAACCCGGCTCTCGTCGCTGGGCGTGGCGCTGTCGCCGGGGATCTCACGCGCATTGATGTCGCCAGAGCTGTCGCCCAGGATCAGGATGCGTTCGATCACGTTGCGCAGCTGGCGCACGTTGCCGGGCCAGCGCATGGTTTGCAGGAGGGCCGCCGCCTCGTCGCCCAGGGCGCGGATCGGCAGCCCCTGTTCGCCGTTGAGCTTCTCGATGAAGTAGCCGGCCAGCACGGGGATGTCCTCGCGCCGGTCCTCGAGGCTGGGCACGGCGATGGGCACCACGTTGAGGCGGTGGTAGAGCTCGCGGCGGAACCGCTCGGCCCTGATCTCCGACTCGAGGTCGCGGGAGGTGGAGGAGATGACGCGCAGGTCGACCTGGACCTTGTCGCTGCCGCCCACCCGCAGGAAGGTCTGATCGACCAGCACGCGCAGGATCTTGCCCTGGGTGCCCATGGGCATGTCTGCGACCTCGTCGAAATAGATCACGCCGGTATTGGCCTCTTCCAGAAGGCCCGGGGTGACGGTGCCGTCCTCGGCCTCGCGCCCGAAGAGCACCTCTTCCATGCGGTCGGGTTCGATCGAGGCGCAGCCGGCGCAGACGAAGGGGCCGGCCGCGCGGTCAGAATTGGCATGGATGTAGCGCGCGGCCAGTTCCTTGCCCGAGCCGGCAGGCCCCGACAGCATGACCCGGCCGTTGGAGCGCGTGACCTTGTCGAGCTGGCCCACCAGGGTGCGGAAGGCGGGGCTTTCGCCCAGCATGTCGGCCGGGCCGCTGCCCTGGTGCTTGAGCGCGAGGTTCTCGCGACGCAGGCGGCTGGTTTCCATGCCGCGGCGGATCACCACCATCAGCTGGTCGATGTTGAAGGGTTTCTCGATGAAGTCGTAGGCGCCCTGCTTGATGGCCGCCACCGCGATCTCGATATTGCCGTGGCCCGAGATGATGACGACGGGCACCTCGGGATAGTCGCGTTTGACCGCCTTGAGGATGTCGATCCCGTCCATGTTGCTGTCTTTCAGCCAGATATCGAGGATCAGAAGACCCGGCGGTTGGTCGCGGATCTCGGCCATTGCCTCGTCGGAATTGCCGGCAAGGCGGGTGGTGAAGCCTTCGTCCTGCAGGATGTCTGAAATCAGTTCTCGAATATCGCGTTCGTCGTCGACAATCAGGATGTCACTCATGGGTCACCTCATACGGCCTGTCGTTGGTCATATTCGTTCAAATCGGAATCGGAGTCGGGGTCCGGGTCGGTATCGGGGTCGGCATCTGGCGCCGCCTCGGCCCGGGTCAGGGGAAGGCGGATTACGGCCATGGCGCCGGGGCGGGCGCCGTCCGCGAAGGGTTCGGCGTCTTCCAGCGCAAGGTTGCCGCCATGTTCCTCGATGATCTTCTTGACGATGGGCAGGCCCAGGCCGGTGCCCTTTTCGCGCGTCGTCACGTAAGGCTCGAACAGGCGCGAGCGGTCCTCGGGCAGGCCGATGCCATTGTCCGAAATGCGAATGACGGCATGGTCGTCCTCGCGCAGGCTGATCACGCGGATCTGCGGGACGTGGCCGTCGCCGCCTTCTTTTTCGTAAAGGCTTTCAATGGCTTCGCCGGCGTTCTTGATCAGGTTTGTCAGCGCTTGATGCAGCATGGTGCCATCGACCTCGGCCATCAGGGCATCCTCGGTGAGCGCGGTCTCGAAGGTCACGTCGGGCTGACCGGCCTCCTGCAGAAGGACCGCCTCGCGCAGGAGCTTGGTCAGGCTTTCGACCTTGGTCTGCGGCTCGGGCATCCGGGCGAACTTGGAAAACTCGTCGACGATGCGGCGCAAGTCGTTGGTCTGGCGCACGACCACGTCGGTCAGCTGTTCCAGGCTGGCGGCCTGTTCGTCGTCCAGCACACGGGTGAACTTGCGCTTGATGCGTTCCGCCGACAGCTGGATCGGGGTCAGGGGGTTCTTGATTTCATGCGCAATGCGGCGTGCCACGTCGCCCCAGGCGGCCATGCGCTGGGCGGTCACGAGGTCGGTCACGTCGTCGAAGGCGACCACGTAGCCCTCGCGCCGGCCGCCGTCGTTGGTGCGGGTGGACATGCGCACCAGCAGGTTTTCCATCCGGCCCGAGCGGCTGACCTTGATCTCCTCCTGCACGAAGCCGGTGTTGCTGTCTTTCAGCCGGTCGAAGAGCGCGCCGAATTCCGGGATCGCCACCGACAGCGCCAGCGATTGCTGGTCCTCGTGCCAGTCGAGCAGGCGTTCGGCGGCGCGGTTGACGAAGGTGACGCGGCCCTTCACGTCGAGCCCCACCACGCCCGAGGACACCGAGCCCAGAACGGAGTCGAAGAGCCTGCGGCGGCGTTCGATCTGCTCGGTGTTGGTCAGGAGCCTGTCGCGCTGCTGCTTCAGTTGGCGGGTCATCTGGTTGAAGTAGGTCGAGAGCATCCCGATCTCGTCGTCGCCGTCCTCTTCGCGCACCTGGGTGTCAAGATCGCCCTCGCCCACGCGCTGGGCGGCGCTGGTCAGGCGGCCCACCGGGCGGCTGAGGCGTTCGGCAAACCACATGCCCAGCCACACGGCGGCGAGGATGAGGATCAGCGCGAAGCCCAGGTAGAGCACGCCGAACTCGAACAGTACGCGGTCGCGTTCATCCTCGCGCTGCTGGTAGAAGCGCGCGGTTTCCTGGGTGTCGTCCAAGAGGCTGAGGATGTCGCCGTCGACATTGCGGCTGACATAGAGGTAGCGGTCGGGGATCTCGTCCAGCGGCAGGAGCGCGCGGAATTCGTTGTTGTCCCAGTCGCGGATGACGACGACGCCCTCTTCGTTGGCCTGCTGAAACATGTCGCGCGAGGGTTCCTCGTA
Organism: Roseovarius sp. THAF27; assembly: GCF_009363655.1. Lineage (NCBI taxonomy): Bacteria > Pseudomonadati > Pseudomonadota > Alphaproteobacteria > Rhodobacterales > Roseobacteraceae > Roseovarius > Roseovarius sp. THAF27. The sequence continues at coordinate 2,059,050 of NZ_CP045393.1, forward strand.
ATCGAAGAGGTAGGAGCGTTCGCCGCGCGAGCGGATGTCGCCGGTGCCGTCGATCACGAAGGCCTCGCGCAGACCGCGCTGGATCTCGCGCTGGCCGCGCGACAGGATCTGGCGGATGTCGCCATCGTCGAGGAAGACGGCGGCGCGCTTGGTGGCGTTGATCAGCGACGCCAGGGCGCGCGCGTCGGTCAGCAGGTCGCGGCGGTGCTCGTCCTCATAGGCCTGGGCGGCGGCGACCGAGTTGTCGACGACGCGCCCCACCCTGTCGGAGAACCACGCCTCCAGCCCCATGTTCACCGACAGCGTGGCGAAGACGGCGACGGTGATGGTGGGGAGAAGCGCCATCAGCGCGAAGACGCCGGTCAGGCGCAGGTGCAGGCGGGAGCCGGCGGATTTGCGGCGGCGGGCGGCAACCATCTGGACCACGCGCTGCAACACCAGCGCGGCGACCATGATGATGTAGACCATGTCGGCCAGAAGGACGATGCGCAGGATGTTGGACGAGCTGCCCTGGTCGAGCGGGCCCATGACGAGATAGGTCAGGAATGCCAGCACCGGGCCCAGAACGACGAGGCTAAACGCGGCGGCATTGCGCACGCGCTTCATCCGGCGAAGACGCCCGAGCCTTTCCCACGTCAGTCTGCGTGCTTTTGCAGCCACGCAATCCCCCCATCAGGTTGTGGCGCGGGATGCGCCAGACCTCCAGATATGGCTTGGAACCTGGCAAGGCTTCCGAAGCGCCACAGTCATGTTGCAGTTTTACATCAACTTGCGGCGTCGTGTCACGCGAATATCAAGGTCGGTGATTTTCTTGCGTAGTGTATTGCGGTTAATGCCAAGAAGATCGGCGCATTTGGCCTGATTTCCGCCCGTCGCATCGAGCGCGATCTCGATCAGGGGCATCTCCATCTCCTTGAGGATTCGCCCGTAGAGGCCCGGCGGCGGCAGGGTGTTGCCGTGCAGGTCGAAGTAGCGGCGCAGGTGGCGCGAGATCGAGGTCGACAGGGTTTCGCCTCCGCCGCCGCCGACCACCGGCGCGGCCTCGGGCTGGTTGCCCAGCACGGCCTCGACCTCGGAGCGAGTGATTTCGGAGGACCGCGCGGTGAGGCCCAGACGCTGGACCGCGTTTTCGATCTGGCGGACATTTCCGGGCCAGCTGTAGGCGCGCATCAGTTCCATCGCGTCTTCGGAGACGGTGCGCGGCGGCTGGCCCTCGCGCTCGGCCTTCAGGAGGAAGTGCTGGACCAGGAGCGGAATGTCGTCGACGCGGGCGCGCAATGACGGCACCTCGACCACGGCGCCCGACAGGCGGTAATAGAGGTCCTCGCGCAGCTTGCCCTCTTCCAGCCGGTCGGCCAGGCGGCCGAGCGAGGTGGCCATGAAGCGCGGCACGTGATCGCCCGGCGCGTCCATCATCCGCACCACGCGCGCCTGCGCATCGGTGCTGAGGTCGCCCACCCCGTCCAGCACGATGGTGCCGCCCTTGGCCCGCGCCATGACCCGCGCGGGCCCTTCCAGGTCGGCCAGGTCGGTGGGCGTCACGGTCACGAAGGGCAGCGTCCGCCGGTCGGAGAAGTCATGGATCGCGCGGGCGATGAGCGTCTTGCCGGTGCCGGATTCTCCGGTGATCAGCACCGGCAGGTCGGTGTTCATCAGCCGCGCGACCACGCGGTAGAGCCCCTGCATCGCCGCGGTGCGCCCGACCAGCGGCAACTCGTCGGGGCGGTCCTCGGATTTCGGCTCGGTCGGGGGACGCTTGGTACGGGCATCAAGTGCCCGCGCGGTGCGTTTCATCAGGTCCGGCAGGTCGAACGGCTTGGGCAGGTAATCGAAGGCCGCGGCCTCTTCGGCCTGGATGGCAGTCATGATGGTGTTCTGGGCCGAGATCACGATCACCGGCATTCCCGGACGGTCCTGGTTGATCTTGGGCAGCATTTCCAGGCCGTTGCCGTCGGGCATCATGACATCGGTGATCACCGCGTCGCCCTTGCCCTCACCCACCCACCGCATCAGTGTGGTCAGCGACGAGGTGGCGTGCACCCGGCACCCCGCCCGTGTCAGGGCCTGCGTCAGAACCGTGCGGATCGTGCGGTCGTCGTCGGCGACCAGTACCGTGCCATCCATCTAGCTTTCCTCCATGTCCTTGCCGGCGCGCGGCAGCGATATCCTGAATACTGTGCGTCCCGGCACCGAGCTGACCGAGATCCAGCCGTCGAGGTCCGAGACGATCTTGGCAGCGAGCGCGAGGCCCAGGCCGGTGCCGTTCTCGCGGCCCGACACGAACGGCTCGAACACGTTGCCGGCGATTTCGGGCGGCAGGCCGGGGCCGTCGTCGATGACCTCAATCTGAAGCGGCAGCGACTTGCCCGGGCCTCCACTGTCCCGCCGCACCCGCAGGGATTGCTCGTAATAGCTGTGCAGGGTGATGGTGCCGCCCTTGTCGCCCGCGGCCTGTGCCGCGTTCTTCAACAGGTTCTGGATCACCTGCAACAGCTGGTCGGGATCGGCCACGGCGAGCGGCAGCGAGGGGTCGTAATCCTCGACGATGGTCATGTGCGCGGCAAAGCCCACCAGCGCCGAACGGCGGGCGCGGTCCAGGACGTCGTGCAGGTTGACCGCGCGCAGCTTGGGCAGGCTGACATTGCCGAATTGCTCGACTTGTTCCAGCAGGCCGACAATGCGGCGGCTTTCCGACACGATGAGGTCGGTGAGTTCCAGGTCGTCCTGATCCAGGTTCATCGACAGAAGCTGCGCCGCGCCGGTGATGCCGGCGAGCGGGTTCTTGATTTCATGCGCCAGCATCTCGGCCATGCCGATGGCGGATTTGGCGGCGGATTTGACCGACTGGCTTTGGGTTACGCGCCCCGCCAGTTCGCGGGGCGAAATGAGCAGGATCATGTGGTCGTCCCAGCCCGAGACCGGCGCGATCTGCAGGTTGCACTGCATCGGGGCGCGGTCGCCGGTGCCCACGTCCACGTCATTGACGAAGAGCGGCGCGGATTTCTCGCGGGCGCGTTCCAGCGCTTCTTCGATGGGCGCGTCGACGGCCAGCTTGTCCCACACCGGCTGGCCGATGATCGAGCGGGCGGATGTCATCAGGAAGCCCTCGGCGGCGGGGTTGATCTGGACGATGCGGTCCTGCCCGTCGAGGATCAGCCCCGGCACCGGCAGCGACGTCCAGACCATTTCATCCATCCCGGTCATGCGGCGGTCCTTTCCGGGGCGGTCATCGCGTCTTCGAGCAGGCGGTTGACGTTCGCGGGGTCGCGCTCGGTCAGGATGCGCTTGCGCAGGGCCTGGGGCGTGTCGCGCCCGTCCATGTACCAGCCCAGGTGCTTGCGGGCGACGCGGGTGCCCAGATCGGTGCCATAGAAGGACAGCATGGCCTCGTAATGGTCCTGCACCAGCCGCGTGAGGTCGCCGCCCTCGGGAATGTCCGGCGCGGGTGTGCCGTGCAACTCGTGCGCGACCTGCGCCAGGAGCCATGGACGCCCCTGCGCGCCGCGCCCGATCATGATGCCGTCCGCGCCGGATTTCATCAGCGCGTCGCGGGCGGTGGGGGTGCCGGTGATGTCACCGTTGGCGATGACGGGGATGCCGACCGCGTCCTTTACGGCGCGGATCGCGGCCCAGTCGGCATAGCCCTTGTAGAACTGGCAGCGGGTGCGCCCGTGGATGGTGATCATGCGCACCCCTGCCCCTTCGGCGCGCCGGGCGAGGTCCGGCGCGTTGAGGTTGCTGTCGTCCCAGCCAAGGCGGGTTTTCAATGTCACGGGAATGGACACCGCGCCCACCACCGCCTCAATCAGCTTGAGCGCATGGTCGAGATCCTTCATCAGCGCGGACCCGCTGGCGCCCGAGCCGCTGGCGCTGGTGACCTTCTTGGCCGGGCAACCCATGTTGATGTCGATGAGCGTGGCGCCGTTGCCTTCGACCTGGCGGGCGGCCTCGGCCATCCAGTGCGCCTCGCGCCCCGCCAGTTGCACCGAGGTGTCGGCGGCCTCGAAGCCCAGTTCGGCCTTTTCGCGCACGCCGGGTTTGGATTGCACCATTTCCTGGCTGGCGACCATCTCGCTCACGACCAGTCCGGCGCCGAAGCGGCTGACCAGGGTGCGGAACGGAAGGTCGGTGATCCCCGCGAGCGGGGCCAGAAGAACCGGAGGATGTAGGTTTCGAGGGCCGATGTTGAGCATGGGTGCCTAACGAATGAGCATATGGACGTTTTATGACCGGGCGCGGCCAAGCACAATTTATGCGTGCTCAAATTAAAATCAAAAAGGTGTATTTGATTAAAAATTAGGCAAATACACGGCATCACGCGCCCATTGCATGCCTCTGCCCGCTTGCGTAAGCAAAGCATATGAGCATCGCAGCCATCATCGTCGCCGCAGGACGCGGCACCCGTGCCGGGGGCGAGCGGCCCAAGCAGTGGCAGCGCTTGGCCGGCAAACGGGTGATCGACTGGACGCTGGCGGCGTTCCGCGCGGTGCCCGCGGTGGAGCGGATCGTGGTGGTGGTGCATCCCGACGACATGGGCGAGTTAAGCTGCGAGACCGGCATCACCGTGACCGAGGGCGCGGACACACGCGCGGGCTCGGTCTGCAACGGTCTGGCGGCGCTGGAGGGCGTGGGCGTGGCCCATGTGCTGATCCACGACGCGGCGCGGTGCTGCGTGTCGCCGGACCAGATCGCCGATGTGATCGCGGCACTTGGCCCCGACTGCCCGGCGGCGGCCCCCGCCCTGCCGGTCAGCGACGCGCTGTGGCTTGGCGAAGACGGGCTGGTGAGCGGCACGCAGGATCGCGCCGGGCTGTACCGGGCGCAGACCCCGCAGGGCTTTGACCTTGCCGCGATTGCCGCTGCCCATGCCACAGCCCCCGAAGGCACCGCCGACGATGTCGAGGTCGCCCGCGCCGCGGGCATCCCCGTGCGCATCCTGGCGGGGCGCGAAAGCAACCTGAAGATCACCACGCCCGAGGATTTCGCCCGGGCCGAGACCATCCTGAGAGGACCCATGGACATACGCACCGGAACCGGCTTTGACGTGCACCGTTTCGGCCCCGGCGACCACGTGATGCTGTGCGGCGTCGCGGTGCCGCATGACCGGGGCCTGCAAGGGCATTCGGATGCCGATGTGGGGCTGCACACGCTGGCCGACGCGATCTATGGCGCAATGGCCGAGGGCGACATAGGCCGGCATTTTCCGCCCAGCGACCCGCAATGGAAGGGCGCGGAAAGCCATGTGTTCCTGTCCCACGCGGCGGGCCTAGCTGCCGAGAAGGGCTTCCGCATCACCAACGTGGACCTGACGCTGATCTGCGAGACGCCCAAGATCGGGCCGCACGCGGCGGCGATGCAGGCGCGGGTGTCGGAAATCATGGGGCTTGCGGTGGATCGCGTGTCGGTCAAGGCCACCACGACCGAGCGACTGGGCTTCACCGGGCGGGGCGAAGGCATCGCGGCGCAGGCCGTGGCCACGCTGGTGCGGCCATGAGGGCGGCGCAGCTGATCGCGACCTTCGGCGGCGTGGGCTATTTGCGCCCGGCACCGGGGACCTGGGGCTCGCTGGCGGCGTTGCCTGTGGCGGCGCTTTTGCATGTGCTTGGCGGGCCGGTTCTGCTTGGCTTAGGGATAGCGGTCTCATTCGCATTAGGATGGTGGGCCACGGCGCTGGAAACAAAGGGGAAAGAGGATCACGACCCGAGCGAGATCGTGATCGACGAGGTGGCCGGGCAATGGCTGGCCTTCCTGCCCGTGTCGATCGGCGCGGCCCATGCGGGCGCGGCGCTTTGGGCGCTCTGGCCGGGCTTCCTGACCGCCTTCCTGCTGTTCCGCCTGTTCGACATCTGGAAACCCGGCCCCGTGGGCTGGGCCGACCGTCAGGGCGGAGCTTTCGGCGTGATGCTGGACGATTTGATTGCGGGGCTTTTCGCCGCGCTGGGTGTGATGTTTTTCGCCTGGCTGTCGCACGGGGTGCTGGGGCTATGAGCGCCGGGGACGTGCTGAAGGCCGCCAAAGCGGCGGGGCTGATGGTGTCGGTGGCGGAGTCCTGCACCGGGGGCATGGTGGCCGCCGCGCTGACGGATATTGCCGGCTCCTCGGCGGTCGTCGAACGCGGGTTCGTGACCTATTCCAACACGGCCAAGCGGCAGATGCTGGGCGTTTCGCGCGACACGCTTGAGGCGCATGGCGCGGTCTCGGAAGAGGTCGCGCGGGAGATGGCGGAAGGCGCGCTGGACCATTCCGAGGCGGACGTCGCGGTGTCGATCACCGGCATTGCCGGCCCCGGCGGGTCCGAACACAAACCCGAGGGGCGCGTCTGTTTCGGCCTGGCCCGCGTGGGCCGCGTGACGCAAGTGGAAACGGTCGAGTTCGGCGCCTTGGGGCGGGCCGAGGTGCGCGCCGCTGCACGGGACCATGCGCTGACGCTGTTGCTCAAGGCGCTGGACTGAATATCTTGCCCCGGCCCCTGCCCTGCGGCTAGGTCTTGCAGGCAGGGTTCAGCACGGGACATTCCGACATGACGACACGCGGCCATTGTCATTGCGGCGCAACGCGCTGGCAGTTCGAGGGCGCGCCCAACTGGGCGTGCTATTGCCATTGCGACGACTGCCGCCGCAATTGCGGGGCGCCGGTGGTGGCGTGGCTGGGCGTGCCGGTGGCGGCCTTCCGATGGACCGGCGCGACGCCCGCGACCCGCGAAAGCTCGCCCGGCGCCCACCGGCATTTCTGCGCCAGTTGCGGCACGCCGATGGCATTCGAGGCGGATCACTACCCCGGCGACATGCATGTCTACGCGGCCGCGTTGGAGGACCCGGGCGCGGTGCAACCGGCCTTTCACGTGCATTATGACAAGCGGCTGCCGTGGCTGACGCTGGACGACGATTTGCCGAAATATGACGGCAGCGTCGTGGACCTGCCCGAGGACGCCGTCATCTTCCCAAGGGACTGACCGGCCTAACGCACCAGCAGCGCCGCGAACTCCTCTGGCGGGGCGTCAGCCTCGATCGCCTGCCAGATCGCCTCGGCGCGGCCTTCGCCCAACAGGGCGGCGGCCTTGGCGCGCACGCGTTTCTGGCGCGCGGCTAGGCCGGGATCAGCGTCGAGGTCGTGAAAGAGATCCTGCACGGACCCGTCCTTGAGCGTCACGCGCAGGCGGGCCTGCATTTCGGTCAGGCTGTCGTCGCTGTCCACCGTGACCCGTTCGCGCAGCGCGGCGAGGTCGGCGTCACGGCTGAGCGAGTCGGCGAAGCTTTCCAGCCGCGCGGTGTCATGCCCGGTCAGCGCCATGGCGGTGACCATGCGGTAGCTGAACTTGGACTGAAGCCCGCTTTCGGGCGCGGCGATGTTGCAGACGCTGAGCCAGCGGGGATGGGTGGAGATTCCGACTGTCTCGACCCGATCGGCCCCGGCATCGAGGTCGCGCAGCGCTTCCAGCGTGGCATGCAGGCCATGGCAGCAGGCATGGAACTTGTGCTGAACGCTCTCGAACAGCCAGTCCTGCCCCAGCGTGTCGAAGGCCCCACCATGCCCTTCGCCATGATGCGTCTGGCCGAACCCGTTCTGGCCGTCCATGGCGCCGGGCGCGCTGACGAATCCGCGCGCGGCCAGTTGCGCCGCCTCCACCCCGTTCGAGGCCGCAAGGCCCGCGTTCATCGGCTTGCCCATGGTGCCGAACTGCGCCTTGATCCCCGAAGCGCGGGTGGTGACGAGGCCGATGGCGTGCTGCATCTGTCCCTCGGTCAGCCCCATAAGGCGCCCGCCGGCCAGCGTGGCGCCGAAAGCCCCCGCCGTGGCGGTCTGGTGATAGCCCACCTGGTAATGCGCCCGGCCCAGCCAGACGCCCACGCGGATCGACGCCTCGACGCCGATCAGCGCGGCCTCCTGCAGCGCGGTTCCGGTGGCGCCCATGGCCTCGCCCACGGCCAGGGCGGCGGGGATCACGGCCACGGACGGGTGGCCGATATGGGCGAAATGCGTGTCGTCATAATCGAGCGCGTGGGACACCGTGCCGTTGACCAGCGCGGCCATGCGGGCGGGCACACGCAGGTCGCTGCCGATGAGCCCCGCCTGCGGGCTGCCGCCCTCGTCCTGGGCCTGCGCGCGCAGGATCCCCGCCACGGGCTCGTCGCGCCCGGCGATGCCCACGGCGGCCCAGTCAAGCAGCGACAGGCGCAGGATTTCCATCGCGTCCTGGGCCTTCACGGGCCCGAGCGCGAAGCCGGCCAGCCGTTCGCCGATCTCACCCCCGTCCATAGAGCTTCTCCGCCCGCGTCTCGAAGGCGCGCACGATGCGCTTCATCGCCTCGTAGAAGAACAGCTCCGCCGCGCCCTGCAACAGCCTGTTCTTGAACTTGAAATCGACGTCAAAGCCGACCTCGCACTGGCCGTCGCCAACGTCGCGAAATTCCCAGTTGGAGCGCATGTGGTGGAACGGGCCATCGAGGTATTCGGTCTCGATCCGCTTCTTTTCCGGCCACAACACGACGCGGCTGCTGAAGCGTTCGCGGAAGACGCGGAAGCTGATCACCAGGTCGGCCTCCATCACCTTGCTGCCGTCGTCCTGCGGCGTGACGCTGGTCACGCGCGCGGCGGCGGTCCAGGGCAGAAATTCCGGATAGGAGCCGACATCGGCGACAAGGTCGTACATCTGCTGCGCGGTATAGGGCAGCGTCCGGGTTTCGGCATGAGTAGGCATGAAGGCAGATCGGTCCGTTGGGTTGTGGCGGTGCAGGTCTGTGTCGTAAACTGGTCCGCGAAATGCAAGGGAAACACGGAATGTCGCGCGAAAATGTCATGCGCTACGACACGGAACCGCAGCGTCGATGAACCCCCGCTGGCTGTTCCGCATGTCCCGATGGGCCCAGAACCCGCCGAGCGCGGGACGGGTCAAGTTCGTCTTCGCCATCGTCGCGATCTGTCTTCTGATTGCCGGGGCGGAGTATTTCATCGGCCTGCCCGACTGGATGTCCGTGGACCCCAAGAGCGGGCGGTATCGTCCCTGAGCCGACACGGAGAGCCGGGAGCCTTTGCTTGAAGAGTTTGGGGGATGGAAAATTCGTACGAATTTTCCTGGCGTCGCGCGGCCTCGGCGCGGATCTCCGGGGCTGGTGTCTGCGCCATGATGGCTCCCCTGCGTGGCAGGTTACACGCTCGAGGGAGCGCAGCAGGTCCGTGAGGGCGCAGATCGGCCCCGGAGGGCTGGCACGGGGTTTTTACTCTGGAGAAGACGTCTGGATCAGGACCGAGAGAGGGCCTCCACGCGGGCGTTTCTTGCCGAAGTCGATTTCCGCCTCGATGTGGCGCAGGTGGATGTCGACCAGCTTCTGCGCCGTTGCCTCGTCGCGGTCGGCGATGCTTTCGACGATCCTGGAATGTTCGTCATCGTCACACAGGCTGGCGCGGTCCGATCCGTAAAGCCCGATGATCAGCGAGGTTCGCATGGTCAGTTCGGACAGGTAATTTTCCAGCACGCTGTTGCGCCCGATCCGACCCAGCAGCATGTGGAACGCGCGTGAGGCGCGAATCGCCCGGGGCCGGTCGCTGGCGTGGCGCACGCGGTCCTCTTCCTCCAGATGGGCGCGCAGGGCGGTCAGGTCGGCGGCGTTCGCGTTGCGCACGACGTTGCGGATGATCGTGGCCTCGATCGCCCGCCTGGCCTGGAACACGTCGCGCGCCTCGGCTTCGGACGGGGTGGCGACGAACGCGCCGCGATTGGGGATCAGATCGACCACCTGATGGGCGGCCAGGGTCGCCAGCGCACGGCGTACATGCGCGCGATTGCAGGAAAAAAGATCGCTCAGCGCCTGCTCTCCCAGCTTGGTGCCCGCCTGAAGGCGCTGATCCGCGACCGCGTCCAAGACATGCTCCACGATCAAGAGTTCTGGATTTTCGGGCATGGGAACTCCGCAATTCAGCCTGTGTCGCAAGGTGCCATTTTCCCCGACAAAATTCGACTGCAAAAATTGTCTGTTTTGATTGTTAACAATTTATGTTATCCAAAATGCAAATCAAGTGGAGGAGCACATGAAAATCGCCGTCATCAATCCGAACGCCACGGTCAGCATGACAGACAAGATCGCAGCGACGGCGCGGTCGGTCTGCGCACCGGGCGTGGAGATAGAGGCACGCACCGGCATCGGCGCGCCGGTCAGCATCGAGGGCCATTACGACGAGGCGATGGCGATGCCAAAGCTTCTGGATCAGGTCCGCGAAGCCGAAGCCGGACAGGCCGACGCCATCGTCGTGGCCTGTTTCGACGACCCGGGCCTGGGCGCCTGCCGCGAGATCGCGACCGGCCCGGTGGTGGGGCTGTGCGAGGCGGCGGTGAAGGCCGCCAGCATGATCGCCACGTCGTTCAGCGTGATCACCACCCTGCCCCGCTCTGCCCCGATCATCGAGGAGCTGGTGCGACGCTACGGGCTGGATCACCAGTGCCGCAAGGTGCGCGCGGCGGCGATTCCGGTGCTGGCGCTGGAAGAGCCCGGATCGAATGCCCGCATTCAGGTGCGCGACGAGATCCTGCGCGCGATCGAGGAGGATCGCTGCGAGGCCGTGGTGCTGGGCTGTGCCGGCATGTCCGATCTGGTGGAATGGCTGTCGGAGGAGACAGGCATTCCGGTGATCGACGGTGTCTCGGTGGCGACGAAATTCGCCGAGGCGCTGGTCGGTGCGGGGCTGAAGACGAGCAAGATCGGAGCATACGCCGCACCAAACCCGAAATAACAGACAACTGGGAGGAGACAGATGACAATTTCGGATACAAACAAGGGCGTCGGGTCAAAGGAAGACCACGTGCCCCATGCAATCGACAAGAAGGGCCTGGGCGAGGAATCGCTGGCCCCGCAGGAGACCCGGATCATGGACCCCTGGTCGTACCTGTTCGCCTGGCTGGGCGGCTGCGTGTCGATCGGCACCTTTACCATCGGGTCGGGCCTTGTGGGCACGCTGAACCTGCTTCAGGTGTTCATCGCCATCGCCATCGGCTGCACCGTCATCGGCTTTGCGCTGATGATCAACGGGGCGGCGGGCCACAAGTACGGCATTCCGATGATGGTGCAGGTGCGCTCTGCTTTCGGGTTCACCGGCTCGCGCATTCCCGCGCTGGTGCGGTCGGTGCCGGCCATCGTCTGGTTCGGCTTTCAAAGCTGGATCGGGGCCGGCGCGCTGAACCTGGTGAGCGAGACTCTGTTCGGCTATTCCAACATCGTGGTGTTCTTCATCGGCTTCCAGTTCCTGCAGATCTTCCTGTCGGTCCTCGGATTCCACGGCATCAAGTGGCTGGAGAACATCGGTTCGGTCTTCATCATCGGGTCGCTGGTCTACATGTTCGTGTCGGTGATCGGGAAATACGGCGACGAGATCAGCACGAACCTGGTCAATGTCGAAGGCACCTGGGGCGCGCCGTTCTGGGGGGCGACGATGCTTTTCCTCGGGATCTACGCGACGATGATGCTGAACGTGTCGGACTATTCTCGCGAATTGCGCCGGTCCGTCGGACGCACGCGGCAGGTGGTGATCTACGCCAACTCGATCCTGCCGGCGACGCTGTTCATGGGGCTGATCGGGCTGATGGTGTCGGGTGCGACCGGCGAGGTCGATCCGATCCGCGTGTTCTCGAACGCGGTGGACAACAAGCTGTTGCTGGTCATCACCCTGCTGTTCATCGCCTTTGCACAGGTGACGACCAACATTCTCAACAACGTGGTGCCGCCGGCCTATGCGCTGATGGATGTCTTCAAGCTGAACTACAAGACCTCGGCGGTGCTGGTCGGGCTGCTGGCCTTCGCCACCTTCCCGTGGGAACTGGTCAAGGACGAGTCCGCCGCCGGTCTGAACCTGTTCATCCAGACCTACAGCGCCTTCCTCGGCCCGATCTTCGCGATCCTGGTGGTCGATTACTACGTGCTGCGCCGGCAGGTGCTGGACCTCGACAAGCTTTATGACGAGACCGGCGACTACAAGGGATTCAACCCGGCGGCGCTGATCGCCATGGTGGTGGGCATCGCCGCGGCGCTGACCTTTTCGTCGGTGTCGTGGTATGCAAGCCTGATCCCGGCGGGGCTGACCTATTACCTGCTGATGCGGCACCTGCCCGCCGCGCGCCGGTTCCTCGACGGCTGAGGCACGCATATCGCCCGGAAGGGGCCGCGCGCCGGCCCCTTCCGCCCGTCCGCCGCTGACGCGTGCCCGGACAGATTCCAACAAAGGAGCAGACATGACTCGCTATCCCCGTGACATGCGCGGCTACGGCGCGACGCCGCCGGATCCGCGCTGGCCCGATGGCGCGAAGATCGCCGTGCAATTCGTGCTGAACTATGAAGAGGGCGGCGAGAATTGCGTCCTGCATGGCGACGAGGCCTCCGAGGCGTTCCTGTCGGACATTCCCGGTGCGGTGCCCTGGCCGGGCCAGCGTCACTGGAACATGGAGTCGATCTATGAATACGGCGCGCGGGCCGGGTTCTGGCGGTTGCACGATCTGTTCACCGGGGCGGGTATTCCGCTGACCATCTATGGCGTCGCCACCGCCCTGGCGCGCAGCCCCGAACAGGTGGCGGCGATGACCGACGCCGGCTGGGAGATTGCCAGCCACGGCCTGAAATGGATCGACCACAAGGATATGCCCGAACACGAAGAGCGCGCGGCCATCGCCGAAGCGGTGCGCCTGCATACCGAGGTGGTCGGCGAACGGCCGCGCGGCTGGTACACGGGCCGGTGCAGCGCCAACACCGTGCGCCTTGTCGCCGAGGAAGGCGGGTTCGACTATATCTCGGATTGCTATGACGACGATCTGCCCCACTGGCGCGAGTTCGCCCGGCGCGATCAACTGATGATCCCCTACTCGCTGGAAACCAACGACATGCGCTTTGCCGCCACGCCCGGCTGGGTGACGGGCGGCGATTTCGAGACCTACCTGAAAGACACGTTCGACACGCTGTATGCCGAGGGCGCGGCGGGCGCGCCGAAGATGATGACGGTGGGGCTGCATTGCCGGCTGATCGGCCGCCCCGGCAAGATCGCCGGGTTGCGCCGCTTCATCGAGCATGTGCAGCGTCACGAGGCCGTCTGGTGCCCACGCCGCAGCGACATCGCGCGGCACTGGGCCGCCACCCACCCCCACCATCGCCAGGAACGCCCCAGCGCAATGAAAGAGGCACGGTTCACCGAGGTGTTCGGACCGGCGCTTGGCGCGGGCAAGTGGCTGGCCCCGCGGGCCTGGGCGCTGGAACTGGGGCCGGGCCATGACAGCGCCATCGGGCTGCACAATGCCTTTTGCCGCGCCCTGCGCAGCGCCTCTGACACGGAGCGCGCGGCGCTGGCGCAGGAGATGGCCGGGGCGGCGCAGTCCGCCACGGTCGGCGCGGGCGGCGATGATCCCGCGGCGGTGACAGACGCGCGCGCCGTCGACCGGGCCTGCACGGCGTATGAAGCCGCGCTTCTGCCGCGCCTGCGAGAGTTGCTGCCATGAGCGGCGCGCGCATTCTGGCCGCGCCCTTGACGGCAGAGGCCTTTGCCCCGTTCGGCGACGTGATCGAGGCACGGGGCGCGCCCGATATCATGATAAACCAGGGGCGCTGTGGCCGGTTCCACGACCGCGCGCGGCTTGATTTCGGGGACGAGGGTCGCGCCGGGCTGAGCCTGTTCGATGCCGAGGCCGAGACCCTGCCCGTCAGCCTCGGGATGATGGAGCGTCACCCGCTGGGCAGCCAGGCCTTCGTGCCGATGGATCCCGTGGCGATGCTGATCTGTGTGGCCCCGGACGCGTCGGGCCGCCCCGGCGAGCCGCGCGCCTTTCTCAGCCAGCCCGGACAGGCGGTGAACCTGCTGCGCGGCGTCTGGCACGGCGTCCTGAACCCGATCGGCGGGCCGGGCCGGTTCCTGGTGATCGACCGGATCGGGGCGGGCAACAATCTCGAGGAACACTGGTTCGAGCACCCTTTCACAGTCCAGGGAGACCTGTCATGAGCGACCGCATCTATGCCTATCCCGAGGGCGGGTTGCCGCCCCAGAGCCAGCTGCTGACCGGCCGCGCGGTGTTCACCGAGGCCTATGCGGTGATCCCGCACGGCACGATGAGCGATATCGTGACCAGCAAGCTGCCGTTCTGGGACAAGGCCCGGTTCTGGGTGCTGGCGCGGCCCCTGTCGGGCTTTGCCGAGACATTCTCGCAATATATCGCCGAGGTGCAGCCGGGCGGCGGCAGCGACCGGCCCGAAACCGAAGCCGGGGTCGAGGCGGTGCTGTTCGTCGTCGACGGGACGCTGCGGCTGACCCTGGAAGGCGTGGCGCACGAGATGGGTGCGGGCGGATACGCCTATATTCCGCCCGGCACGGACTGGCAGCTGAGGGTTGAGGGCGAGGCGCCGGCCCGGTTCCACTGGATCCGCAAGGCGTATCAGGCGGTTGACGGCATCGACGCGCCCCCGGCCCTGGTCACCGACGAGGCAGACATCGCACCGACCGCGATGCCCGACACCAACGGCAGATGGGCGACCACCCGCTTCGTCGATCCCGACGACCTGCGCCACGACATGCATGTGACCATCGTTACCCTGCAGCCGGGCGCGGTGATCCCGTTTGCCGAAACCCATGTCATGGAACACGGGCTTTACGTGTTGCAGGGCAAGGCGGTCTACCGGCTGAACCAGGACTGGGTCGAGGTCGAGGCCGGCGATTTCATGTGGCTGCGCGCGTTCTGCCCGCAGGCCTGCTACGCCGGGGGGCCGGAGCCCTTCCGCTATCTTCTCTACAAGGACGTGAACCGGCACATGCCGCTCGCGTCGGGTGCCTTGCCGCGTTGAGCGGCGCATCCCGGCGGCGGTAGTCGACACGCCGCCGGGCCAATTCAAAAAACAATAATCAAGTCGACGGACAGAGAGGACACAATGACTGCAATCGAAACTAACCACGGCCATGCCGGGTCCACGCTGGACCCGGAGGGCAACACGCTGCAGCCGGTCAAGGCCAGCGAAAAGACTTGGGGATGGTTCGCCATCTTCAACGTCTGGGCCAACGACGTTCAGTCGCTGTTCGGCTATTCGCTGGTGGCGTCGCTGTTCATATCCTACGGAGTCAGCGGCTGGACCGCCTTTGCGGCGCTGATCGCCGCGGGCCTCTTTACCATGTGGATGGTCAACCTGTCCGGCGCGCCGGGCGAGAAATACGGCATCCCCTACCCGGTTCTGGCCCGCGCCAGCCTTGGCACCAGCGGCGCGCGCCTGCCCGCGGTTTTGCGGGCGACGGTCGCGGTGTTCTGGTACGGTGTGCAGGTCTACTTTGCCTCCACGGCAGTTGCGCTGCTGATCCGGTCCCTGACCGGGATCGAGGCCGGGGGCGCCGAGGTTCTTGGCCTGACCGGGATCGACTGGCTGTCGTTCTTCATCGTCTGGGCCTTTCATATCGTGATTTTCTGGCGCGGCATGAACTGGGTCGAGACCTTCCTGAATATCGCCGGTCCGCTTGTCTACCTGGTGATGATCGGCCTGCTGATCGTGCTGTGGCAAAAGGCCGACGGCCAGCTGCTCGAGGCGACGGCCACGATCTTTGCCAACCCGGATGCGACTTTCCTCACCGAGTTCAACGGCTTCGTCGCGATCGTCGGCACGATGGTGGCCTATTTCGCCGCCGTGATGATCAACTTCAGCGATTTCTCGCGTTATTCCCGCGACAAGCGGTCGATGGTGATGGGCAACCTGGTGGGGCTGCCGTTCAACATGATCCTGTTCTCGGCGCTGGCCCTGCTGACCACCGCGGGCGCGGCTGTCGTCTTTGGCGAGGAAATCACCAACCCCAGCCTTATCGTCGAGCGCACCGACAGCGTGCTGCTGGGGGTCATCGCCGCGCTGACCTTCTTTGCGGCCACGGTCGGGATCAACCTTGTCGCCAATTTCATCCCGGCGGTGAACGGCATCGCCAACCTCGCGCCGGAAAAGATCAGCTTTCGCAAGGCGGGGCTGATCACCTCGTTCCTGGCGCTGATCATCGGCGGGTTCTGGACCAGCTTCATCAGCGAGGTCGGCATCAGCGGCTTCGTCAACACGCTGGGGGCGACGCTGGCCCCGGTCTTCGGGATCATGATCGTGGACTACTACCTGCATCGCGGGCAAAGCCTGGATTTGGATGACCTCTACGACATGTCCGGGGGGCGCTATCACTACAGCAACGGCTGGAACCTGACCGCGGTCAAGGTGTTCGCCATCGCCGCGATCTTCTCGGTCGCGACGGTCTGGGTGCCGTGGTTCGGGTTTCTGTCCGGGTACAACTGGGTGATCGGAGCCTGCCTTGGCGGCGCGTTGTACTACGCGATGGCCAGGACGTCCGCCACGACCTGACCCTTGCACGCATGACGGCCGGCGGCAGGATCATGCCGCCGGCCTGTCAGACAACGTGCAGCCCTTTTGGCCCGGTCCATCCCCGGACAAGGCGCACATGCGCCGCACGAGAGCGGCCGCTTCCCCGAAAGGCGCCTTCACATTCCAAACTCCCCGGCGGCGGCCTGATGAGCAAGATCGTTCCGGTCGAGGATGCCGCCACCGTCGCCACCTGTTTCGAACTCATGCGGCAACTCCGTCCGCATCTTCTGCTGACGGCTGTTGGTCCTGGTCATGCGCCGCATCGGCAATCCTTGCCATAGAGCGAGCCACGGTGAGAGATTTGCGCAAAGCGGGGCCCTCAGGACTCCCCCTGGCGGGTCGAAAATCGAAAGCCGAAGTCCCGACCGGGCACGGCCAAACGTCATAACAGAGAGCTTTATGACGAGGTAACGCAATGTGCGATGGCAGCGACCGCGGGTTCGGCACCCATCCAAACCCGCTCGAATTGGCTGGGAAAGTCGGTGGCCAGCCCGACGGGGAGCACGCCGGGCGCGACGTTTCACGCATCCCGGGCAACGTCCTGCCGTGCAGCGAGTTCTTTGCCGACGACGCAGCCCTTCTGAAGGCGTTCGAGTATCAGCGCAGCTTTTGCCTCGACGCGGACACCAAAGCCTCCGCGACCTTCATGTTGTCCGACTATATCGCGGTATTGATGAAAGTGCTGATCCCGCTCTTCATGCATCACCGGATCGTGCCAAGCCTCGCCCCCCGGAATGTTGGGCTGAGCTTTCACCAGGCCACCGACCAGCCGACCGATCCGTCCCAACCACAGCCAAGGACGATGCGTGTCGTCTTTTTGTCTTCCGATCTCGCGGCAGCGCCGGACCTGTCGGCCATTCCCACCCGGGAGGGTGCCACGAAGCCGGACCTGGCCGAAGCACTCAGAACGGAAACCGAACGCCATTTCGCGCCACTGATCTCTCGTCTGAGCGCCCTTTCCGGGCTGGCGCCTGCCGCATTCTGGCGCCTCGTGGCGGATGGTATCGCGGCGGAATTTCTGACGGTCGGCAAAAACACAGGCGAGGAAGCGCCTGCCAAGGCCCTGGCGTTGAGGATCGTGAAAACGGAAGGCTCTCCGCTGAACAATGCACAGCTGCATTTCTTCGACCTCGAGCTGGCCGTCGCGGGCGAGCCGTCCAACCGCGTTTGCCTGCGCGCACGTGGAGGATGCTGCCGGTACTATACGGTCGAGGCGGGCAGGTTCTGTACCACCTGCGTTCTGAAGACCCCTGCCCCACGCAACCGCGATCTTCGGATCGCTCTTCGCCGGCGCTTCGGATTGAGCGATTAGGCGCGGAAAGGACCATTGCGAATATTTTTTTACGAGAATGGTCCCAAGCGCAATGGCCCAAACGTCAGATAAGGGAACGGATCACAGCCGCCGCCACGCATCCGCGACAACCCAAGACAGATCGCGATGACGCGGAGGGCAGAATGACACAGAATACCGAGGCTTGGCGCAACGCAGCACGCGTGCGAAAAACGTCCGTGAAGCCGACAATGGCCGCAGCAATACTGGCAAGCATTTGTCTGGCGACAGACGCTCCGGCCCAAAGCTTTCCCGCAACGGCGGACGCACAGAAGATATCGGTCGCAGCGGGAAGCCTGACACAGGGTCTCAATGACCTGGCGCGGCAGACCGGCCTGCAGATCCTCTTCGATCCCGCGCTTGCCTCCCGAACATCGACGCCCTGGACTTGCTGCTTTCGGGCACGGGACTGGAGCCGCGCTTTGCCGGCGCCAACCAGGTCGTGCTGGAACGGAAAGCCGACGAGAGTGCCGCGACAATGCAGGATGGTGCCGTCAACCTGGGCACGATCACCATCTATGGCAACAGGAGCGCGACCACGCTCGGAAGCACCGATGCAAGTGTCGGCATCGTCGGCTCGGACCAGATCCGCGACGGTCAGATCCGGTCTTTCCGGGACTCCTTCCGTCGACTGGGCAACGTCATCGATGGCGACTGGACGGATAACGGGTTCATCATCCGCGGCGTAAACTCCGAGGGATTGGTGCCGGGCGGAGCACCTCTGGCCTCGCTCTATGTCGATGGTGTCCAGCAGACGAGCCAAGGCACACGGCGCGGCGCCCGCTCCCTGTGGGATGTCGAACAGGTCGAAGTCTACCGTGGCCCCCAGTCAACGCTTTCGGGCCGGGCTGCAATGGCCGGGGCACTCTATATCAAGACAAAGGACCCTGTCTTCGAGAAGGAAGGAGAGATCTCCGGAACCATCGGTTCGAACGGCCTTCGCGGCACCGCATTCATGCTGAACACGCCGCTCAAGAACAACCAGGTGGCGCTTCGCTTCTCCGGGGTCTTCGAAAGAAGCGAGAACGATATCGAGTATCCGACGTTCTCGTCCTTCACCCATCTGGACGATTTCACCACCGACACGAACTACCAGATTCGGGCCAAACTGCTGTTTGAACCGAAGGCTTCCCCATCCACGCGCGCCCTGCTGAGCTACTCGTTCTCGCACGACGATCCCTACGTCCGCGATATCGGAGGGCCGGGCCTTGGCTTCGACTTTGATGACGAGCGCGGGGACTTCACGATCCCCGCCTATGTCGAACATCGCCCGACCGACGTGCACAATCTCGGCCTTGAGGTCACCCACGATCTGACAAACGCGCTGCGTTTCACCTCGATGACGGCCTTCAGCTACTCGGACACCCAACGGCAATCGCCGAATTACCGGACACCGGGTGAGATCAACACCTATCACGGGCACTATAGAAACCTGTTGGCGTCCCAGGAGTTTCGCCTCAATTACGAAGACGAAAGGCTGACCTGGGTCGCGGGGCTCTACGCCGCCTACGAGCACGAGGACAACTTTTACGACCGGACCATCTATGACTACCGGAACCAGGTCCAACGCAACGAAAGCTCCAGCGAAAACTACGCGATTTTCGGTGAGGCGACCTATGAGGTGATCCCGACGGTGAATGTCACACTTGGCGGACGCCTCGACTACACCCGTCAGGATATCCGCCAATACCTTGAAAGGACCGAACCCCTGGGGGGAGTCACCACGGTTCGCACCGCGTCGGACAACCGGCGGAGTTACGAGTCGGCCCGGCAGCTCTTTGGCGCAGCGGGACAGGCAATCGAATCCGACCCGGACCTCCGCGCCTTCGAGGCGAAGCCAGCCAGGCCGGCAGGCCCTAAGATTGCGGTCATCGCCGTGGCACTTGCCATTGGCATCGGCAGCTTTTTCTGGGCCGACGGCCCCATGCGGCTGCGGGCCGATCTGATCGCCGGGATTGACGAGATGCCGCGGGTAACGCTCGGGGATGGCTCGGTGGTGCAACTGAACGCGGGGTCCGCGATCGCGGTCGATCTCGACCCGGGACAGCGCAGCGTTCATCTGATGCGCGGCCAGGCCTATTTCGAGGTCGCGCCCGATCGCGATCGACCTTTCTCCGTAACCGCTGGCACGACCACTGTCGTCGCTCTCGGCACCGCATTCGATGTTCGGCTCGGCCAAGCCGATATCGCGGTCACGGTGACCGAGCATAGCGTTCTCCTTGACCTAGGCGAAGACAGGACAACGCAACTGAACGAGGGGCAACAGGGGCGATACCAGATCGCCGGCGCACAGCTTACCGTGGAAGACTCCGATCATCACCGCGCCCTGGCATGGCGAGACGGCAAGCTGCTTCTCGACGACACCCCGATCGACGAAATCATCACTGAAATCGACAAACGAATGTCCGGGAGAATTTTCGTGACAGGGGCCTCCCTCGACAAAAGACGACTGAGCGGGACCATCGACATCACCGATCCGGTTGCTGCTCTGTCCTTTATCGAGCAGGCGCTTGATGCCAGGACACTTCAAATCGGACCGATGATCATCATGAGGCTTGACTAGGCCCAGGACCCTGCCCTGACACGCGCGCCGGAGGCGCCACAGCGTCACGTGATGATATATTCGGGAAAATGGCGCACCTGAAAGGATTCGAACCTTTGGCCTCTGCCTTCGGAGGGCAGCGCTCTATCCAGCTGAGCTACAGGTGCCTGGTCGACGCTATAACTCGTTCGGTCCAGTGCCGCAACGGCGAAAACGCCCGCGATGTGGTGCAGGCCGCGGGAGGTGTCGTGGCCCGGGCGGACGCGCCCGGGCCGCACGGGTCAGGGACGCGCGCCGCCCTGGGTGCCGGCGCCCTGGTTGCCCCCGCCGCTCGACTGAGGCTGGCCCGTGGGGTTGCGCGGGGTTTGCGGATAGTCGTCCGGCAGGCATTCCTCGCCGCCGCCGGCAGTGCCTTGCTGGCCGCCGCCCGGACAGCCGCCGCCGCCCCCGTCGCTGTCATACTTGGTCATGATCGGGTCGGGCGTGATCGCGGCCCGGCTCGGGGTCGTGGGGGGCTCGGTGCAGGCCGACAGGCTGGCGCCCATCAGGGCGACGAAGGCGGTTGTGTGAAGTTTGAACATGATGCTCTCCTTGGTGGTCCGGCCATGGGTCGGCCCGCCAGGAGGATCCGTTCAAACTTTTCCGGCCGTCAGGCGAAAAGCTCGTGCGCCAGTTCCAGCGCGTCGATGAGCGCGTCGACCTCGGCCTCGGTGTTGTAAAGGCCGAAGGACGCCCGGCAGGTCGCCGTCAGCCCGATGTGATCCATCAGCGGCCCGGCACAGTGATGGCCCGCACGCACCGCCACGCCCTTCTTGTCGAGGATGGTCGAGATGTCATGCGCATGGGCCGCGCCGTCCAGCGTGAAGGAGAAAATCGCCGCCTTGTCCGGCGTCTGCCCCTGCACCTGCAACCAGTTGAGGCCCCCCAGGCGCCCCACCGCATAATCGCGCAAGCGGTCCTCGTGGGCGGCGATATTCTCCATCCCTAGCCCCATCATGTACTCCAGCGCAACGCCCAGCCCGATGGTCTGCACGATGCCGGGCGTGCCGGCCTCGAATTTCATCGGCGGGTCGGCATAGGTCACCTCGTCCTTGGAAACCTCGCGGATCATGTCGCCACCGCCCATGAAAGGGCGCATCTCGGCCAGCCGGTCCTTGTGCACGAAAATCGCGCCCGAGCCGGAGGGGCCGTAAAGCTTGTGCCCGGTGATGGCGTAGAAATCCACACCCAGCTCGTCGAGGTTCACCGGCATATGCACCGCCGCCTGGCTGCCGTCGACTAGCACCGGCACGCCCTTTTCATGGGCGGCGTCGGTGATCGCCTTGATATCCACCTTGGTGCCCAGAACGTTCGACAGATGCGTGATCGCAACCAGTTTCGTTTTCGGCCCGATGGCGTCGATCACCTTTTGCGTGTCCAGCGCGCCGGTGCTGTCGGTATCCACCCATTTCAGCGCCACGCCCTGACGTTCGCGCAGGAAATGCCAGGGCACGATGTTGGCGTGATGCTCCATCACCGACAGCACGATCTCGTCGCCCGCCTCCATCCGGGGCATGGCCCAGCCATAGGCGACCATGTTGATCCCCTCGGTGGTCCCGGAATTCAGCACGATCTGGTCCTCGTCCGCCACGCCCAGGAAGCGCGCGATGATGCCGCGCACGCCCTCGTATTTCTCGGTCGCCAGGTTCGACAGGTAGTGCAGCCCGCGATGGACATTGGCGTATTCTTCCGAATAGGCCCGCGTGATCGCGTCGATCACCACCTGCGGTTTCTGCGCGCTGGCGCCATTGTCGAGATAGACCAGCGGCTTGCCGTTCACCTCTCGCGACAGGATCGGAAAGTCGCGGCGGATCGCCTCGATATCGTACATCTCAGATAGCTCCTGTAAATCCGCCCGCGATGCCGCCGATGACGCCCATGATGATCGAAAGGCCGATCAGCACGCCGAATATGGCGACGATCATCACGCCGAAGGCCTTCAGCGGGCTGTCGAAGGCGTGCGCCACGTCCAGCATGTTGGACACCGCCCACATCCACCACACGAGGAAGACCAGCAGTCCCAGCGACGACACGAAGGGGATGAAAAGGCCCAGAATGGTAAACCCGGCCACCAGCACGAAGCTGACCGCCTGCAACAAGGTGACCACGGCCAGCACCTCGGGGACCGTGCCCCGGCCGCCAAGCGCGCGGCCGATCCAGAACAGCATGAAGACCGAAAAGACCGCCCGCGCCCATTGCATGCCAGCGAAGATCAGCGGCGAGCTGTAGACCGGCGACGCTTCCAGCATACGCCCCAGGTCGCCCTCGGGCATCGGCGCGGCCTGCACCAGCGCGGCGACCAGCGCAGAGGTCACGACCGAAATCAGCGACAGCGCGATCCACAGCGCCTGAACCGGCCACCTCAGGGCGATCATTTGCTCGGCGCCCATGCGCGGGTCGCGGATGGTGGTTGCGAAAAGGGGTTTCAGCACCGCCGCGTTCATGTCTGCCCCCATCCGGCTTCGCGCAGGTCGGACAGCCAGACCCACAGAAACGCCACAAGCCATATCGCGCCCACCGCCGTCAAGCCCGGGCCGGGGCCGATGAACCCCGCCACGAGGCCATGCAGCAGCTTGATCGGGCTGGCCACCAGCCACGCCCAGAACAGCGCCAGCCGCGTGGCATAGGTCGAGGCGCGCCCGCCCATCAGGCGCAGCACAAGCTGGGTGATCGTCCCGATGGCGTAGAAGATCAGCGGCGCGATGAAGATCCACCCCAGCAGCGCCCCGCCCAGCATCGGGTTCAGCTCCTGCCCGGTCAGGTGCGCCTCGCGCGCCAGGCGCGGCCATTCGGACACGAAGAAGATCGCGCAGCCGGCCATCAGGATGGCCAGCGCACGCCCTTCATTCGCGCCCATCGCCAGCAGGCGACGGAACACCGTTCGCGGGCCGCGATAGGCGGCCACGATATCGGTGGTGACCGGCATCAGCCGCGCCGCCGCACCAGCCAGCCTTCGAGGCGCTCGACGATCCCGTCGCGCAGGCCCTCGTCCTCGATCTCTTCCACCGCCTCGGCCAGGAAGGCCAGCGTCAGAAGGTCGGTGGCGATGGGCCTGGGCACGCCGCGCGCGCGCAGGTAAAAGAGCGCCTCCTCGTCGATCGCGCCCGAGGTCGAGCCATGCGAGCAGGCCACATCGTCGGCGTAGATTTCCAGCTCCGGCTTGGCCAGGAACTCGCTGTCGCCATCCAGCAGCAGCGACTGGCTGATCTGGTAACCGTCGGTCTTCTGCGCGCCCGCTTTCACCAGGATCTTACCCTGGAAGACGCCGGTGGCACCGTTGCGCAGGACCTTCTTGAACACCTGCCGGCTTTCGCAATTCTCGGCGTCATGGGTGATGAAGACGGTGTCGTCATGGTGGAAATCACCGTCGCCCACGCAGGCGCCCGCGACATGCGCAATGGCATCGTCGCCGGTCAGCTCGATCACGCATTCATTGCGCGTCAGCACGCCGTTGGCGGTCATGGTGAACGACTTGAAGGCGCTTTCCCGTCCCAGCCGCGCGAAGATATGCGTGACCGCGCGCCGCTCGTGGTCGCGCCCTTGCGTGCGCACGTGGTTGAACGCGGCGGTGTCGGCCACCTCGACCTCCATCACCTTGTTGAACCGCGCGGCGGCGGGACCGTTTTCCAGCACGGTCAACTCGGCGCCCGAATCCAGCTTGATCACGTGGTGCAGGATCGCGTCGGAAGTCTCTGATTCGTGGTGATAAATCAGGTTTATCGGCTTCGATGCCTTGCCGGTCACGTGGATCAGCACGCCGTCAGTGGCGGCCGCCGTGTTGAGCGTCGCGAGGGGCCGCGCCACCGGCGTCTGGCCATTCGTTTCCAGCGCGCCGTAAAGGTCCTTGGCCCAGTGAATGTCGGCCTGCCCGGCCTCGGCCAGACGGTCGATCTTCACGCCTTCGAGGCTCAGGTCGTCGCTGGCATCCGCGTCGAACACACCGTCGCGGAACACGATCTTCAGGCGCTCGACATCGTCGAACATCTCGGTCTCGTCGCTCTCGAACACCGCGGCCTTGGGCGCCTCGGCGTCGACCAGCGTGTCGGGGCGGGTGAATTTCCAGTATTCATCCCGCGCGTGCGGCAGGCCCGCGGCCCGCAGCCGCGCCAGCGCATCCTCGCGCGGCGCTTTCGTCCAGCCCGACGCCTCGGGCAGGCTCAGCGCGGCAAGGCGCGCCTCAGTGGCGTCCTGTTTCGCTTGGGGCAAGGCCATTACGCCACCTCCGCCTTGATCTCGGCATACCCGTTCTTCTCGACCTCAAGGGCCAGTTCAGGCCCGCCGGTTTTAACGATGCGGCCATCGGACATGATGTGCACCACGTCGGGTTTGATGTGGTCCAACAGGCGCTGGTAGTGCGTGATCACCAGGAACCCGCGACCCTGATCGCGCAGCGCGTTCACGCCTTGCGACACCAGCTTCATCGCGTCCACGTCAAGGCCGGAATCCGTCTCGTCCAGGATGCACATTTTCGGTTCCAGAACAGCCATTTGCAGGATCTCGTTGCGCTTCTTCTCACCGCCCGAGAAGCCGACGTTGACGGGGCGCTTCAGCATGTCGTTGCTCATCTCCAGCGTGGCCGCCTTCTCGCGCACCAGCTTGAGGAAATCGGCGGCGCTGATCTCGTCCTGCCCGCGCGCCTTGCGCTGCGCGTTCAGGGCGGTGCGCATGAAGGTCATGTTGCCCACGCCGGGGATCTCGACCGGGTATTGAAACGCCAGGAAAAGCCCCGCCGCGGCGCGCTCTTCGGGTTCCATGTCCAGGATGTCCTCGCCTTCCAGCGTGGCCGTCCCGCCCGTGACCTCATAGCCGTCACGGCCCGACAGAACATAGCTCAGCGTCGACTTGCCAGAGCCGTTCGGCCCCATGATCGCGTGCACCTTGCCCGCCTCGACGGTCAGGTCGACGCCTTTCAGGATGGTCTTGTCCTCGTCTTCAAGATCGACCTTCAGGCCTTTGATCTCCAACATCTTTCTCTCCTTTTCCTGTCGCTGCCCCCTCAGGGGCGCAGCATCATCTCGATCACGTTCAACAGCTCGTTCTGCGGCAGGTTCAGCGGTTTAATCTCGAACCCCGCCATGCGCCCCGTCATCTGCGGGGCGCCAATGAAATTCTCGACCACGTGGTACTGCTTGCGCCGCTTGTAGTCGTCGACGAACAGCTGCACCGGCCGCTCGGTGCGCAGCGCCGTGGCCATCACGCATCCCGTCCGAAACCGGCCATCCACCAGCACCACGTCGGGCTGTCGGAATTCGGGCAGATCCCAGACCTCCAGCGGATAGCGCGGATAGCGCATGTACTGCTCCGCGTCGGTCGGATAACCCCACTCTTTCGTCGGGCCTATGTCGGACCAGATCACGTCCACCTCGGTGCCTTTCGCGGGCGCGTTCTCGTCGAACCAGCCGCGCATCATCAGCGCCCAGTCCTTGTCGCTTTCGACCGAAAAGACCCGCTTGCCCGGCATCTCGCCCGCCATCACGGTCGACCCGCCCGACCCGTATTCCAGGATCACGTCTGCACCCGCGTAGGCCGCGCGCAGCACCTCCGCCTCGGCCTCCGGCAGCGTCAGCTCGGGCCGCGATATGGTGGCGGTCGGGGTCATGTCAGTCCAGCACCACTGCCGTCCCGCTGGCCGAGACCATCAGCATGGAATCCGCAACTACTTCATAGTCCAGATCTACACCCACCACGGCATTCGCGCCCACCGCCTTGGCCCGCTCCTCCAGCTCGCGCATGGCGGTGTCGCGGGCATCCTGCAACTTGGTCTCGTAGGCGCCCGAGCGCCCACCGACGATATCCGTCACCTGGGCGAAGAAATCGCGAAAGACATTCGCCCCCATTATCGCCTCGCCCACCACGATACCGCGGTAGTCGATGATCTTGCGTCCTTCGATGTTCTGCGTGGTCGTGATGATCATTTTCTTACCCTTGGAATTTTCGACTGTGCCCGAAGCATCTGGTCGATCCCCTTTTGCGTTTCCGCTTCGCGCATGGCGCGATACGCGTTCTGCGCCTTCCGCTTCGCCGAGGTTTGCAGGCCTCGTATCCAGGCGCCAACCACGATCCCGCCGACAGCCGCCACGAAAAGCGTCACGAAGATCTTCCAGTAGAGCGGTAGCCAGGCGATCTCGACAGCGGAGAACGTGACCGTCCCGGCCAGGCACAGGGCTGCGAACGTCGCGAAGCCTTCGCGCCCCCCGTCCGTATGCCCGGGATGGTGGATGTCACGCAGCATAGCGTCGTCCCGATCGAACCCGCTGAACATCAGCCCACCGTCCTTCCGACCATGATCGCGCCGCCCGGCATGGCGCCGCTGCCGGCGACGATATTGCGCCCTTCGATGCTGTGCGTGGTCGTGTCGATCATTCTATCGTTTCGCCTTGCCGTCCGAGGCCGCGCGTGCCTCCTGCAAAAGTCCTGCCACGCGCACGCTCAGCCACCCCCAGATCATGAACAGGACCAGCCCCATGCCAAGTTCGGCCAGCTCTGCCTGACCGGGCCGGATCCAGCCGCTTTCGACCGCCTGCAGCGCGATCTCGTCATGGCTCATCGCCAGAACGAACACCAGGAAATGACCAAGCAGCAGCATGGTAAAGGTCCGGGTGCCGGACCGCAGGCGCCCCGAATGGCCAAGCCTCGGCAGCCGGCTCCGGGTCGCCTCGGGTGTCCGGCACCCTTCGGTCATCCCACGCTGCCTTCCAGCGAAATCGCCACCAGTTGCTGCGCCTCCATGGCGAACTCCATCGGCAGGGCCTGAAGCACATCCTTGCAGAACCCGTTCACCACCAGCGCCACGGCCTCTTCCTCGTCCATGCCGCGCTGGCGGCAATAGAACAGCTGGTCGTCATCCACCTTCGACGTGGTCGCCTCGTGCTCCACCCGGGACGAGTTGTTCTTGACCTCGATATAAGGCACCGTGTGCGCCCCGCATTCCGAGCCAATGAGCAGGCTGTCGCACTGGGTGTAGTTGCGGCTGTCCTTCGCCTTGGGATGCATCGAGACAAGGCCGCGATAGGTGTTCTGCGCATGCCCCGCGCTGATACCCTTCGAGACGATCCGGCTCTTGGTGTTCTTGCCAAGGTGGATCATCTTCGTGCCAGTATCGGCCTGCTGCCAGTTGTTAGTGATGGCGATGGAATAGAACTCGCCCTGGCTTTCATTGCCGCGCAGGATGCAGCTGGGATATTTCCACGTCACGGCCGAGCCGGTTTCCACCTGCGTCCACATCACCTTGGCCCGGTCGCCCCGGCAATCGGCGCGCTTGGTGACGAAGTTGTAGATGCCGCCCTTGCCGTCCTCGTCGCCGGGGAACCAGTTCTGCACCGTGGAATATTTCACCTCGGCATCTTCCTCGACGACGATCTCGACGACCGCCGCGTGAAGCTGGCTGGTGTCACGCTGCGGCGCGGTGCAGCCTTCGAGGTAGCTGACGTAAGAGCCCTTGTCGGCGATGATCAAAGTCCGCTCGAACTGGCCGGTGTTCTCGGCATTGATGCGGAAATAGGTGCTCAGCTCCATCGGGCAGCGCACGCCCGGCGGGACGTAGACGAAGGACCCGTCCGAAAAGACCGCCGAATTGAGCGTCGCATAGAAGTTGTCGCTCACCGGCACGACCGAGCCGAGGTATTTCTTCACCAGTTCGGGATGCTCGCGAATGGCCTCGGAGATCGAGCAGAAGATCACGCCGGCCTTCTCCAGCTCCTTCTGGAAGGTCGTGCCGACGGACACAGAGTCAAACACCGCGTCCACGGCCACCTTGCGGCCCTCCGCGGGCGCCTCCTCGGCGCCTTCGACGCCAGCCAGGATCATCTGTTCCTTCAGCGGAATACCCAGCTTTTCATAGGTCTCCAGCAGCTTGGGGTCGACCTCGTCCAGCGACTTGGGCTTCTGCTCCATGCTCTTGGGCCGGGCATAGTAATACTGGTTTTGAAAGTCGATCTCGGGATAATCAACCATCGCCCAATCCGGCTCTTCCTTCTGCAGCCAGCGCTCATAGGCCTGCAAGCGCCACTCGGTCATCCACTCCGGCTCGCCGTTCTTTTCCGAGATCAGCTTGACGATCTCCGGCGTGAGGCCCTTGGGCGCGTATTCCATCTCGATGTCGGTTTCCCAGCCGTACTTGTACGTGCTGATGTCGCGCACCGCATCGACCGTTTCCTTGTCGACGCCTTCCTTGACTTGGGTTTCGTCCAGTGCCGCCATTGGGCCACCTCCTCGGTTTTGTCTCTCACGCCGCACGGGCGCGGAACTTCTCGTGTTGCCTGGCCCAGGCTTGCGCGAAGGCCACAACGTCGTCTTCGCTCGTGTCGGGGCCCAGCGAGACCCGGACGGCGCTGGCCGCCTCAGCCTCGTCGAACCCCATCGCCGCCAGCACGCGGCTGGCCTTGACCTTGCCGCTGGAACAGGCCGAACCGGCCGAAATGGCGAACCCCGCAAGGTCCATCGCCATCACCTGCGTCTCGCCCTTCCAGCCGGGCGTGATGAAGCAGGACGTGTTCGGCAGCCTTTCTTCGGATTTCCCGACAAAAATAGTCGCTGGGGCGGATTCCTCAATAGCATTTTCTAGAATCCTTCTAAGTTTTTTCACCCGCTCCCACGCGCCATCCTCCAGATCGCGCTGCGCCGCGCCGACCGCGGCGCCGAAGCCCGCGACGCCGATGATGTTCTCCGTGCCCGACCTGCGACCCATCTCCTGCCCGCCGCCAGCGCTGAGCGCCGGAATGTCCACGCCCTGCCGGACGATCAGCGCGCCGACACCCTTGGGCCCGCCCAGCTTGTGCGCCGACATCACGGCCAGGTCCGCACCGGACCAGGCAAACGAAAACGGCAGGCGGCCCACCGCCTGCGTGATATCCAGAAGCAGCAGGGTCTCGCCGGTCTCGGGCTGCGTCACAACCCCGGTCTCGGAATTGGCCAGCCCCATCGCGCGCACCACTGGCTCAGCCTGACCCGGCGCGTGATGCGCCCAAAGCGCGTCATGCGCGGTCGCCTGCACATCCACGCTGTCGAAGCCCGCCAGGACCCGCGCCGCCTCGGTCGCGCCTGAGGTGAACACCACCTCCTGCGGCTTGCAGCCCACCGCGGCGGCCACCTGCCCCCGCGCCCGCTCCACCAGCGCCTTGGCGCTGCGCCCCTCGCCATGCACCGAAGACGGGTTGCCGACCACATCCATCGCCGCGACCATCGCCTCCCGCGCCTCGGCCCGCAACGGCGCGGTCGCGTTGTAGTCGAGGTAGACCCGGCTCAAACCGCCCACCCCTTCCTCTGGCCAAAAATATCCCGGGGGGAGCGGCGAACCCATGGGTTCGCCGTTGGGGGCAGAGCCCCCTCCCGCCGCGACGCCGAAGGCGGCGCAAAACCTGTCGCCGCAGGCGTCCTCATTCCTCGTCCACCACGGCGAAAAGCGACGGAACGGCGGGACAAGGCGCCAGCGAATTGCCCACCACGTCGCTCAGCCTCGTCTGGTGCAGGAACACGTAGACCTGCGCGCTCAACCCCTCCCACAGCCGGTTGGTCATGCTCTGCGCCCGCGAGCCGCTCGTGGCGCCCGAGGCGCCCGCGCCCTTGTGCATCGCATCGATGGTCTCGTCCACCGCGGCCAGGATGTCCACCGCCCGGATCTCGGACGCCGGCCGCGCCAGCTTGTAGCCGCCGCCGGGCCCGCGCACCGAACTCACCAGCTCGGCCCGGCGCAGTTTCACAAACAGCTGCTCCAGATAGGGCAGCGAGATGCTCTGCCGGTGCGAGATGTCGCTGAGCGTCACCAGCCCGTCCTTCTGCTGCAACGCGATATCGACCAGCGCGACCATCGCGTAGCGTCCCTTGGTGCTGAGTTTCATCGTCTCCCCCAAATACCCGGCGAGTCAGTGGCTTGGCGGGCGGGGAAATGATTGACCTTGCCCCATCAACCCCCTATCTCGCGTGAAGCCGCAGAATCCATTCGGTTGTTTAGAATAGTTCTAAGGTGCTTGATCAATTCCGTCAAGAATTGACCGGCGCCCGAAATGCAAGGGGACACGCATGCCCGAGGTCATCTTTCCCGGCCCCGAGGGCCGCCTGGAAGGCCGCTACCACCCGCAACGAGAGCGCGACGCGCCCATCGCCATCATCCTGCACCCGCACCCGCAGTTCGGGGGCACGATGAACAACAAGGTGGTCTACAACCTGCACTACGCGTTCCACAAGCTGGGCTTCACCGTCCTGCGCTTCAACTTCCGCGGCGTGGGCCGCAGCCAGGGCGAGTATGACCAGGGCGTGGGCGAGCTTTCCGATGCCGCCTCGGCGCTCGACTACCTGCAGTCGATGAACGCCAACTCGAAACATTGCTGGGTCGCGGGCTTTTCCTTCGGCGCGTGGATCGGGATGCAGCTCTTGATGCGCCGCCCCGAGATCACCGGCTTCGTGTCGGTGTCGCCGCCGGCCAACATGTACGATTTCTCGTTCCTCGCCCCCTGCCCGTCCTCGGGCCTGATCATCAACGGCAGCGCCGACCGCGTGGCGCCGCCCGCCGACACGCAGGCCCTCGTGGGCAAGCTGCACGAGCAGCAGGGCATCACCATCACCCACGAACAAATCGAGGGCTCGGGGCACTTCTTCGAGGAGCCGCACATGGAGACGATGATCGGCACCGTCAGCGATTACGTCAAACGCCGCCTTACCGAGACCACGAGGTAACGGCCCATGGGCGTGACCGAGGATCTGGCCGACGAACTGGCGCTCAAGGTCATCAAGTATGTCGATGCCTCCGGGGACGACGGCGTGATCTCGGAAATCGTCGGCATCCTCGGCGCCACCTCGCAATCCGCCGAAGAGGCGTTCCTGACCTCGATGCGGGTGCGCCGCGCCAACATGGCGGCGCGCGCGCATCTGCTGAACCGGGTCAGGAAGTTCCAGGAACAGCAGGGCACGGAGGGCGGCGCGGCCAAGGACGCGCCCGAAACCTGACGGCGATCGCACTTCGCACGGGCGATCCGTGCCAAGCGGGCTAGGTGCCCGTCCAGACACGTGCGGCGCCGGGCTCTCGCCCCGCGCACGACAACCAAGCAGGGAGACACCATCATGGCACGCACCATCATCATCGAAGAGTTCGGCGGACCGGAGAACCTCAAGCTCGTTGACCGCGAGGTCGGCGAACCCGGCCCCGGCGAGGTGCGCATCGCCCACGTCGCCTGCGGGCTGAACTTCATCGACGTCTACCAGCGCACCGGGCTGTACCCGCTGGAGCTGCCCCATGCCCTTGGGATGGAGGCCGCGGGCATCGTCGAGGCGGTGGGCGACGGTGTGACCCACCTGCAACCGGGCCAGAAAGCCGCCTATGCCGCCACCCCGCCCGGCGCCTATTCCGAGGCCCGGGTCATGCCCGCCGCGCAGGTCTGCCCCCTGCCCGACGACATCCCGTTCGAGGACGCCGCCTCGATCATGCTTCAGGGCATGACGGTGGAATACCTCTTTCACCGGGTCTGGCCCCTGAAAAAGGGCGACACCGTGCTCTTTCACGCCGCCGCCGGGGGCGTGGGCCTGCTGGCCTGCCAATGGGCGCGCTCCGAGGGCATCACCCTGATCGGCACCGCCGGCACGGATGAAAAATGCAAGATGGCTGTCGATAACGGCGCGTCGGCCTGCATCAACTACCGCACCGAGGATTTCGTGGCCGAGGTCAGGAAACTGACCGACTACAAGGGCGTCGACGTGGTGATGGACGGGGTCGGCAAGGACACGTTCGACCGCTCGCTCGACTGCCTGAAACCCCTGGGCATGATGATGTCCTTCGGCAACGCCTCCGGCCCGGTCGAGCCCGTCAGCCTGCTGACCCTGGCGCAGAAAGGCTCGCTGAAGCTCACCCGCACGACGCTCTTCACCTTCCTGGCGGACCACGAACGCTGCCAGGAAATGGCGCGCCACCTCTTCTCGAAGGTGCAGTCCGGCGACGTGAAGGTGAATATCGGCCAGACCTGGAAACTGGAGGATATCGCCGAGGCGCATCGCGCACTCGAGGCGCGCGAAACCACCGGCTCGACCATCCTCACGCTTTGATCACGATTGCGGGAACTTTCCTTGGCGTGGTGCAGTTGAGCGACTGCACGCCAAAGCGGGCACGCCAATTGTGCCCGCCCGGCAAATCGGAGAAGAAGACCCATGAACAACATCATCTATATCGTCGGCCTTATCGTCATCGTCGTTGCCATCCTTTCTTTCATCGGCATCGGGTGAACGAGGTCCCGGGGTCCGACCTCCAGGGAAGAACTGAATGAACAAACGGGCGCTTTTGCTCAAACTGGCGCAGGACATGCGCGCCAGCTACTGGTTCATTCCGGCCAACATGGTGTTGTTCGCGATCGTTCTGGCCTACGGGTCGGAATGGCTCGACCACAATGCCGAGATCCTTCCGTTCCAATTCCCCGAATCCCTTATAGATACCCAGGTCGAGGGCGCGCGCAGCACGCTCTCGACCATCGCGACCTCGGTGATCGGTGTCACCGGCGTGATGTTTTCCATGACCATCGTCGCGGTGTCCTTCGCCGCGGGTAATTACGGCCCGCGCCTGATCGGGAATTTCATGCGCAACCGGGGCAACCAGATCAGCCTCGGCATCCTGATCGCCACCTTCGTCTATGCCCTCTTGATCCTGCGCGCCGTGCAGGACCCCTCCGAGACCGCCGAGATCGAGGCCTTCGTGCCGCAATATTCCATGCTGCTGGCCATGCTCGGCTGCATCATCGCGGTCTTCACGATGATCTATTTCGTCCACCACGTGCCTGAAACGATCAACGTGGGCAACATCACCGCCGGCCTGGGCCAGCGGCTGGAGGCCGAGATCAAGGCCATCATCGACGCCGAGGACGCCCGCGACAAGCGCCGCGAGGTCACCTATCCCGACCGCGACCCGGACCACCGGATCGCCCTGAACGCCGCCGGCTACATCCGCACGCTGAACTACCAGCAGGTCGAAAAACTGACCGACCGCGACGACTGGCTCCTGCGGATCGAACAGCAGCCGGGCGATTTCGTCAGCTCCTTCACGCCGGTGATGTCGGTCTGGTCACACGAGGCGCTGTCGGACGACGATATCGCGGAGCTGCGCGACTGCTACGCGCTTGGCACCAGCAAGACCGAGCATCAGAACGTGCTCTTTCTCGTCGATGAACTGGTCGAGGTGTTGGCCCGCGCCCTCTCCCCCGGCGTCAACGATCCGTTCACGGCGATCAACTGCCTCAACTGGATGCAGAACGCCCTGTCGGTCGCGCGGCACCATGGCGAGGGTCTGGGCGAGGACGGCGCCGGCAAGCACGCGCTGGGGCCTCGCCTGACCTACGACACCCTGTTCGAGCGCAGCTTTCTGGCCTCCAAGCCCTATACCGACACGGACGAGCTGACCAAGGCGCAGTACGAAAAGCTGGTGGCGGAGTTGAAACGGTCGCAGTGAGCGCCGCGCGATTGCCAGACCGCGGGGTGGCGACCCGTCGGCTGTTCAACGCACTTTATCGCAGCCACATCCGTAAAGCCTCAGATTGATGCGCTAACGTGCCCGAATCGCCAGCCCGGGGGGCGGTCTGGCGATCGCGCGGCGGCGCGGCGGTGCCGCGCCTTGATTCCGCGCGAAGGCGGCTCCTCACCCCTTCTTGCCTTCCTTCACCTTCTCCGCCAGGTCGCGGGCGATGGCAAACGCGCCCTTGATCTTGTCGGCGTCCGATTTCCAGCTGCGCTTGACCACGATCTTGTTGTCCTTGACCTTGGCCAGCCCCTTCTGGTCCTTGATGAAATCGACCAGCCCCTGCGGATTGGAAAACTTGTCGTTGTGGAACTGGATCGTCGCCCCCCGCGGCCCGCCATCCAGCTTGGCGATGCCGGCGCGCTTGCACATCGCCTTGATCCGCACCACCAGCATCAGCGTGTTCACCTCGCGCGGCAGCTTGCCGAACCGGTCGATCAGCTCGGCGGCGAAGCCTTCCAGTTCAACTTTGGTCGCCAAACCACTGAGACGGCGGTACAGTCCCAAGCGCACGTCCAGGTCGGGCACATACTCCTCGGGGATCAGCACCGGCACACCCAGGTTGATCTGCGGCGCCCATTGCTCATCGGCCTCGCTCAGCCCTTCCAGCTGACCCGACTTGATCTTGGCAATCGCCTCTTCCAGCATCGACTGGTAGAGCTCGTACCCCACGTCGCGCATCTGCCCGGACTGTTCCTCGCCCAAGAGGTTGCCCGCCCCGCGAATATCGAGGTCCTGGCTGGCCAGCGTGAACCCCGCGCCCAGCTGATCCAGACTTCCCAGCACCCGCAACCGCTTCTCGGCGCCGGGCGTCAGCCGCATCCGGGGCTTGGTCGTCAGGTACGCATAGGCTCGCGTTTTGGCCCGCCCCACGCGGCCCCTTATCTGGTAAAGCTGTGACAGGCCGAACATGTCGGCGCGGTGCACCACCATCGTGTTGGCGGTGGGAATATCGAGGCCCGATTCCACGATGGTTGTGGCCAAGAGCACATCGTACTTGCCGTCGTAGAAGGCGTTCATCCGCTCGTCGAGTTCCTTGGCCGCCATCTGCCCATGCGCCACGACAAAGCTGACCTCGGGCACCTGATCGCGCAGGAAGGCCTCGATCTCGGCGATGTCGCTGATCCGCGGCACCACGTAGAAACTCTGTCCGCCCCGGTAATGCTCGCGCAACAGCGCCTCGCGGATCGTCACCGTGTCGAACTCGCTGACATAGGTGCGGATCGACAGCCGGTCGATGGGCGGCGTGCCGATGATGCTCAGGTCCCGCACGCCACTCAGGCTCAACTGCAAGGTCCGCGGGATCGGCGTCGCCGTCAGGGTCAGCACATGCACTTCCGAGCGCAGCGACTTCAGCCGCTCCTTGTGGGTCACGCCGAACCGCTGTTCCTCGTCGATCACCAGCAGGCCAAGGTTCTTGAACCGGATGTTCTTGGCCAGAAGCGCGTGCGTGCCCACCACGATATCCACCGTGCCATCGGCCAGCCCCGCGCGGGTCTTCGTGGCCTGGCTCGCGGGCACGAAGCGCGACAAGGGCGCCACCGACACCGGAAAGCCGCGAAACCTCTCGGCAAAGCTCTGGTAATGCTGCCGCGCCAGCAGGGTCGTCGGCGCGATCACCGCCACCTGCATCCCCGACATGGCGGCGATGAAGGCCGCACGCATCGCCACCTCGGTCTTGCCAAAGCCGACGTCGCCGCAGATCAGCCGGTCCATCGGCGTGCCGCTGTCGAGGTCGGCCACCACGTCCTCGATGGCCCGCAACTGGTCGTCCGTCTCCTGGTACGGGAACCGGGCCGAGAACGCCTCCCACGCGTGGTGCTCGGGCTCCAGCACAGGGGCCTTGCGCAACGCCCGCTCGGCGGCGATCCGGATCAGGCGGTCGGCCATCTCGCGGATGCGCTCCTTCAGCTTGGCCTTCTTGGCCTGCCACGCGCCGCCGCCCAGACGATCCAGCAGGCCCTCTTCATGGCCATAGCGGCTGAGCAGCTCGATATTCTCGACCGGCAGGTAAAGCTTTGATTGCTCGGCATATTCCAGCAACAAGCACTCATGCGCCGCGCCCGCCGCGGTGACCACTTCCAGCCCCTTGTAGCGACCGATCCCGTGATCGACATGCACCACCAGGTCGCCGGGCGACAGGCTCTGCGCCTCGGTCAGGAAGTTCTCGGCCCGCCGCCGCTTCTTGGGGGACCG
Organism: Roseovarius sp. THAF27; assembly: GCF_009363655.1. NCBI lineage: Bacteria > Pseudomonadati > Pseudomonadota > Alphaproteobacteria > Rhodobacterales > Roseobacteraceae > Roseovarius > Roseovarius sp. THAF27. The sequence goes on from NZ_CP045393.1 coordinate 2,094,995, forward strand.
GATCAAACGGTCGCCGAGAATATCCTGCTCGGCGATCACCGTCATGCCGGGTGCGGTAAACCCGTGCTCCAGCCCCCAGACCGCCAGATGCAGCCCGCGCTTGCCGATGGCCCCGGCGTTCTTCACCGTGACCGCGCCCAAGAGGCCCTCGTCTTCCAACAGCCCTTCCAACCGCTCCCGCGCGCCGTCGGAATAGGACGCGACCAGCACCGGCCCCTCGGCCATGCGCGCATCAACATGGTCTTTCAGGACACTGAAAAGGTTTATCTTTTCCTGTTGACGCTCGGGGGCGAAATTGCGCCCGATGCGCCCGCCCGCGTCGATCACCCCCGGCCCCGGCGCCTGTGGCAAGGGCGACAAGGCCAGCACGCGGCGGTCGCCCAATGCGGCGCTCCAGGCGTCGTTGTCGAGATACAGCAGATCGGGCGCGATGGGCTTGTAGACGCTGTCTTCGCGGCCCTTCTGGGTCATGGCGTGCCTGCGGGCATCATACTGGTCGGCGATGGACACCCACCGCGCCTCGCGCGCCGCCTCCACCTGATCATCCAGGCTGACCGGCGCGCCGGGAATATAGTCAAAGAGCGTCTCGAGCCGCTCGTGAAAGAGCGGCAGCCAATGCTCCATCCCGGCCTGCTTGCGCCCCGCGCTCACCGCCTCGTAAAGCGGGTCGTCACTGCCCGCCGCGCCGAACTCGATCCGGTAGTTCTGGCGAAAGCGCGTGATCGCGGCCTCGTCCAGAATGACCTCACTGACCGGAGCCAGCTCGATCCGGTCCAGCTTCTCGGTGGTGCGCTGCGTCGCAGGATCGAACCGGCGCACACCGTCCAGCACATCGCCAAAGAGGTCCAGCCGCACCGGGCCGCTCTCGCCCGGCGGGTAGATGTCGATGATGCCCCCGCGCACGGCATAATCGCCCGGCTCCATCACCGTGGGCGCCTGGGTAAAGCCCATCCGCACGAGGAAGGATTTCAGCGCCTCCTCGTCGATCTGGTAATCCACCTGCGCCGAGAACGCCGCCTCGCGCAACACCTCGCGCGCGGGCACGCGTTGCGTCGCGGCATTGAGGGTCGTCAGCAGGATGAACCGCGACGGCCCGCCATGCACCAGCCCCGCCAGCGTCGCCATCCGCGTGGCGGCGATATCGGCATTGGGCGACACCCGGTCGTAAGGCAGGCAATCCCAGCCGGGAAAGCGGATCACCGGCATGTCGGGCGCGAAAAAGCGCAGCGCCTCCTCCATCGCCGCCATCCGCTTGTCGTCGCGCGCGACATGGATCACGGGGCCCTTCGCACGGGCGGCCTCGTCGAGGATCAGCTTGGCGTCGAAGCCTTCTGGCGCGCCGCCAACGGCGATACGGGTGCTGCCTGCCATGCCCGGCCCCTCAGCCGCCCAGCACGCCGGTCGACATGTTGACCAGCATACCCCACATCGCGGTCACCAGGATCGACAGGATGCCCACCAGCTGCGTGGCGATGCGGTGATAATGCATCCGCTTGTAAAGCGCCGCGCCCACCAGTTCGTCCCGGGTGATGCGGTGCGCCGTGAAGACGGCCATCAGTGCCACCAGCGTCATCGGAAACCCCAGCAGGAACAGCGCCTGGCTGAACTCGTTGCCGTAAACGAAGCCCAGCAGCGCCGCCGAGGTCAGAACGAAACAGATGAACCCCGCCATCAGCAGCCCGGTCTCACGCGCGATGTAAAGGATGCGGTTGCAGTTGATGCGCACCATGTCGTGCAGGTCCACGACGCCCTGCTCGTCGCCGCCCTTGGCCCGCTGCACCATGTCCCACGGCACGCCCAGCACCCAGTGGCTGGTCGACGACCACAGCACCGCCAGAACGATCCAGAACCACAGGTTGCTGAAGCTGCGCATGTCGATCAGCTCGAAAATCGTCTCGATCAGGTCCAATGCCGGTGCCTCGTTGCGTCGTTGCGCTGTGCCGCGCTCTATCCGGGCACCTCTTAGCGCCGCTTGGCGCCAATTCCTACCCTTGAGATGGCGGAATTTCCATGCCACTCAGAAGGCGCATCAGAAAAAGGATGGCAACCATGCGTCCCACCCAAGGGCCCTTTCCCGTCACGCGCCTGCGGCGCACCCGCGCCACCCCGGCGATCCGCGCGCTGGTGGCGCAGAACACGCTGACCCCGGCCGACCTGATCTGGCCCGTGTTCGTGCGCGACGGGGACGGCGTCGAGGAACCCGTGCCCTCCATGCCCGGCGTCCTGCGCCGCAGCGTCGACCGCGTGGTCGAGGCCGCCCGCGAGGCGCACGGCCTTGGCATCCCCGCCATCTGCCTCTTCCCCTATACCTCGGCGCAGAACCGAACCTCGGATTGCGCCGAGGCGTGGAACCCCGACAACCTTTCCAACCGCGCGACGCGGGCGATCAAGGATGCGGTGCCCGACATCGCCATCATGACCGATGTGGCGCTCGACCCCTATTCCGATACCGGCCATGACGGCTTTGTCGTGGACGGCGAGATCCTCAACGACGAAACCATCGAGGCGCTCGTGAAACAGGCCCTCAGCCAGGCCGCGGCGGGCGTCGATATCATCGGCCCCTCGGACATGATGGACGGCCGCATCGGCGCCCTGCGCGCGGCGCTGGAATCCGAAGGCCACAAGAACACGCTTCTGCTCAGTTACGCCGCCAAGTACGCCAGCGCCTTCTACGGCCCCTTCCGCGATGCGGTCGGCGCATCGGGCGCACTCAAGGGCGACAAGAAAACCTACCAGATGGACCCGGCCAATTCCGACGAGGCGCTGCGCTGCGTCGCCCGCGACCTTTCCGAGGGCGCCGACATGGTCATGGTCAAGCCCGGCCTGCCCTATCTCGATATCTGCCGCCGGGTGAAGGACACCTTCGGCGCGCCCACCTACGCCTACCAGGTGTCGGGCGAGTACGCGATGATCCAGGCCGCCGCGCAGAACGGCTGGATCGACCACGACCGCGCCATGGTCGAAAGCCTGATGGCCTTCAAACGCGCCGGCTGCGACGGGATTCTCACCTATTTCGCCCCCGCCGTGGCACGGATGCTGAACGGCTGACACAAGCGCGGGTTCTCGCTTATGCCCAAGTGCACCACAATCTGTGGTGACACCGCCGGCGATAGCCCCTATACTCAGCCCCAGACCGGCAATTTCAAAAGACCGGCCAACGATCAGGCAACGAACAGGCAGTATCATGAAAAACCTTTCCCGGCGAAGCTTCACGCTCGGCGCATTGGCCGCGTCCCCCCTTCTGGCCGCTTGCGGCAACGGGGTCGGCAGCGTCGGCTCGCAAAAGATCGACGCCCGCGTTAACTCGACGCTCAATTACCTTTACCAACGCTATCCCCAGACCCGCGACATCTCGAACAAGTCGGTGGGCCAGCTGGTCATGCCGCTGATCACCGAGGGCGGCTTCATCGTCGGCGGCGGCTATGGCCGGGGCGCCCTGCGCGTCGGCGGCGTCAGCGTCGATTACTATTCCGCCACCAAGGGCAGTGTCGGGCTGCAGATCGGGGCACAGCAATTCGCCCATGTCCTGTTCTTCATGACCGAGGATTCGCTGGCCAACTTCCGCCGCGCCTCCGGCTGGGTCGCGGGCGCCGATATCGAATACGTGTTCTCGGACCAGGGCGAGAACCTGCGCGCCGACACCACCACCGCCAGCTCGCCGGTGCTTGCGGTGATCTTCGGCCAGGCCGGTGCGCTGATCGGCGCGTCGCTGGAAGGCATCAAGTACACCCGCATCATTCCCTGACGACCGCGCGGGGATTGAACCGCCCCGGGACGGCGACCGACCCATGAAGGGCGCGTGAACACCTCGCGCGCTCTGTGTCACGAAAGAGGTCGCCCATGCCCCGTACCGCAGCACTTGCCGCGCTTGTCACCCTCTGCACCGCGGCCCATGCCGCCGCCTGCGCCCTGCCGCCGCCGGTCTGCGAGGTCCCGAACGGCCAGCGTGCCACGCTCGAACATGCCAGCGGCAGCACCGTCCTCTTCTCGCAGCTTGATCCCGACGCCACGGGATACCGGCCGACCTATGTTCTGGTAGATTGCAGCAAGCGGCAGGCCGTGGCCCTGGGGCACCTGCCGGAAGGGGCCGATGACTCCGCAAGCCAGACCCATTTCGATGGCCGCATGGTGATGGATCTCGAAGTCTCGGCCGGCGCGCGCCCCCGGCTGGGCCAGGTGCATCGCCAGCTTCAGCGGATGGGCTTGCGCAGCAAACGCTTCACCCTGCTGAAATCCCATTGCGGCTGCGCCCTGCCCGACATTCCCCCGCCGCCCGCGAACTGCCCGACCTACTGATCGGGGCGCGGGCGGCGCGCCTCATTCCGCGCCATCGCCGAAATCTATCGTGATCCCTGGCAGCGGGGTGTCGTCGCCCTCCTCCGTCGCGCCCACATCCGCCTCGTCCCCGTTCCGCCGCCGGGCGCGCTGCTCTTTCAGCATCTCCATCTGCCGGTTCAGGTATTCGGCAAATTGCGGTCCCGCGCCGTTCTCGTCCCAATGCGCATAGACCCGTCCCTCGATCAGGGCCAGCCAGTACAGCCGCAGCACCCGGTTGATGCGCGCGCCATAGCCGGGGCCAAGGCGGCGGAACCATTTCACCATGTCGCTGTCCAGCCGGATGGTGACCCGCGTTTTCGGGCGCGCGATCGGTTCGCGGCTTTCCAGCCCCTGCCACTCCTCGGGCAGGGATCGGTCCAGCCAGTGCTCGGTCAGCGATTCCTGCAATTGTCGCAGTTCGTCCATCAACGCGGCGCGGTTGTTCTGCGGCGGCGGCGTGCGGCGCATCGGGGGTTCCTTTCAACGGGAGGACACGGGGGGTGAATGCCCGTCATCCTGCCGCCGAGACGTTAACGCCGCTTGGCGGCACCGCCCGGTGCACGGGGGGTGTACGCGGGGTGCACGCCTGTCACCCCCGCGATTTCGGCCCGTTGCGCGGATCGGTTAACCGACCGTGCTCAGTTCATGTAAAACTCGCCGGTCACCTGCCGCCATTCGCCGGGGCTGATCATCTTGCGGTGGATGAACTGCACCGAATGCAGCGGTCCGTCGATTTCGTCCTGCCAGAATTCGATGAACTTGAACAGCTTGGGATGGTCCGGGGCAAGATCATAGTCCTGCCAGACGAAGGTATTGATAACATGCGCATAATCCGGCATGTGGTAATAAAATTCCGCCGTCGTCAGGCCATAGCCTTTCAGCATCAGTTCGGTTTCCGAAAGCTCCGTCGTGTTATCCATGTTGGCACCACTCTTATTGTTATGAATCAGAGTGTGGCACGAAATAATTAGTTTTCAATAAAAACAGCATGTTATCACCCTGCCCGGCTGGCTGCCAAAGGTCGGGGACACGGGCCATTGCACCCCATATCCTGCCTCTGGTATAGTTTCGTTAACAAGATATAGACAAATGCGACAGGACGGGACAGCACGTGAACGACACGCCGGAAACCCCTGAAAACGAAGACGAAATGCCGCCCGAACGCCCCGTCCATGACGGGCCGTCGGTGTCGATCATCGAAGAGATGAAGACGTCCTACCTGGACTACGCCATGTCGGTGATCGTCAGCCGGGCCATTCCCGACCTGCGCGACGGCCTGAAACCCGTGCACCGCCGCATCCTTTACGCCATGCACGAAACCGGCAACACGCATGACAAGGCCTACCGCAAATCCGCCCGCCCCGTGGGCGACGTCATGGGTAAATACCACCCCCACGGCGACTCTGCGATCTACGACGCGCTGGTGCGCATGGCGCAGGATTTTTCCATGTCTTTACCGCTACTTGACGGTCAAGGCAACTTCGGCTCCATGGACGGCGATAACCCCGCCGCCATGCGTTACACCGAGGTCCGCATGGACAAGCCCGCGGGCGCGCTCTTGGCGGATATCGAGAAGGAAACCGTCGATTTCCAGGACAACTACGACGGCAAGGACCGCGAGCCCACGGTCCTGCCCGCGCGTTTCCCCAACATGCTGGTCAACGGCGCCGGCGGCATCGCCGTCGGCATGGCCACCAACATCCCGCCGCACAACCTGGGCGAGGTCATCGACGCCACGCTGGCCCTGATCGAGAACCCCGACCTGAGTTCCGAACAGCTGATCGAATACATCCCCGGCCCGGACTTTCCCACCGGCGGCATCATGCTCGGCCGCTCCGGTGCGCGGAAGGCGTATATCGAGGGGCGCGGCAGCGTGATCGTGCGCGCCAAGACCCGGATCGAGGAGATCAGGAAAGACCGCTACGCGATTGTTATCGAAGAGATTCCCTATCAGGTGAACAAGTCGGCGATGATCGAGAAGATCGCCGAGACCGTGCGCGAGAAACGCATCGAGGGCATCACCCATGTGCAGGACGAATCCGACCGTCACGGCGTGCGCGTGGTGGTCGAGCTGAAGCGCGACGCCACCGCCGAGGTGGTGCTGAACCAGCTCTTCCGCTTCACCCCGATGCAGACGCATTTCGGCTGCAACATGCTGGCGCTGAACGGCGGGCGGCCCGAACAGCTGACGCTTTACGGGTTCCTCAGCGCCTTCATCTCGTTCCGCGAGGACGTGGTGGCCCGGCGCACCGCCTATGACCTGCGCAAGGCCCGCGAACGCAGCCACGTGCTGTGCGGCCTGGCCGTGGCGGTCAGCAATGTCGACGAGGTGGTCGCCACGATCCGCGCCTCCGCCGATGCCGCCGAGGCCCGTGAAAAGCTGATGACCCGCCGCTGGCCCGCGGGCGATATCCTTGAATACATCGCGCTGATCGACGACCCGACGCACAAGGCGAACGACGACGGCACCTACAACCTCAGCGAAACGCAGGCCCGCGCCATCCTGGAACTGCGCCTGCAACGCCTGACTCAGCTTGGCGTGAAAGAGGTCACCGACGAGCTGCAGGAACTGGCGGGCAAGATCAAGGAATACCTCGCGATCCTCGCCAGCCGCGAGCGAATCATGCAGATCATCTCGGACGAGCTGACCGAGGTGAAAGAGCAATTCGCCGTTCCCCGCCGCACCGAGATCGTCGACTGGTCCGGCGACATGGAGGACGAGGACCTGATCGAGCGCGAGGACATGGTCGTGACCGTGACCTCGGGCGGCTATATCAAGCGCACCGCACTAGCCGATTTCCGCGCGCAGAAACGTGGCGGCAAAGGCCTGTCGGGCATGCAGACCAAGGAAGAGGACGTGGTGACCACGCTGTTCGTGGCCAATACGCATACCCAGCTTCTGTTCTTCACCACCGACGGGATGGTCTACAAGCTGAAGACCTGGCGGCTGCCTCTGGGTGGGCGAACGTCGAAGGGAAAGGCGATCGTGAACATCTTGCCGATCCCCACCGGGGTCAGCATCGCGGCGATCATGCCGGTGGACCGTGACGAGAGCGAATGGGACGACCTGCAAGTGGTCTTTGCCACCGACCACGGAACCGTCCGCCGCAACAAACTGAGCGATTTCACCAACGTCATGCGCAACGGCAAGATCGCGATGAAGTTCGAAGGCGAAAGCGAAGGCTGGTCCTTGATCAATGCACGCATCGCCTCGAACGACGATGACGTGATGCTGGTCACGAATTCCGGTCGGGCCATCCGTTTCCCGGCGACCGATGTGCGGGTCTTTAACTCGCGCGCCTCGACGGGCGTACGCGGCATCCGTCTGAGCAATGGCGACCGGGTGGTGTCGATGTCGATCATCAGCCATTTCGAGGCCACGCCGGACGAACGCGCCGCGTACCTGAAGATGCGCAGACAGATGGCTGGGGCCGATGACGACGAGACGGGCGAGGAAGAGGGCAACGCGGAAACGCCGCTGCCGGCCGAGCGCTTTGAAGAGATGAAGGCGGCTGAGAATCTGATTCTGACCATCACCGAACAGGGTGCCGGCAAATTGAGTTCCAGCCATGATTACCCGGTCCGCGGACGCGGCGGCATGGGTGTCCAGGCCATGGACAAGGCCATGCGCGGCGGGGCTTTGGTGGCCTCCTTCCCGGTTCAGATCGAGGACCAGATCATGCTGGCAACATCACGAGGCCAGTCGATCCGCGTTCCGGTTGACGGAATCTCGTTCCGGTCCCGCAGCGCGGGCGGCGTGAAGGTCTTCAACACCGGAAAGGGAGAGAAGGTCGTCAGCGTCGCCTGGATTGCCGAGACCGGCGAAGACGACCTCGATGAAGGCGCCCCCGCGGAAAGCCAGGAAACCACCTGAGCCGATGACCTGCCGTGCAATTCGCGTGGTTTCGAACGAATTCTGCCCCAATTTTTCGGCAAAAAAAGGTCAAGGAAACTCCGGGCTTTTGCTGCCCCCGGGGTAGGGTTTTTCGCCTTGGTGCAAAGACGGCAACGCTGGGTCGAATACACGGGTCTGAATTTGATCCGAATCGTCATCGGATCGTATTTCATGGCAATCGCGCTTGGCCTGATCTCCGGTGTGGTGCCGCCCGCGTTGTTCCTGTCGTTTACCGACCCGCAGACGGCTGACCTGATTGGCACCGTTCTGCTGTTTTCCGTCACCGCCGTATTCATGCTTGGGCTGTGGTTGCGACTGACATCTTTGATGCTGGCGATCTTCGTGTTTGCCACCAGCGTGGCGCAGAACCTGGTGCTGGCCGATACGCCGCTGGTCGAGCCGTTCTGGCGCGATCTGGCGCTCGTCGGTGCCGTCCTTCTGAGCTACACCGGCCTGAAACGGACCGAAATCAGCCGGGCCGCATTTGTATGGCGCCGCAGCACGCCGCGGCTGCGCAACGATCAGGTGGTGGTGCCGCGCCGCGTGACAGCGGGGGCAACCGCCGCGGACCGGGCACAACAGCGGGCGCGGACGACATCCGCGATGCAGCCATTGACCAGGACACAAGCCGTATCGCCCCAGCCTGCACTGGAACGCCAGAAACCCAGGCTGGTCTCGGCGACGCATGGCGACAGTGACGAGGTCGAGAACATCTTCGCCGCCCTGTGACGATCGCGACGCTCGCACCCGGCAACGATTTCGCAACGGTTTGCTGTCAGTCTGCCTGCGTTCGACCAGGGGCGTTGCGCGACATGAACATCTACACCTGCCAGATAGACCTGAAAAAAGACGCGCAAGCGATGTTGTTCGCAGCCGCGCTCGACAACTGGATGTCCCATCTGCAGGCGGCCGGTGTTGTCGGCCAATGGTCGCTCGTCCGGCGCAAGCTCAACCTTGCATCCGACAGCTTTCGCGATTTCCTTTTGAGGATCGAGGTGGCCGACCTCGCGCAGCTTGATCAGGCCTTTCGATGGGTCGGACAACAGGGTGACGAGGCGGAGACGCTCTACACACGGATGCACGACATGATCGACACCGCCGACTATGCGCTGTACCGCCCATTTCCCGACCCCGAGCGCGCAGAGCGGCTGGCCATAATCTAATCAGTTGCTGACGTTGTTCACCGAGCTGGTCACACCGATGATCGTTCCAAACAGACCGATAACCGTGCGCGCCGAATTGATGGGGGATTCGGTGGCATAAAGTGTATCGTCGGGCTGGATGAAGAACTGTCGCGCCGCGAACAGGCCGTCGGCCGAAGTCAGATCGAAGCTGAACACGACCTGCTGTTTGTTCGGACCCGCCAGTCCCGGCTTCAGGTCCCTGGGCTGGTAATCACGCAGGACGAGTACGCCCTTGGGGTTGGCTGTTCCCGCATTCAGACCGCTTGTGGACGAGAGCGCTTCCACCACCGTCATGCGCTCCTTCTCGAAATAGATCACCTTCTGTGCGCCGGTCGCGCCGAGAGACGTGAAACTGCGTTCGTCCTCGACCACCACGATCTGGTCACCGCCGACGACACGCACGTTGCGATTGGCGTTTTCCAACAGCGACGAGACGCGGGCCTCGTAGGTTCGGCCCCCGCGTTGAAGGCGAATCATCGGGTTGCGCAGGGCGGGATTCACTCCGCCGCTCTGGGCCACCACGCCCAGTATCTTGGTGTTCCGGCTGTCGAGCGGATAGCGACCCGGCGCCGCGACCCCGCCGACAACGTCGACAGAATTGTTGCGTCCGGGCGTCACGGACAGTTGCACCTGCGCCGAAGGCTGGATCTGTTCGAACTGCGATTGCAGCCGGGCTCTTGCCGAGGATGGGGTTAGGCCCCGCACCGACACCTCGCCGACATAGGGCAGGAAGATGCGGCCTGCCGCGGAAACCTCCTGTGGGGGGATTTCGGCTGCGGTTCCGTTCAGTCCGGTCAGAAGAGAGTTGTCTTCGCTGTCCCAGACCACGATATTGACCGTATCGCCGGTCTGGATAGCCGAGGAATCAGGCCCTTGATCGGCCCCGAACCAGTGGAATTTGGCGCTCGCGCCGCTGTGCGGCCATTTCGCGATCAGCGGCGTCAGCTCGCGCGTCACCTCGACCAACTGAAACGACGGCTTCTCAGAGCGTTGTTCCTTCAATATTTCGGACTGCACGGCAGCGCCACGCGGCAACGCGCATCCTGTAAGCGCAACAACGCCGACGGCCAAAAATAGAAACCGGATCGTCTTCAACAATGTCGTGTCCCCCCGCGGGCATGCATTGGTTTCCTATCCCATGCACGTGATGATAGACAATGGGGTAATGGAAAAAGAGGGCAATCCGGCGAGATTGCCCGGGCTGGACGTCGGGATGCGGATACTTGTAGCGGGCTCTGGTGGACGGCTTGGTCGATTGCTGCATGCCGCAAGGACTACGGGCGCCTGTTGTGACGCCGAGTTCATATTTCAGTCCGGCGGACCGGACCGGGACGTGCGTTGGACACCCGATGACTCGTTGGACCGGCTGCCGGCCTGCGACATGATGATTGCGCTGTGGGGCAAGACCGCCGGCACGAGCGATGACCTTGCAATGAATACCGCGCTTGTGGGCCTGTCGCGCCGCGTAGCGCAGCATTGCGGTGCTCGGCGGCTGTTCCATATTTCCACGGCCGCCGTTTACGGCCCCGGCGCAAAACTGACCGAGGACGCACCATTGCGCCCGATCGGCCCATACGGGGAGGCGAAACTGAACATGGAGCGCACGGTGACCTCAGGCGACAGCGCCGTGTCAGAGCATGTGTTGCGCCTGGCCAACGTGGTCGGCGCTGACAGCCTGGCACCAGCGCTGGCAAAGGGTGGCGGGGTCACGCTGGACCAGTTTGCGGATGGACGCGGCCCCATTCGCAGTTATATCGGGGCGACCGACCTGCTTGCGGTGTTGAAACGCCTTTCCGACACGGAGACAAAACCGATGCCACGCGTGCTCAATATTGCCGCGCCCGGGCCGGTGGCGATGGAAGACCTGGTGGTGGCTGCGGGCCGGCACGTTCTGTGGCGCCCTGCCCCCGACAGCGCAATCAAGGAAGTGTCGCTGGACGTCGGGCGCCTGCAGGCCCTGCTGCCCGACCATCGATTCACCTCCGACGCAGGCGAGATGATCGCAGATTTGAACCGACTGGAGGTACGCCGATGAGTCCCGGCAAGCGGGTCATGGACATCGCATTGGCCCTGTTGCTGGTCGTGGTGTTGTTGATCCCGACGCTGCTGGTGGCCGCGGCCATTCTTGTCCTCGACGGCCGGCCGATCCTTTATCCGTCGAAACGCATGAAGGCGCCGGGACAGAGCTTTATCCTGTGGAAGTTCCGAACGATGACGAATTCGGGCCGGGATGCGTCCGTGTCCGGGGCGTACAAGCAGAGCCGCATCACCAAGACCGGAAGATTCCTGCGTCGCAAACGCCTGGATGAGCTGCCGCAGCTGTGGAATATCCTGAAAGGCGACATGAGCTTTGTCGGCCCGCGACCGCCCCTGCCCCGCTTCGTCCGTCTGTGCCCTCTGGTATATGCCGAGGTTCTGGAAAACCGCCCCGGTGTCACGGGGCTGGCGACGCTGGTGTTTCATCGTCGGGAGGAACAGCTCTTGTCGAGATGCCATTCACAGGCCGAAACCGATGATGTCTATCTGCGTCGTTGTGTGCCGGCCAAGGCAAAAATCGACCTTATCTGGGCCAGAAACAGGACGCTCTGTTTCGACGCCGCACTGATCGTCAGGACGGTTAGGCGGGTTTTCGCCTCAGGCGGCTAACCTATACGAAGCTATAACAGATACATGCTAAGACTGGAATCCGCACATGCATTGCATACGCAGCAGAATTCACTTGTGACGCGGAGATTTTCCATTCTATGTACCGTGTTGCGTTTCGTTGGGATGATGTGATTTGTTTAAGTTGTATTTGCCAATAAAGGTTCAACTCATGGTCGTACGAGGCGGGGCTTGATGCTTTACAAGTTGGCGGTTTCCCTTTCGCGTCATCAAAAGCGGAAAATCCTGCTTGCAGTCGACGGTGTCCTGATCGCGGTATCTCATATCGTAGCCGGGTTCCTGTTGCTGGGCATGGACGGTGTCACGGCGCATGCCGATGCGTTCCTGATGAGCGTGACCTGCGTGACAGGAGTCGGCCTGGCTCTGATCTTCGTGCTGGGACTGCACCGGATCAAGCTGAACGCCTATCAGATGCAAGGCGTGGTCGAATCCGCCTTTGTTGCGGCCGTGATGATCGGTACCGGCGCGCTGATGTCGGCGGTGTTCTTCGGGATGACCTTTCCAGCGCCGCTTTTCGTGGTCATGGGAATGCTTTTTCTCATCCTCTCGGTGTCGTCACGGCTGCTGATGCGGCAAGTACTTCTGTCCGTCTACCGGCGCGGCAATGCAAGATTGCCGATCATCATCTACGGCGCGGGACAGACCGGGCAGCAACTGGCGACCGCGCTGTCTGTCGACGACGCGGTAGAGCCCGTCGCTTTCGTGGATGATGACTTGCGGTTGCAGGGCATCACCATTGGAGGGCTGCGCACCTATTCGCCTGGCGACCTCGAAGACCTGATCCAGAGGTACCAGGTCAAGCGCGTCGTCCTGGCCATGCCAAGCGCCAATCGGGCGGTTCAGTCCAGTATCATCAAACGTCTGGCCAGCACATCCTGCGAAGTCCATTCGATGCCGTCCTTCGCGGATCTGGTTGCAACATCGTCCGCGAGCCTGTCCGAAACCAAGCCCGTCGACGTCAATACACTGCTCGGCCGTGCCGGCTTTGACGACGATCTGCCCGGTGTCTTCGAAACGTACCGGAACCGCAATATCCTGGTGACCGGCGCAGGCGGGTCGATAGGCGCGGAACTGTCTCGCCAGATTCTGTCCTGCGAACCGGGCAAACTCGTCTTGCTGGACCACAGCGAGCTGGCCTTGTTCGAGATCCACCGCGAACTGAATGCGATCCTGCCCGAGGCGACGGTCATCCCCGTCCTGGGCAGTGTCACCGAAGAGCCGCTGGTTGCCGACGTCATGCGCACACACCAGATCGAGATCGTCCTGCACGCCGCGGCCTACAAGCACGTGCCCATGGTCGAGCACAATGCGCTGGAAGGAATCCGAAACAACGTGTTCGGAACAAGGACCGTCGCCAGCGCGGCGATGCGTACGGGCGTGGAACGCTTCATCCTCATTTCCACCGACAAGGCGGTGCGCCCGTCCTCGATCATGGGCGCCTCGAAACGGTTTGCCGAACTGACGGTGCAGGATCTGGCGACGCGGTCGAATGGCACTCGGTTTTCGATGGTGCGGTTCGGCAACGTTCTTGGCTCGTCGGGGTCGGTCATCCCGCTATTCCAGGAACAGATTTCTCGGGGCGGTCCGGTGACGCTGACCCATACCGATGTCACCCGGTATTTCATGACCATCCCGGAAGCAGTGCGGCTGGTCCTGCTGACCGGCTCCTTCGCCCGCGGCGGCGACGTGTTCGTGCTCGACATGGGCAAACCCGTACCGATCTACGAGCTGGCACGCAGAATGATCGAGAATGCCGGACACACCGTGCGCGACGCTGAAAACCCGGGCGGCGACGTCGAGATCAAAATCACCGGCCTGCGCCCCGGCGAGAAATTGCACGAGGAACTGCTGATCGGCTCCGATATGCTGACGACGCCGCATCCGAAAATCCTGCGGGCACAGGAAAAGCACCTTTCAGAAATCGAAATGGCCAACGCCCTGCAATCCTTGCGGCAAGCGATCGACACGCGGAATGCGGAACAGATGGAAGCGACGCTGCATCAGTGGATCGAGAAGAGCGAAATGGGGAAAGGCGGCAAATCGGTGAACGAGTAGCGCCGGCCAAGGCTAGCCGGTGTTCTCGGCCTTCTCCGCCAGAAGAAGCCATTCCTCTTCGGCCTCGCCCAGTGCCGCCTGCCGTTGGTTCAAACCTTCGGTCGCCTTGGCGAACTTCGAAGGGTCCCGGGTATAAAGCCCCGGGTCGGCAAGCAATTCCTCCAGCTTCGCGATCTCGGCTTCCAGCCGGGCGATCTGATCGGGCAGAGTGTCAAGCCGGTGCTTGTCCTTGAAACTGAGTTTCTGTTTGCTCGCGTTGCCCGCTAACCGCTGCTGTCCCGCGGCCGGCGTAGGCTTTTGCGGCTTTTTTTCAGGCGTAACCTCGGGCGCCACACGCTGCGCCTGATAATCGGTCCAGCCCCCCGCATAGACGGTATGCCTGCCGCGCCCCTCCATTGCGACGGTGGTGGTCGCCACCCGATCCAGGAAATCCCGGTCGTGGCTGACCAGCAGAACCGTGCCGTCATAGTCGTCCAGCAGTTCCTGCAGCAGATCGAGCGTTTCGATATCCAGATCGTTGGTCGGTTCGTCGAGCACAAGCAGGTTGCTTTCCCGCGCCATCAGCCTGGCCAGCAACAGGCGCGCCTTTTCCCCGCCCGAGAGCGACCGGACGGGGGCGCGCACCTGCCGCTCGTCGAACAGAAAATCCTTGAGGTACCCGACAACGTGACGCGGCACGCCGCGCACCATGACCTGATCGGCCTGCCCCGAGACGCGCATGTCCGGATCGCCGGTCAGACTGTCCCAGAGCGTCATGTCGGGAGCCAGCTTTGCCCGCGCCTGATCGAACACGGCCGGCACAAGATTCGTACCGTGCCGCACTTCTCCCTCGTCGGGTTCGAGCGATTTCATCAGCAGCTTCAGAAGCGTTGTCTTGCCCACCCCGTTCGGGCCGATGAAGGCGACCCGGTCCTTGCGCTGGATCGTCAGGGAAAGATCGAGCACAACGGGGGCCTCCCCGAAACTCTTGGAGATGTGTGACGCCTCGATCACCTTGCGGCCGGATTGCGGGCCGCTGGCCAGCGCCATGGCTGCGGTGCCCTGCCGTTTGATCTGGGACGCCCGTTCGGCGCGGAGATCCTGAAGCGCACGAACCCGCCCCTGGTTGCGCTTGCGCCGGGCGCTGATGCCCTCGACCGCCCACCGGGCCTCTTCGGCGATCTTGCGGTTGAGCTTGTGACGCGCCTGGTCCTCTTCTTCCCAGACCTTGTCGCGCCATGCCTCGAAGTGCTCGAAGCCCTTTTCCTGCCGCCTGGTCATGCCGCGGTCGATCCAGAGCGTGGCACGGGTCAACTCGCGCAGAAAGGCGCGGTCGTGCGATATGATGATGTAGCCCGCCCGCGTCTCCTTCAGCTGCTGTTCCAGCCAGCCGATCGCCTCGATATCAAGGTGGTTCGTGGGTTCGTCCAGCAGCATCAGATCCGGCGCCTGCGCCATCAGTTTCGCCAGCGCGGCCCTGCGGCGCTCTCCGCCCGACGCGGTGGCGACGGGCCGGCCAGGTTCGAACTTCAACCCTTCGGCGGCCATTTCCACACGGTAATGCTCTGCCTCGTCCAGACCGTCGGCCGCGAACGCACCCAGCGTGTCGAAGCCGGTCATGTCAGGCTCCTGTTCCATGTAGCCGACCGAAGCGTCGGGCTGCAGGGCGCGGGTGCCGCGATCGGGTTCCACCAGACCGGCGATGACCTTCATGAGGGTGGATTTGCCAGAGCCGTTGCGCCCGACCAGCGCGACGCGGTCGCCTGTCTGAACCACCAGCGACAGATCGTCGAAGACAGGTTCGCCGCCAAAGGTAAGGGAAATGTCCGACAGCTGGATGAGGGGTGCACGCGCCATGGCGCAGCGCTATCCCGCGCCGGGGGGAGCGTCAAGCGGTCGCGTTATTGCACAACGGCGCGAAGCAGGCGCTTGCGGGCTGGCGGGATCGCGTTGATCTCGAGCCCGGTGAAAACGTGAAGCGTGTTCATCTGCAGGTCCACCACCGCGTGATCGCTGACCCAGCCGCCCATCACCAGGTATGTGCGCAGCAGTGGCGGCATTCGCAGCATGGCCAACTTGGCATCGGGTTGCCGCAGGCGCAGCTTTTGCGCGAAGCGAAACACCGAAGGCGCCTTGACGCGCGGCAACCATCGCCGCGGCGCAAGGTGGCGTTCCTTCAACATCGCGAAGGCGTCGAGGTAGTCGTCGGCGTCGGTTCCCTTGAAAGACGAGCATCCGAACAGCAGTTCCACGTCGTTGTCATCGACGTAGCGCGTCATCTCTGCCCACGCCACGCGCAAGATGTCGGGGTCACGCGCCTCGGGATGGATGCAGAAGCGGCCCATCTCGACCATCCGGCCGGAAAATGCCCGCAGCGCGGACAATTCGTAGAACTGCGCGGAATAGCTGCGCTCGATCTCGTCGCCGCCATCAAGTGGCAGCATTCTGAAGCAGCAGATCAGGCGCTTGTCCTGGGCGTCCTCGACAAGGATATGCGTACAGATGCCGTCGAACTGATCCCGGTCGAGGTCATCCTGGGAATCGCCGCCCCTGAAGGCCAGTTGCCGAAGGCGCTGCGCCGCCTCTATGTCGGCGTCGCCATCGGCGATGCGCGTGCGGTAGCGTCCCTTGCTCAACATCTCGGCCTCATCCATGGCGGTCGCTTACGCTTTATATATGTGCGAACCGCTTAACATGAAGCATGTGACAGGCGAATGACGCCCGCGGCTAGAAGAAAGTGCCGGGATCGATGTTGCCGAAGTTGCCCAGGATCTGACGCAGGAAGCCGTTGCCCACCACCGAAGAGTCGGTCACGCGGCGGGTCAGTGGGACGATGTTGCCGTCGGCCAGGGAGAAGGTCTCGATGTTGGCGATGGTATCGTTCGGCGCGAAACTGATGGCCAGCACCTGCCGCTCGATCACCTCTGGACGGTACATGCCCACTTCCTTGACGCGGCTGCGCACGTAGTAATAGTCGCCGCGGTCCAACATGCCGGCCGAAGACGGCGGTCCTATCACGTCGTTGACCGTGTCGCGCGTGTCCACACCCACGACAAGGTTCTGAAGATCCTCCTGAAGCGGCATGTATCCGTGATTGCGATAGGTCGGGGTACAGGCGGCAAGCGCCCCCACAAGGCACACAATGGCACCAATCCTGGCAAACCGTTTTTTCATGCCACCCCTCTTCGCCTCTTGAACGGGTCCCAAACACCCAAGTACCCGATACAACAAGGTAGCGGTCAGGTTCAAGAAAGGATAGGTGATACGTCTATGAGCGAAAAGACAGAAAATCCGACCGTGCTGCATCTGGCACAGATGTCGATGAACCGATCGCATCCATTTCGGATCGAGCCGGATGCTCCGGACATGGCGCGCATGGCGGAAGACCTCGGGATTCTCGCGCTGAAAAAAGTGCGACTCGAGGGCGCGATGCATCCTGACGACGGCGAAAACTGGAAACTCGAAGCACGGCTCGGGGCGACCGTGGTGCAGTCCTGCGTGGTGACGCTGGACCCTGTCACGACACGCATCGACGAAGAGATCGTCCGCAAGTTTCGCAAGGATTGGCCGGGCGTAGACACCGACATGGAAGAGATCGAGATGCCCGAGGACGAGACGATCGACCCGCTGAGCGACCAGATCGACCTGTGGGCTGTGCTGCAGGAGGCGATTGCGCTGGCGCTGCCGCCCTACCCTCGCAGCACGGGAACACCCAGTGAGAATGCCCAATATGCGCCCCCGGGCGTCACGCCGATGACGGACGCGGATGCCAAGCCTTTTGCCGCCCTCGCGAAACTGAAAGGCCAGTTGAAAGACGGCGATTGAGGGCACGAAAGAATCGCTGGACAGCAAGCGATTTCCTTGTATTTTCGCGCTCTCACCGGATTTAGGGTTGCACGGCAGGCTCTCGAGGAATAGGAGCCGCGGCAGCGTATGAAACCGGGCCGTGAGGCCCACAAGATTTGAGGTTGTGACATGGCTGTCCAACAGAACAAAGTATCGAAATCGCGCCGGAACAATCGCCGGGCGCATGACTCGCTTGAGGGTGCCAACCCGAACGAGTGCCCCAACTGCGGTGAACTGAAGCGCCCGCATCACGTGTGTGTCGCCTGCGGTCACTATGCGGACCGCGAAGTCATCGCGCTGGATGACGAGGTCGATCTGGACGAAGACGCAGCCTAAGCGGCAGCAAAGGGACGCGTCCAATGACGGCATCGGCCGACAAGACCGGCAAGACCGACGGGCGCATCCTCATCTCTGTAGACGCCATGGGGGGCGATTTGGGCCCGGCAACCGTCGTTGCCGGGATTTCCACGTCTGCGAAGAAGAACAATCGGATCGGTTTCATTCTTCACGGCCCCGAGGACGTGTTGAAGCCGCTCGTTGCCAAGCGCAAGCACCTGGCCGGTCGATGCGAGATTCGGAACGCCGGCGACGTGGTGGAGATGGAGGACAAGCCGAGCCAGGCGTTGCGCCAAGGCAAGGGCACCTCGATGTGGTCGGCCCTGGAATCCGTGCGCAACGGCGAGGCGAATGTCTGCGTCTCTTGCGGCAACACCGGCGCGCTGATGCTGATGTCGGTCATACGGCTGCGCAAGTTGCCCGGCATCTACCGCCCCGCAATCGCGGTGTTGTGGCCTTCGCAGAACCCGCAGCGGCACAACATCATGCTGGACGGTGGCGCCGATATTCGCGCCGACGCCAAGGACCTCATGCAATACGCGCTCATGGGAACGTCCTATGCGCGGAACGGTTTCGGGCTGGACCGCCCCCGTGTGGGCCTGCTGAATGTCGGCACGGAAGAGCACAAGGGCCGCTCCGAGCTGCGCGAGGCCTATGACCTGATCGAGGGCAATGCGCGGAACGGCGATTTCGAGTTCGTGGGGTTTGTCGAGGGACGCGACCTGCCCGGCACGGTGTGCGACGTGATCGTGACGGACGGATTTACCGGCAATGTGGCGCTCAAGACCGGGGAAGGCACGGCGAAGCTTATTCGAGAATTGCTCAAGGAGGCCTTTGCGCATACTCCGCTGTCGCGTCTTGCATCTATCCTGGCGCTGACATCGCTGCGCCGGATGGGCAAGCGGATCGATCCAAGCCGCGCCAACGGCGGTGTCTTCCTCGGCCTCAACGGTACGGTGGTGAAATCACACGGCTCGGCAGACGCGACGGGCATTTCCGCTGCAGTGAAACTGGCCTTCGAGCTGGCCGATACCGGCTTTACCGAAAAACTGGCCGCACGGGTTGCATCTGCGAGCATGCTTGAACAGGATGGCGAAAACGAACCCGACAGTAGCGGTGAACAGGCATGACGATTCGCGCCGTTGTAGACGGTGTCGGTCACTACCTTCCTGAACGAGTGGTGCCGAATTCACATTTTGAGACCTTTCTCGATACAACGGACGAATGGATCAGAACCCGCTCGGGGATTGAGCGGCGCCATTTCGCCGCCGAGGATCAGACGACCTCTGACTTGGGCACGCGCGCGGCTATCGCTGCAATGGAAAACGCGGGCGTAAGCCCGGAAGATATCGACGGCATCCTTGTCGCCACATCGACACCCGACCTTACCTTTCCGTCCGTCGCCACGATGATCCAGAAAGAACTGGGGATGACGCGCGGCTTCGGCTTTGATGTGCAGGCCGTCTGCGCGGGTTTCGTCTATGCGCTTGCCAACGCCAATGCGCTGATCGTGTCG
Source organism: Roseovarius sp. THAF27 (assembly GCF_009363655.1). NCBI lineage: Bacteria > Pseudomonadati > Pseudomonadota > Alphaproteobacteria > Rhodobacterales > Roseobacteraceae > Roseovarius > Roseovarius sp. THAF27. Next base: position 2,114,787 of record NZ_CP045393.1, read on the forward strand.
GGCCAGGCGAAGCGCCTGCTGGTGATCGGGGCCGAGACCTTCAGCAGGATCATGGACTGGACCGATCGGTCGACCTGCGTTCTGTTCGGGGATGGTGCCGGCGCCGTGGTTCTGAGCGCGGCCGAGGCCGAGGGCGCTCCGTCCGATCGCGGAATTCTGTCTACCGACCTCAATTCGGACGGTCGCTACCTGGATATGCTCTATGTCGATGGCGGCGTGTCTTCGACCGGCACTTCGGGCAAGCTGAAGATGCAGGGCAACCTATTGTTCCGGCAGGCGGTTGAAAAACTGACCACGACCGCCGAGGCGGCCTTGGGCAAGGCCCAACTGACGGATGACGACGTTGACTGGATCGTGCCGCATCAGGCCAATATCCGCATCATTCAAGGCACCGCCAAGAAACTTGCCATTCCCATGGATCGGGTGGTTGTCACCGTTCAGGATCACGGAAACACCTCGGCCGCGTCCATTCCGCTGGCCTTGTCGGTCGGCGTGTCAGAAGGCAAGATCAAGCGCGGAGATCTGATCGTTTCCGAAGCGATCGGCGGTGGCCTGGCCTGGGGCGCCGTGGTTCTGCGCTGGTAAGTGCCGGAACAAAGCGCGATTTTTCCGCTTAAACTCTGCCTGCCAAGTCATTGACATTGACTCGGAAAATTCTTCGACCCTAAAGTCCTTTGCATAAGGTAGAGGGGATGTGATGACAAACAACACGCTGACAAGGATGGACCTGAGCGAGGCGGTGTTCCGCGAAGTGGGCTTGTCGCGCAACGACTCTGCCCAGTTGGTCGAAAGTGTTCTGGAGCATATGTCGGACGCACTGGTGCGCGGTGAACAGGTCAAGATCTCTTCTTTCGGCACGTTTTCGGTGCGCGACAAGTCGGCCCGCGTGGGGCGGAATCCGAAAACCGGCGAAGAGGTTCCGATCAATCCCAGGCGGGTTCTGACCTTTCGCCCATCGCACCTCATGAAGGACCGGGTCGCGGCGGGCAACAAAGGCTGAGGTAGACGCCATGGCCAAATCCGCCGACGCCTTTCGTACAATCAGCGAAGTTGCCGACTGGCTGGAGACTCCGGCGCATGTGCTGCGTTTCTGGGAAAGCAAGTTCAGTCAGGTAAAGCCGGTGAAGCGCGCCGGTGGACGGCGGTACTATCGCCCCGCCGACATGAAACTGCTGGGCGGTATCAAGAAACTGCTCCACGATGACGGCATGACGATCAAGGGCGTGCAAAAGATGCTGCGCGAACAGGGTGTCGGGCACGTATCGGATTTTTCTCAGCCCCTGGGCGACGCCGCGGATGACGTGATTATAGATCACCTCGAAGAGGCCCCTGCCGAAGCGTCAGAGTCGCAACTTCCCGGTGCCGGTGCCTCCGTTGCCGCATCCGAACCGCAGCCATCGGATACCGGGATGAGGACGCCCATGCCTCCGCAGACACCCCAGGCCGAAACTTCGGCGCCTTCTGACGTGTCTTCTGCTGCTGAAGTGGAACCTGAAGACGCCGGGACGACGCCGGAGCAGCCATCATCCGGGGCAACGCCCGACCCCGAACCACGAACGCCGAGTGCGGCTCCCGAGCCGCCTCCGGTCGCATCCGATTTGCCGCCCCGTCCGGAAATGACGAATGATCGTGCCCTCCCGCCCACTCCGGAGCGGGAAGAAGAAACCGAGAGCGCAGCTTTGACGTTCAGCCGGCACAAGCCGGAGCCCGCGCCTATGCCCGAAGTCGAGCCCGATCCGACCGCCGAGACGCAAGATGTGTCGGATGGTGGCGCCCAATTGCCGAGTTTTCTGCAACGCGATGAGGCGCCTCCTGGGGCGTCACAGAGCAACGAGGATCAAGCGCAGGATCCGCAAGTGGCGGACGATACGCCTGAAACGCCGAAGCCTTCGCTTGCCGTGGATGTGCCCGACGATCCGGAAGACGAGGTTGCCGCAGACGCAGGCGTTCTGACCTTGCTCTCGAGGATCGAGCGCCCTCTTTCACCCGACACGATTGCCGGGCTTGAAGGCTTGCTTCCGCGACTGCGGGCCACGACGGGCACCGCTGCCAGAGAGTAGCGCGTGAATCTGGAATTTCCCCCTTGTCCTTGTCGCCAAAACCAGTATGAACGGCCAGACGTCGGGCTATGGCGCAGCCTGGTAGCGCGTCCGTCTGGGGGACGGAAGGTCGCAGGTTCGAGTCCTGCTAGCCCGACCAATTTTTCGCGCACCACTGGTCCTTTTTCCGCGCTTTGCGTCGGTACGGAACGTATCGTGGTGCGGCACGCAGGGAGGCAGGAATGACCGGCGTTCTGGCCAGCCAGCAACTCGAAACGATGATCCAGGACGGTAGCCTTGCGGCGCAGCCCGCGGTCCTGTCCGATCAGATACAGCCCGCCTCGCTGGATTTGCGCCTTGGATCGGTCGCGTACCGGGTGCGCGCCTCGTTCCTGGCAGGCGCCGGCGCCAAGGTCGCAGACAGGTTGCAGGAATTCGAAATGCACCGGATCGACCTGACCGATGGTGCGGTCCTCGAAAAGGGCTGTGTCTATGTCGTGCCCCTGATGGAAAGCCTGGATTTGCCCTCGGATATTCACGCCGTGGCGAATGCAAAGTCTTCGACCGGACGACTTGACCTGCTGACCCGGACCATCACCGATGGCGGCGAGGAATTCGACCGGGTCACTGCCGGCTATTCCGGCCCGCTCTATGCCGAGATATGTCCGCGCTCGTTCTCGGTGCTTGTCCGTCCGGGGATGCGCTTGAACCAGATCCGGTTCAGGGCGGGACAGGCCGTGCTGAACGATGCGGCCCTGAGTGCCCTTCATGCCCAAAGCCCCTTGGTCGACGGTCCGCCGGTGATCAGCGACGGGCTGGGCTTTTCGGTGGACCTGAAGCCGGCGGAAGGCACCCTGGTCGGGTACCGTGCCAAGCCCCACACCGGGGTCATCGATCTTGACAATATCGCCGGCTACGCGCCCGCCGACTATTGGGAAGAAGTCCACAGCAATACGGGGCGGATCATCCTGGATCCCGGTGCGTTCTACATACTCGTCAGCCGTGAAGCGGTGCACATCCCGCCATCCTATGCCGCCGAAATGGCCCCCTACCTTGCCATGGTGGGTGAATTCCGGGTGCATTACGCCGGTTTTTTCGATCCCGGATTCGGACATGACGCGGCGGGAGGTGCCGGTTCACGCGGCGTTCTGGAAGTACGCTGTCACGAGGCCCCTTTCGTGCTGGAGCACGGGCAGATCGTGGGTCGGCTGGTCTACGAGCAGATGGACGAAGTGCCACAGCAACTTTATGGCGCGGGAATAGCCTCGAACTACCAGGGACAGGGCCTCAAGCTGTCAAAGCACTTCCGCGCCGCCTAAAGCGTTTCGCCCTTCGCTGATGACTCAGGTAAATGGCGAAACGATTTAGAAACGGCCGATCTTGCGGGCCACGCGCATGGACTGTCTCATGCGCTTCTGCGTCTCTGCCGTCTGCTGTTTCTGCTGGCCGTTCGACGTGCCCTGCCCTTTGGACGAAGCGTTCTTGGCATCCCGCTGCGAAAATCTGTTGATCCCGGCATTGACCCCGCCGCGGATCAGGCGGTTCATGACCATCCGAATGACCATGTTGATGATGCGGTTGGCGTTCATTGCGCGCTCCTCAAGTACCTGCTTGATTGGGATATAACACGCGATAATGAAGTTTTCAGGGCAAATCCGGAAATTTAGCCGGGTCAGTCCTCGAAAAGTTCGCTTTGACCTTCTTCAGTCTCTTCCGACAGGTCCTCGTCGCCTTCCCCCATTTGGGGCATCTCGCCGGGCGGTGGCCGGTTTTCCAGAAGGCCCGCGGCGCGCAGTTCCTTCAGACCGGGCAGATCGCGCGCGTTTTCCAGGCCGAAGTGATCCAGGAAATGCTGGGTCACGACAAAGGTCACGGGCCGGCCCGGTGTCATCTTGCGACGCCCGAACCGGATCCACTCCATTTCCAGCAGCTGGTCGACCGTGCCGCGACTGACGCTGACACCACGGATTTCTTCGATCTCGGCGCGGGTGACAGGTTGGTGATAGGCGATGATGGCCAGTGTCTCGATCGCGGCGCGGCTGAGCTTCCGGGTCTCGACCGTTTCCTTTTGCATCAGGAAGCCGAGGTCGGCTGCGGTACGCATGGCCCAAGCATCGCCCACCTTCACCAGATGCACGCCGCGCCCTTCGTAGCGCTTGCGCAGGTGCACCAGGGCTTCGGCGGCATCGCAGCCGTGGGGCATCCGGGCTTCGATCTCCTTTGCGGAAATCGGCTCGGCGGTGGCAAACAGGATCGCTTCGCACATGCGTTCCTGCTCCGCCATGGGCGGCGCCTCGAAAAGGCTTTCATTCTGCGGCGCTTCGTTCTCGATCCCGTCAGACATGCGCTATCCCTTTCGCCGCAATTCCAGCGGAGCGAAAACCTCGGACTGGCGCAGTTCTACCTTGCCTTCCTTCGTCAGCTCCAGGGCCGCGGCAAAGGTCGACGCCGTGGCAGAGCGCCGGCGTCCTGGATCGGAGGTAAAACCCTCCGGCAGGTAGGACGCGATATCGGTCCATGTGCCTGCGAACCCGATCAGCCCCCGCATTCGGTCAAGCGCCTGTTCCAGGGTGAACAGCGCTTCGCGGTCGAACGCGTAGGGCCGAAACTCATCCCGGGTGCGGATCCGCGCGTAGCCTTGCATGAGGTCGAGAAGCGTGGCGGTGTATTGCACGCGACGAATGCGGGTCACGTCCTCGGGCAGGCCACGGGCAAAGAAGTCGCGTCCCAACTGGTCGCGCCCCATCAGCCTGGCTGACGCCTCGCGCATAGCTTGCAGGCGTTCCAGCTGGAACGCCAGGTGCGCGGCCAGCTCTTCGCCCGACGGGCCTTCTTCGGCGGGATCGGGTGGAAGAAGAAGCCGAGATTTGAGGAATGCGAGCCAGGCCGCCATCACCAGATAATCCGCGGCCAATTCCAGGCGCAGCGCCTTGGCACGTTCGACAAATGCCAAATATTGCTCGGCCAGTTGCAGAACGGATATCTTGCGCAGGTCAACCTTCTGCGTGCGACTGAGCGTAAGCAGAAGGTCGAGCGGCCCCTCGTAGCCGTCGACGTCCACGATCAGCGCTTCGGCCGCCATGCGGTCGCTTACGCTCTCGATCTTATCTGTTTCCTCGAACGCGTCTTCAGACATTGCCCCGACCGTGTAGCAGTTCGGTCAGCTTTGCCTCAAGCGCGGGAATGTCAACCTCGGCCGGGCCTTTTCGAGCGGCAAGCGCTGCATCGGCCCGACGGCGTGCGTCGCCTTCAAGCGAGCCGGAGGCCCCGGCGACAGCGGTCATCTCGTCAAATTCGCCGTTGCAATGAAGGACCACGTCACAGCCAGCCGCGAGCGACTGCCGGGAAAGTTCGGCCAGGTCGCCCTTGAGCGCCTTCATCGAGATATCGTCCGTCATGATCAGCCCGTCAAAGCCGATGCGGTCGCGAATGACGCGCATCATTTCGGGCGAGGTCGTGGCGGGACGCGTGTCGCAGGCCGTATAGACAAGATGTGCAGTCATTCCCATGGGCAGGTCATTCAACGCTGCGAACGGCCGAAAGTCGGTATCAGAAAGCGTTTCGAAATCCGTCTCGACGACAGGCAGGTCAAGGTGGCTGTCAACCTGGGCTCGGCCGTGACCGGGGATGTGCTTGACGATCGGCAATACGCCACCGTCCAGAAGACCATTCGCCACCGCACGGCCAACCTTCGCCACCGTATCGGCACTATGTCCATAACATCTGTTTTTCAGGAATGGATGCGTTTGCCGTGTCGCGATGTCGACAAGAGGTGCACAGTTGGAGTCTACCCCCAATTCCAGCAGTTCATGCGCGATGATCCGGTAGCGAGCGTACATCGCGTCCTCGGCACGCGAACCGGCAAGCTGTACCTGTTCCAACGGTGGCAACCACTCGCGCCAGACCGGACCGCGCAGGCGCTGAACGCGTCCCCCTTCCTGGTCAATCAGGATCGGGGCCTCGTGGCCGGCCGCCTTGCGCAAGCTGTCGCACAGAGCGCGCACTTGGTCCGGGGTCTCGATATTGCGTGCAAAAAGAATGAAACCGAAGGGCCGCGCCTCTTTGAAAAGCGCCGCCTCTTCCACTGTCAGTTCCGTACCGGCCACGCCCAGGATCGTGGCGCTAAGCGAAGTCAACGCGTCACCACCGGGATGCAATCGGCCTTCTCCGCGACCAAGGCCGAGCAAAAGCGCCGAGCGTCGCTGAGATCTGTGAAGCCCATTGCCCGCAGGCGGTAGAAAGTCCGCCCTCCGCTTTGCGCTTTCTGAATCACGCGCTGCTTGGCGTCCAGGTATTCCGAGAACCGCTTGGAGAGTTTGGCCCATTCCTGTTCCGCGACCGCGGCACTTTCGAACGCACCAAGCTGTGCCATGCGGGTGCCGACCGGAATGCTGTCGGGATCCACTTCCGGTGCGGCTGCCGCTTGGGCCGCGACACTTGCAGCAACGGCATCCTCGACACTTGCCAGCTGGACCGGGCGTGCCTTGGGACGAAGAGAGCGGCCAAGGCCCTCGGAGGACAGAGCCGCGGTGCGCTCGGACTCAGGCTCGGCTTCCTGTTCGGCTGACGCTTCGGCGTCGTTGTCGGAGCTTTCGGTCGACGCCAGGGGCGTCATCGGCTCCACGCCTTCGGACAATTCATCGGCCAGCGTGTTCAGAGCCGCCAGCGTCGCCGCGTCTTCGTCGGACTCGACTGCATCCTGGGCCTCTGCCCGGGGTGACACCTCGTCGGCGGCGTCAGCAGGCGCGTCGGCGGAAGCGGCGACCCTCAATTCCGATTGCGGCGTGTCTTCAAGGCTTAGCGTCAGCGGTTCGGGTGCCAACACGAGACGGTCGGCCGGTTTGGCAGCAGAGCCGTCCGCGGCCACGCCGTTCACCGCGAGGCCCTGATGTTCGGCGGTCGCACCGCCCGGGTCCTTGGGCTGAATGCGCATCGGACCTTCGGCAGCGCGAACGACAGGTACGCCGCTGACATCGCGCACAAGAATCTTGTAGCCCCAGACCCCGATACCGACCACGAGAGCCAAAGAGATAGCAGCCCCTGCCATATTGGTGAGTTTCTGGAATGATATCCGCCGATTGCCCCCCATATCGCCGGGGGTACCCTGCATCTGTGCCATTGCTCGCCTCGCTACCTCCGGCGATACTTGGCCGCCGGCTTGGATTACTGCCTGATCCCCGGTGCGGGCGCGGTTTTTCTACCGCATTTCTTCGACCGGGGTTACACCCAAGATACCAAGACCGGCGGAAATAACAACGGTTACGGCTCGTGCCAAGGCGATTTTCGCCTGAGACCCGGCTGTATCGGCCTCTTCGAGGAAACGCAGCTCTGGCACGTCGTTGCCGCGGTTCCAAAGGCTGTGCAGGTCGCTGGCAAGATCGTAGAGATAAAAGGCCACACGGTGCGGCTCGTTCGTGCGTCCGGCGATTTCAACAAGACGCGGCCACTCGGCCAGCTTCTTGGCCACGGCAAGCTGTGCCGTGTCGCGCAGCACCGAAAGATCCGCCGCGGCGAGCGTCGCGTCGTCGACCTCGATACCGGCCTCGCGCGCCTTGCGCATCACCGATGAGATCCTGGCATAGGCGTACTGGACATAGAAGACCGGGTTTTCCTTGGATTGCTCCAGAACCTTGTCGAAGTCGAAGTCGAGCGGGGCGTCGTTCTTGCGGGTCAGCATCACGAAGCGGGTCACATCCGCGCCTACCTGATCGACCACATCGCGCAGGGTCACGAAGGTCCCTGCCCGTTTCGACATCTTGAACGGCTGGCCGTCCTTGTAGAGCTTGACCAGCTGGGTCAGCTTGATGTCGAGCGGCACCCGCCCGTCCGTCAGCGCGCTCACCGCTGCTTTCATCCGCTTGACATAACCGCCGTGATCGGCGCCGAACACGTCGATCAGCGCATCGAACCCGCGTTCGACCTTATCGTAGTGATAGGCAATGTCCGGCGCAAAATAGGTCCAGTCCCCGTCGGACTTCTTGACCGGGCGATCCACGTCATCGCCATGCGCGGTGGACTTGAACAGCGTCTGTTCTCGCGGCTCCCAATCTTCGGGCTTCTTGCCCTTGGGTGGCTCCAACACGCCTTCGTAGATCAAGCCCTTCGAGTGCAGAGCATCGAGCGCCTGCTCGATCCGGCCGGTGCCGTAGAGGGATTTTTCGCTGTAGAACACATCCATCTGCACGCCGAGTGCGTCTAGGTCCTCGCGGATCAGCGCCATCATGGCGTCAGTGGCGAAATCGCGCACGTCGGCCAACCACACGTCCTCGGGCTGGCCCACGTAGTCGTCGCCGACCTTTTCCTTCAGCGCCTCGCCCACAGGCACGAGGTAGTCACCCGGATAACTGCCGTCCTCGAAGGCGATCTCTTGCCCGTGCGCTTCGAGGTAGCGCAGGTAAACGGAGCGGGCGAGGACACCCACCTGGGCGCCACCGTCATTGATGTAATACTCGCGGGTGACCTCGTAGCCGACATAATCTAGCAGGCTGGCCAGGGCATCGCCAAAGACGGCGCCACGCGTGTGGCCAACGTGCAGGGGGCCTGTGGGGTTGGCCGACACGTACTCGACGTTGACGCGCTTGCCCTTGCCCAGTTCCGAGCGCCCGTAGGCCTCTCCGCCCTGAAGCGCGGCGCGCACAACGTCCTGCCAGAGCGAGTTGGCCAGACGCAGGTTCAAAAATCCCGGACCGGCGACCTCGGCAGATTCAATACGGTCGTCGGCCGCCAGCAAAGTCGCGAGTTTCTCGGCGATATCGCGCGGTTTTTGACCTGACGGCTTGGCAAGAACCATGGCCGCGTTGGTCGCCATGTCGCCATGCGCGGCATCCCGAGGCGGCTCGACGGTCACATTCGCCATGTCCAGGTCATCCGGCAATTCGCCCCTGCTCTGCATCGTATCAAGGGCGGCAAGGACGCTGGCGCGGATCTCGGTAAACAGGTTCATCGGATAATCCTTCGTTTCCGCGCCGGTTTATCACCAGAACCGGCCACGTCAATCCGCGCGGGTCTATGCAGACGCCGACGCGGCGGCCCTTTCCTCTCGCGCCGGGCCAAGCCAGATGAGTTTGAACTCGCCCTCGCTCTCGACCTTGGAGGTTTCCGACAGAATGCGCAGTCCGGCGGTTTGGCTGTGGGTCGCCAGCGGAATGCCTCCGTCATTCTGCGACTGCCAGTCTTCGAAGGTGTAGTCCTCGGTCAGGTTGGTCGCCCGGACTTCCCAACCCTGGACCATTTTGCCGGCCAGTTCGGTATAGCCGCGACCTTGTGCAACGATCCGGCCGCCCAGCGATGCGGGAAGTTCGTGCCGCTTGCTGTCCTGCTTGGCACGGCCCAGTTGATAGACGTTTTCTCGACCAAATTCGGGTGCCAAGTCGGTGGCAACGAGCGTGTTGTAGGCATCGTTGTCACTGATCGCGAGCACGACGCCGTATTTCATGATCTCGGCACTATGCTCCGCAGCTTCGGACAACACGTCGCCGAAAAAGACCGGCAATCCGGCCTCGCGCGCACTTCTCAGGCGCGCTCGGTTGGTGTCGGTGATCAGGATGGGCACCTCGAGCTCTTGCAGTGTCTTCGCGAAGGAGGTTGCGAACTGTGAGCCCCCGGACAAAAGAACGCCGGGCTGGCCCTTTCCGGCAAGCCCCAGCCATCGCGCCAGCGGAGCGAGCGTGAACCCGTGCAGAACCACCGTGGCAGCCACCAGCGCAAATGCGAAGGGCGTGAGGAACGCGGCATCCTCGACGCCTTCCGCCACCAGGCGCTCTCCGAAAAGGCCCGCAACGGCCACGAGAACCACCCCGCGTGGTCCGGTCAGACCCACCAGAAGGCGTTCCCGGAAAGGGATGTTGGTGAAGGCCAGAGAAAACAAGACCGTCATCGGGCGTACCAGGAGGATGACCACTGCCACCATCGCAACGGCATTCCAGTTGATGAGGCGCAGGGTTTCCATATCCATGTTGGCGGCGAGCAGAACGAATACCCCCGAGACCAGCAGTATCGTCGCATGTTCCTTGAAACGGCGCAGCTCTGTGTAGCTTGGAAGGTTTGCGTTCGCGATCACCACGCCCATCACCGTCACCGCCAGCAGCCCGCTTTCGTGAAGGATGTAGTCCGTCAGTGCGAAAATACCCAACAGGATGCTGAAGAGCACCGGCACCTTCATGTATTCCGGCACCTTACCCCGCCGAAACGCCTCGCTCAGGATCCAGCCGCCTGCCCATCCGAGAACGCCCGCCACCACGATTCCGCGCAGGATCTGCCATGCGGCAAGGCCGAAACTGCCTGCGCTTGCGGACACGACGATCACCTCGAAGGCCAGTACAGCCGCCAGTGCGCCGATCGGGTCGTTCACGATGGCTTCCCACTGCAGCAATTGGGCCGGGCGGCGGTTCAGTCGCGCCTGACGCAATAGTGGCGCGATCACCGTCGGTCCCGTCACGATCATGATGCCACCGAAGACAGCGGAACTTTCCCAACTGAGCCCCCCGACATAATGCAGCGCCAGGGCGCTGCCGATCCAGCCTACCGGAGCGCCGAGGAATACTAGCCGTTTGACCCCCTGCTCTGCCCCGCGAAGCGAATAAAAATCAAGCGTCAGGCCGCCTTCGAACAGGATGATCGCCACCGCGATGGAAATCATGGGGCCCATGAGCGTGCCGATATCGCGCGACGGGTCGAAAACGCCGAATACAGGACCGGCCAGCAATCCCGCAGCCAGCATAAGGACGATTGCGGGCATCCGCAGGCGCCAGGCGATCCATTGCGCTCCAACGCCGAGCGCCCCGACCATCGCCACCGCCATGACCGGATCGAGCGCTCCCTCCGTGACGCCTGTCGCCATGCGCTATATTCCTTTTCTTTCAGTCATACCGGCGTCTCCGCCCAACAACCGCGCATGAGCCTCGAGCGCGAAACGGTCCGTCATTCCCGCGATGTAGTCGCTGACCAGCCGCGCCAGTGCCGTCCGGTCCGGGGCATCAGCCACGTTTTGGCGCCAGCGCTTCGGAAGAAAGTCGGGATGCGACATGTAGAACGCAAAGAGGTCCTCGACCACTTTTGTAACACGGCTGCGCATCTCCACCACTTTAGAAGCCCGGTACATCCGCTTGAAAAGGAACGACCTTATCACCTGCAAGTCGGCCCACATCCGGTCGGAAAACCGGATGACCGGACGCCCGAGGTCACGGACGGCCTGAGGGTCTGGCGGCGCGGCCTGTTGAAGGATGGCGTGAGAGGTCTCGATAACGTCTGTCACCATCACACCGAAGACGCGCCGCAGCGCCTCGTGGCGACGGCGATACGGATCAAGGCCGGGATATTTCGTGTCGACCTCGCGGTAACAGGCGCCCACAACCGGCAGCTCGGCGATTTCCTGCTCGGTGAAGAGCCTGGCACGGAGGCCGTCGTGCAGGTCATGATTGTTGTATGCCACGTCATCAGCCAGTGCGGCCACCTGTGCCTCGGCGCTCGCATAGGTGTGCAGTTCGAGGTCGTGCTTTGCGTTATAGTCCGCAAGCGCATATGGAAGCGCACCCGTCACCGGACCATTATGCTTGGCGATGCCCTCGAGCGTATCCCAGGTGAGATTGAGCCCATCGAACTCGGCGTAGTGGCGTTCCAGCGACGTGACGATACGGATCGCCTGCGCGTTGTGATCAAAGCCGCCATAATCCGACATGAGCCTGTCAAGCGCGTCTTCGCCGGTATGGCCGAATGGCGTGTGGCCCAGGTCATGAGCCAAGGCCACCGCTTCGGTCAGTTCCACGTTAAGCCCGAGCGCACCCGCAATCGTGCGCGCGACCTGCGCAACCTCGATCGAGTGTGTCAGCCGCGTGCGGAAATAATCGCCCTCATGTTCGACGAAAACCTGAGTTTTGTGCTTGAGGCGGCGGAAGGCGCTGGAATGGATGATACGATCCCTATCCCTCTGATAACACGACCGAAACGCGCTTTCTTCTTCTGGGTAGAGCCGCGCCCGAGCGCGCGCCGGGTCCGAGGCATAAGGGGTATGCATCGCCTGTTTCCTTGTCGTCCTGTCCCAGCGTTCGTATATTCGATGATGAACTGCAAAGAAACCTCGAGGATCGCCAGATGCAGATGCCCCCCAAAGTGACGCAACGCGCCTATGAACGCCTTGCTGAAATCGGTGCTGGTGAGCAGGGTCAGGCCTTGCGCGTCGCCGTCGAAGGCGGCGGTTGCTCCGGTTTTCAATACGACATCAAGCTGGACGCGCCCACGGGCGATGACTTGGTGCTGGAAGGCGCAGAAGGTCAGAAGGTGGTCGTGGACAGCGTCTCGCTACCCTTCCTTGCGGGCGCGACGATTGATTTCACTGAAGAGCTGATCGGTGCGCGCTTCACGATCGACAATCCGAACGTTACGAGCGCCTGCGGCTGCGGTACGTCGTTCTCGATGTGACCTACTCGGCGGGCACCGCCGCTTTCGGCAGCGGCGTTCGCACCTGGTCCCACACCAACCAGGCCCCCGCGAGGATGAGCAGTGACGCGCCAAAGAACACGCCGGCTCCGGTCGGCTCTCCGAAAGCTACCGTGCCGAGTGCCACCATCCAGAGGAATTGCAGGTTCATCAGTGGTGTGACGACATAAGCCGGCAGTATTCTGAGCGCGGCCACCAGCACCCACCTCGCAGCGAAGAGAAGCGCGGCATAGCAGACGATCCACATCACGTCGCCCCATCCCATCGGCACGAACACGAAGGGCAGGACACAAGCCATGACTGCCATCAAGGCGGCGTTTGGATAGAAGACCTGTGACAACAATCCTGCTGGATCACGCTGTCCGATGTATCGCGACGAGACCATTGAGATCGCCCCCATCGTCACCGCGAGTAACGCAACCAGATGACCTGTTCCGAAGCTGTGAAAGCCGCTTGGGAACAGCGTTGTCATGCCTACTAGCCCCAACAGCAGCGCTCCCCAGACCTGCCCGCCCGGCCGTTCTTGCAGCACAAGACGCGACAACAGGGCGGCGAGGATCGGGATGATGGCGATGAACAGGAAGACCTCGGCAAAGGGCAAAAGCTTGAAGGCATAGAAAAAGGCACAGGTGCCAATGACTGTCGCAACGGCCCGCAGGGCCATCACCCGGGGGCATCGCGTTTTCAGAACGGTCGTACCTGCCGACTTCCGACCTACAAGCAGGCAGAACAGTGCCACCAGCCCACCGGAAAAGGCGAACATCTGCGGAGCTGCATAATTGGCCGAAAACAGCTTGGTTATGGCGTCGGCGCCGGTGATCAGCAGGGTATACGCGACAGTCAGTACGACCCCGAGGGCCACAACTTCGGTTGCGCGCCCCGTCACGCCAAAAACTCCTGCGCCGACGCGCGCGAGAAATCGTGGAAGAATACATCGAAGTCGATGGCACTCTCGGCGGCCTCGACAACGTCGCGCGCCTCCAGCGACAGATGTGGGTCGACAAGGTTGCGCATCGCGGACCAGTCGCCATTGCGCACCCCGTCCAGGCGATAGATGCATTCGGACAGCTCTCTCAGCGGGGCCGCGTGGGGCTTTGGCGCCGTGAAGCGCACGCCACCTTCCGGCAAGGAAGCACCAAAACCGCCCAAGCCTGCGGTCGCCAGGAACCATTGGACCATCAGGTACGGGTGATAGTCGTCCGACATCCAGCCCGTCGCGTCGGCCTCGAGCACGAAATTCCTGGCCTGAGCGGCAAGCCAACGCTCCCATGTCTGGGGAGGGACCTGCCCCGCGAACCGCAGCGCGATGCAAACCTCGGCGAGCAGGTCCAGGTTCATTTCGAGAAAGGCGATCGTGCCGGCGAATGTCAGGCTTTCGACGAAGGCCGCGGGCAAGTCAGGGTCGCGTTGGCCATACTCTGAAAGGTAGAACACGATATGCGTAAGTTCGTACGCCGCTTTCTTGTTCGGCAGCGCGAAGGTCGCCCTACGGCTTCCGAAAGCCCGCAGGCGGTCGTCAAGCCCGGCATCACCCGACACCGGATCAACGCCACGGCGCAAGCACAGCCGCCGGGCCTCGGCGCGCTGAAGGTCCGAAAGTTCCGCGCCGACCAATCCTTCGGACGCCACCCATTCGGCCGCCCGGGATGCCTTTGTCCCGGCAAGGCCCAGGTCTTCAAGGTCCAGGCCAAGCGACAGCAGAAATCTGTAGTATTGCGGGAAAAAGCCCAGGCGCCGGTCCAGCGAGTCGTAGACGGCATCGAACGGACTCAACGCCTCGCGCGGCAAGGTCGTGCCGGTGCTGACCATGATGTTCAGGACTTCGGCGTTCTCCTTGAGCCAGAAGACATCGGTCTCGGGCCGGCGCTCACGGGCGAAGCATTGGATCAGTGCGCTTTGTCGCGCCTGCCGCGTGGTTTGGCGGAACGGAATATCGAGGTGTACGACGGATCCCATGGGTCTGATATCCTTGTGTTCTAGTTCCGTTCCGCCCGGAGCTTACAGGCTCGACGTGAAGGCGCCGACAACCTCGCCTTCATCCGCGCGCGCGGCGCGTACCGGGCCAAGGCTGGAGGTAAAGAGTTCCACCGAGTCGCCGGCACCTGCGTCGGACGTCGCACGCGGCGCAAGACTGGACGTAAACGCCTCGACGGCGTCGCCCGTCATGCGGCTGGTCTCGGCAACCGGGGCCAGGCTGGACGTGAACATTTCGGTCTGAGAACCGTCCAGCATGTCGCCGGAGGCGTGGAGCGAAGAAGTGAACGCCTCGACCGCGCCGCCGTCGTGCAGGCTGGTCTCGTTGGGCTTTGTTTCGAAGGCGGTTTGAGCTTTGAGCAGTGCAACCATCGGTAGTCTCCTTGTTTGGTCAACACCTAAAACGGTTACACGCAAAACGGGACTTTCAAACAGATTTTCTCGGAAAGCGAGTTATCCACAGGCGACCTTGTCCGTTAACTTTTTTAGGACAGCCTTGCCTGTATTTACGGGCGCTGCTTTGCAGCGCCCGTAAAAAATTGTTTTCCACAGGGCCACAAAGCTGTGGATATCTTGCTTTCTGTTTCCAAACTGAGCCGAATCACCCCCCGGAAATTACGCTAACGAAATGACCAAGCCCGCTTGCCTCCCGCGCGCCGCTGCGCGATAGATCAAGCCAGATCAGGAGGCCTGAATGAAGATTGCCAGTTTCAACATCAACGGCATCAAGGCGCGGCTCGACGCCTTGACCAACTGGCTGGACGAGGCTCAGCCGGATGTGGCGGTGCTGCAGGAGATCAAGACGGTCGATGAAGGTTTTCCCCACGCGCCTTTCGAAGAGCGTGGATACAACGTCGAAACCCACGGTCAGAAAGGGTTCAACGGCGTCGCGATCTTGTCGAAACATCCGCTGGAGGACGTCCAGCGCGGCCTGCCAGGGGATGACGAGGATGAGCAGGCCCGATGGATAGAAGCGACCGTGATGGGCGAGGCGACGTCGCTGCGCATTTGCGGGTTGTACCTGCCCAACGGAAACCCCGCACCGGGCCCGAAATACGACTACAAGCTGGCCTGGATGGCGCGTCAGAAAGCGCGCGCGGCCGAATTGCTGGCGACCGAGGAACCATTCCTGATGGCCGGTGACTACAACGTCATTCCTCAGGACGAAGATGCCAAACGTCCCGAGGCCTGGCGTGAAGATGCCCTGGCGCTTCCTCAGAGCCGCGCGGCCTTTCGCGAACTTGTGGCCATGGGATTCACGGAAGCGTTCCGTGCTCGCGTGCAGGGTCCCGGACATTACACGTTCTGGGACTACCAGGCTGGCGCGTGGAACCGGGATGACGGGATACGCATCGACCATTTCCTGTTGAGCCCTCAAGCCGCCGACAGGCTGACCGACACCGCAATAGACAAGGACATCCGCGGACGTGAAAAGCCCTCGGATCACGTCCCGATCTGGGTGGAACTGGACGTGTAAAGTGTTTTGCTTTTGACCTGAGCCATCAGCGAAACGCGTGCAACGGTTGGCTGTTGTGCCGCGTTTGGCGGGTAAGCTGTGATCCAGGTTTATCGCGAATCGCTTTGGATTTCGTCCGTGGTCACATCGTAGCCGTAGATCCAGTCGAATTGGCCGACCACGCGCCCCGGCAGAAGCGCTCCTCCAAGCCGGAGTGCGGTATGTGCGGCAAGCCGTAGCGGCGGAAAGCTGAGATGGTACTTCCACGCGTTGCCGCTGGCCGTCTCGACGACACGGCGGACACGGTCCGCCCGCATCTGCTGATACGCCACGAGAGCGCGGTTCAAGTCCTCGCCTTCCTGCAGGCAACGACCAAGCGCAAACGCGTCCTCGAGCGCCATGTTGGCCCCTTGCGCCATGAACGGGAGCGTCGGGTGCGCCGCGTCGCCCAACAGAACAACGCCACCGGCAAACCATTTGCCGGCAACGGGGTGCCGGAACAGCCCCCAGCGATGCACGCGCTCGACCCGTTCGAGCAGAGCAAAGGCGTCGGGGCAGAAATCTCCGAAGGCAGCCCGCAGGTTTTCGGGAGTGTCCTCAGTGTGCCAGCTTTCCTCGTGCCAGTTCGCGCGTTCCTGAACCGCCACGATATTCCTTAACCGTCCGCCGCGCAGGGGGTAGGTCACGAGGTGACGATGCGGTCCCATGAAGACCTGCGCTTCGGGCTCTGCGCCGGTTTCGGTCACAAGGGCACGCCACGCCACCTGCCGTGTGAAGAACGGTGCAACCGTTCCATTCAGGGCTTGGCGTGCATGCGATTGCAATCCATCCGCGCCGACAAGAAGATCAGCTTCGACCACTGTCCCGTCGCCCAGGGTCGCGGACGCCCCCTGCCCCGTGTGCACCGATGCGACCTGCTGGCCAAGCGCGATCTCGACCCCTGCATTGCGCGCGGCGCGCTCGAGGATATCCACCAGATCCGCGCGATGAACGAAATGGTAGTCTCCGCAGGGCAGCCGGGCGAGGTCGAGCCGAACCACGTCATGCCCCTTGTAGTCCCGAAGGCGCACCGCCTGGCCGCGTACCGATTTGGCGCGCAGGGCATTGCCAAGCCCAAGCTTCTCCAGGACGACAAAGCCGTTCGGGCTGATCTGCAGGCCGGCTCCGACTTCGCCGATTTCAGGCGCCTGCTCCAGCACACGGACCTCGGCGCCGGCGCGGCGCAAAACAAGTGCCACCGCGAGGCCTGCGATCCCGCCGCCGATAACGACGGATTTCAAAGTCGTGATGTTCATGGCCGCCCCTTGAAAGCGCAAAGCGCCGAAGCTTGGCTCCGGCGCTCGGTCTTCAGGAAAATTCCAGCGCTTCAGTCGTCGCGGTGGACCTTTTCGCGCCGCTCGTGGCGTTCCTGCGCTTCGAGGCTCATCGTGGCGATCGGGCGGGCGTCGAGGCGCTTGAGGCTGATGGGTTCGCCGGTCACTTCGCAATACCCGTACTCACCTTCGTCGATCCGGCGCAGCGCCGCATCGATCTTCGCCACCAGCTTGCGCTGACGATCTCGCGTCCGAAGTTCCAGCGCACGATCGGTTTCCTCGCTGGCGCGGTCCGCCACGTCGGGAATGGCGCGGGTGCCGTCCTGAAGCCCTTCGATGGTGTCGCGGCTGTCCTCCAGAAGTTCGCTCTTCCAGTTCAGCAACTTGCGACGAAAATACTCGACTTGCCGTTCATTCATGAACGGCTCGTCTTCGGCCGGAGTATAGTCCTCCGACAGAACAACGTCCTGTTTCATGTCCATTCCCTCTTTCAGGTCGGCGTCGGTCACCCAACTTCCCCCAAAGAAATCCACCTTGTGGCGTGCAATTACACGCGCCTTGCCGGATTGTCACTACACAATTGCCCGCCATTGATGTGAATTCTCCAAGACACTAGGGTGCAGCGAAAATTCCATGCAGACCATGCGTTACGCCGACATCCTCAAGAAAAGGGAAGCCCATGAAATTCGAAGGCACCGATGCCTATATCGCCACCGACGACCTGACCGTCGCCGTGAACGCCGCCGTTACGCTGGAGCGGCCCCTTCTGGTCAAGGGAGAACCGGGGACGGGCAAGACCGAGCTGGCCCGGCAGGTCGCAAAAGGGCTTGGGGTGCCGATGCTGGAGTGGAACATCAAGTCCACGACCAAGGCGCAGCAAGGTCTTTACGAATACGACGCGGTGTCACGCCTGCGCGACAGCCAGCTGGGCGAAGAACGCGTGCACGACGTGCGCAACTACATCCGCAAGGGAAAGCTATGGCAGGCGTTCGAGGCCGACCAGAAGCTCGTTCTGTTGATCGATGAAATCGACAAGGCGGATATCGAGTTTCCGAACGACCTGCTGCAGGAACTCGACCGGATGGAATTCCACGTCTACGAGACTGGCGAAACTGTTCGCGCGGCACAGCGCCCGATCGTCATCATCACGTCGAACAACGAAAAGGAGCTGCCGGATGCTTTTCTGCGACGCTGCTTCTTTCACTATATCCGTTTTCCCGACGTCGCGACCATGAAGCAGATCGTCGAAGTGCATTATCCGGGCATCAAAGAGAAGCTCCTGACCGAGGCGCTGACCCAGTTCTATGACATTCGCGAACAGTCCGGGTTGAAGAAGAAGCCATCGACATCGGAAGTGCTCGACTGGCTGAAGCTGATCCTGGCCGAAGACCTGAGCGCCGAGGACCTGAAACGCAATGGCGCCGACGCCCTGCCCAAGCTGCACGGTGCGCTGTTGAAGAACGAACAGGATGTGCATCTCTTCGAGCGGCTGGCCTTCATGGCGCGACGCCAAAGGTAGGGCCGCCTCGCGAAAGCCGTGGCAGACGTTGCCGTCAGATACGTGTCCCACGCCTAAGGTACGTGAAACGCGCAGATCATTCTCACGGCACCTTGCTTGAAAAACTGGCGGCGATCTTTCGGCTGAGGCGCCGCTGACTGGCGATTAGGCCACAGTTTTACCTTTTTTGCTCCTCACCCGAGACGAAGTAGGAGGCGATTTCCAGTACCGTCCGGTAGGTTTGTTCAGCAGCAGGGCACATTCGCGTGCGGGAAACGACACGCATCAGCCCTTGGGAAGACATCGAAGGACGGCAGGCTTTCCGCGACGGGGTTCTCTGCCACTTGGGAATTTACAGGCATCGGGGACCACATGCGCCGCGTCATACTTCCACTGTTCCTCATGCTGGGCGCATGCGTCCCCAGTCCGTCCAGCGAAATGCCGTCACGAGCCGCAACACAATCCACGGCGTCATTGCCGGCACTCAAGTCGTTCTCTGCGCCCAGGCCAGTTGCACCGACACGTTCGAACACGGACATCGGGCGCGACTTTCTCGAACTGTCCTTTCAGCTGGAATCCGGTCGCAAATTGCAGAACTTCTCGCGTTTCGAGGGGCCGATTTCCATTCGCGTCACGGGCAAACCGCCATCGACACTGATCCCGGACCTCAATCGGCTGGTCCATCGGTTGCGGACCGAGGCGCAGATCGACATCGCGCGGGTGCGATCTGAGACCGCCAACATCACCATCGAAGCCGTTCCCCGCGCGCAAATTCGCCGGCATCTGCCCAAAGCAGCCTGCTTTGTCGTCCCGAACATCAGCCGCCTGTCCGACTACCGCGCGGCAAGAAACAAACGCCTGACAAACTGGAGCAAGCTGATCAAGCGCGAGAAGATCGCGATTTTTCTTCCCAACGATGCGTCTCCTCAGGAAGTGCGCGACTGCCTGCATGAGGAAGTGGCGCAGGCGCTCGGGCCTCTGAACGACCTCTATCGCCTGCCTGACAGCGTATTCAACGATGACAATGTGCATACCGTCCTGACCGGCTTCGACATGCTGATCTTGCGGACCTATTATGCGCCCGAGTTGCACTCGGGGATGACCCGCGCGCAGGTTGCGGCACGCCTGCCCTCGATCCTGTCGCGGCTCAATCCACGGGGTGACAGCATTCCGCCGCGCCAGGTTTCCTCGACTCCCCGCGCCTGGGTCAAAGCGGTTCAAACCGCGCTCGGCCCGGGGGCCGGACATTCGCAGCGGGTCGTGGCCGCGGGCGAGGCGTTGCGCATCGCCGACGCCATGGGATGGCACGACCATCGCCGGGCTTTCTCGCATTTCGCCATGGGGCGGCTGACCCAAGACAGCCAGCCCGACACCGCGTTCGAGCATTTCCGACTTGCGGAGAGGTTCTACAGCCAGACACCGGGTACGGAGTTGCATCGTGCCTACTCCGCCTCCCAGCTCGCCGCGTTCGCGATCGGCGAAGGCAACGGCACTTTGGCGCTCGCCATCCTGTCTCCTCACCTGGCCATTGCCGAACGTCACGAGAATGCAGCGCTTTTGTCGACGCTTATGCTGCTGCGGGCCGAGGCGCTTGACCTCGAAGGCCGCGTCGCGGAGGCGCAGTCCGTACGGCTGGACAGTATCGGCTGGGCGCGATACGGCTTCGGCGCGGACTGGGCGGTGCGGGCCAAACTGCGCGAAATCTCGTCGCTCAGCCCTTTGAAGTGATCTGACGGGAAAAAACATGATCGTAGTTTTCGGGGCCATCCTGGGCATCAGCCTGGGTGCATTCACCGCGTGGCGGCGCAAGGGGCGCGTGGCGGACATCCTGCTCTATGCCACGATCTATGGCCTGATCTTTACCTTGCTTGGACTTTTCGCGACACTGGTCATCCACCGCATGTCCATTTGAGGTAACGATGTTCCTGCCCTTCTTCGAAAATCTCCGGAAGTCGGGCCTGCCTGTGTCGCTGCGCGAATACCTGACGTTCCTGAAAGCGATGAACGCCGGGCTTGTGACCTATGACATCGAGGGGTTCTATTACCTCGCACGGTCCGCGATGGTGAAGGACGAGCGCCTGATCGACCGCTTCGATCAGGCTTTCGCCGCCAGTTTCAAGGGGCTTGAAGCGATCAGCGCGAGTGACGTTCTGAACGCGGTCGAAATCCCCCAGGAATGGCTGGAGAAGCTGGCGGAAAAGCACCTGAGCGAAGAAGAACGCGCCGAGATCGAGGCGCTAGGCGGGTTCGACAAGCTGATGGAGACGCTAAAAGAGCGCCTGAAAGAGCAGCAGGGCCGCCACCAGGGCGGGAACAAGTGGATCGGCACGGCAGGCACATCGCCCTTCGGCGCTTATGGCTACAACCCCGAAGGCGTTCGGATCGGGCAAAAGGAAAGCCGGCACCGGCGGGCGGTCAAGGTCTGGGACAAGCGCGAGTTCCGCAACCTCGATGACACGATCGAACTGGGCACGCGCAACATCAAGGTCGCGCTCAAGCGCCTGAGACGCTGGGCGCGGGACGGGGCCGAAGAGGAACTGGACCTTGACGGAACAATCCGTGCCACCGCCGAGCATGGCTATCTCGACGTCAAGACGCGGCCCGAGCGGCGCAATGCGGTCAAGGTACTTTTGTTTCTCGATGTGGGCGGCTCCATGGACCCGCACATCAAGCTGGTGGAAGAACTCTTTTCCGCCGCGCGGGCCGAGTTCAAGCATCTGGAATACTATTATTTCCACAACTGTCTCTACGAAGGCGTCTGGCGCGACAATCGCCGCCGCTGGGACGTGCAGACACCGACCGACGAAGTGCTGCGAACCTATGGCCCGGACTATAAGTGCATTTTCGTCGGCGATGCCTCGATGTCGCCCTACGAGATCGCGTATCCTGGCGGCGCCAACGAGCACTGGAACGCCGAAGCGGGTCAGGTCTGGTTGAACCGGGCCCGTGCCCAATGGCCCGAACATCTTTGGATCAACCCGGTGCCCGAGAAATACTGGGACTACACGCACTCTATCGGCATGATCCGCGATATCTTCGAGGGCCGCATGGTGCCGATGACACTGGCCGGCATCGAAAACGGCATGAAGGAACTGGGCCGCTGACCACAAGGTCGATACGCGGGTTCTTCCGCGTCTCGTCCGGAGTATTTCTGCCAACCAAAGCAAGGCCAGTGGACAAGGGCAGCCCGGCGTGACAGGGACTGCGCATGGCTCCGCGCAAGATCATCATCGACACCGATCCGGGGCAGGATGACGCCGTCGCCATCCTGTTGGCGCTGGCAAGCCCTGACGAGATCGAGGTGCTTGGCATTACCTGCGTGGCGGGTAACGTGCCGCTGGGCCTGACGACCAGAAACGCCCGCATCGTCTGCGAGCTTGCCGGGCGACGGGATATCAAGGTCTTTGCAGGCTGCGACCGCCCCCTGAAGCGTGACTTGATCACGGCCGAACATGTGCACGGCAAGACGGGGCTGGATGGGCCGGTTCTGAGCGATCCCGTCATGCCGTTGCAGGAAAAACATGCGGTGGACTTCATCATCGAAACATTGCGCTCCGAACCGAAAGGCAGCGTTACCCTTGTTCCCATCGGACCGCTGACGAATATCGCGGCGGCCTTCGAGCAGGCACCGGATGTGGCGGGCAACGTCGCAGAGGTCGTTCTGATGGGCGGCGCTTATTTCCAGGTGGGCAACATCACGCCCGCAGCGGAGTTCAACATCCACGTGGATCCGGAGGCCGCGGCACGTGTCTTTGGCTCGGGTGCCCCACTTGTGGTCATGCCGCTTGACGTCACGCACAAGGCGCTGGTCACCCGGGCGCGCAACGATGCCTTTCGAGCCATCGGGAACCGTGTGGGCGAAGCGGTCGCCGAGATGACCGATTTCTTCGAACGGTTCGACCGCGAAAAATACGGCTCGGAAGGCGCGCCGCTGCACGATCCCTGCACCACGGCTTACCTCATGAGGCCAGAATTGTTTTCCGGCAGGCATATCAATGTCGAGATCGAGACGACGTCCGACCTGACCCTGGGCATGACCGTCGCCGACTGGTGGGGCGTGACAGATCGCGCGCCCAACGCGCTGTTCATCGGGGACGTTGACGCCGATGGCTTTTTTTCGCTGCTGACCGAAAGGCTTGCACGTCTATGACCAAACTGACCCTTGCCGCGCTGGAAGACCTGGATCGTCTGGTGCCTTTGGTGGCGGCGTTCCATGCCGAAGAAGGGATTGCCCAGGACGAGGCGACCCGTCGGGCGGCGCTTACGCCGCTGCTGGAAGGATCGCCCCACGGTTGCGTCTATCTGGCCGGACCGAGACGCGCGCCGATCGGCTACGTGATCGTCACTTTTGGCTGGTCCGTGGAGTTCGGCGGCCTCGACGGGTTCGTGGACGAAATCTTCATCCGGCCGGGTGTGCGAGGCCGTGGTATCGGATCGGAAATCCTTTTGGCGTTGCCCAAGACCTTGGCGAAGGCAGGCATGAAAGCAATCCATCTGGAGGTCGACCGGGGCAACGAAGCCGCGCGCCGGGTCTATGAAAAACTGCGGTTCGAGTCGCGGGAGAATTACATGCTGATGACGCGCAAGCTCTAGCGTCGGCGCAAAATGCACCTATGTTTCAGGCATGACCCTGCGGATTCCTTTCGACAATTCCTATAGCCGCCTGCCCGAACGCTTTTACACGCGCCAAGACCCGGCGCCGGTCAAGGCACCCAAATTGATCGCTTTCAACCAAGCTCTTGCGCATGAGCTTGGGATCACACCGGGATCTGACGAGGAATTGGCACAGATTTTCTCGGGCAATGCCCTGCCGGACGGGGCCGATCCACTGGCGCAGGCCTATGCAGGTCACCAGTTCGGCGGGTTCTCTCCACAGCTCGGCGACGGCAGGGCAAATCTGCTGGGCGAGGTCGCGCGGAATGGCGACCGCTTTGACATACAATTGAAGGGTTCGGGTCCGACACCCTATTCCCGCATGGGAGACGGGCGGGCCTGGCTCGGTCCGGTTCTGCGGGAATACGTCGTGAGCGAGGCCATGCACGCGCTCGGCGTCCCCACCAGCCGCGCGTTGGCCGCCACCCTGACCGGAGAGCAGGTTTTCCGCGAAACCGGCGCCCTGCCCGGTGCCGTGCTGACCCGCGTGGCCCGGAGCCACATCCGCGTCGGCACGTTTCAGTTCTTTGCCGCGCGCCGCGACATTGCCGGCTTGAAGGACCTTTTCGAGTATGTCGTGAATCGGCATTATCCGGATGTCGAAGGCCCCCACGAGCTACTTCAGGCGGTAATGGCGCGGCAGGCCGAACTTGTTGCGCAGTGGATGTCGCTTGGTTTCATTCACGGCGTCATGAACACCGACAACACCACGCTGTCCGGTGAGACAATCGATTATGGCCCGTGCGCTTTCATGGACACCTACCATCCCGACACAGTGTTTTCATCCATCGACATGCACGGCCGGTATGCCTTTGCCAACCAAGCCAATGTGATCGTCTGGAACATGGCGCAGCTGGCAACTGCGCTGGTGCCCCTGATGCCGGACCAGGACGAGGCTGTGGAGGAATTCACCAAGACCGTGCATGCAATGCCGGAGCAAGTTCACATAGCGTGGCGCAAGCGCTTCGGCCGAAAGATCGGACTTGCGGACGCCTCGGTCGAGGACGAGCCGCTGATCGTATCGTTGCTGGACAAGATGGCCGCCAACAGGGCCGATTTCACCAATACCTTCCGCGCCTTGAGCGACGGCAAGGCGCGGGATCAGTTCCTTGATCCCGGTGACTTCGATACCTGGGAAACGGAATGGTCCAGGCGCCTGGAGCAGGAACAGGAACAGGATCCGGTAAGCTCCATGAAGGAGGCAAATCCGGTCTACATCCCGCGCAACCACAGGGTCGAGCAGATGATCCAGACGGCACTGGGCGAGGATCTCGCTCCCTTCCATCGGATGCTTGACGTCTTGTCGGACCCGTACCAACCCCGGGACGACGCTCGGGATCTGGCGCGCCCGCCCGAGCCGTCCGAGGTGGTCCAGCAGACGTTCTGTGGAACCTGAGCCTAGCTTGAGCGGTTCTTGTCGCGGTTTCGGCGCAGCCTGCGGAAAAATCGCGGATTGCGGCGCACGAATTCGTCGATGAAGGATCCGATACCGACATGACGGCCTTTGAGATAACCATACCCGGCTGCCGCGCCCAAAAGCGCCCCTACCGTGTTGATGATGAGGTCGCCCATCGTGTCGTCCAGGCCAGACTTTTGCATGTTCAGCCCAAAAGCCTGATCCATCGCGAATTCGAAGATTTCCCAGACAGTCCCGATGGTCATGGCAAAACAGAATGCGAGAAAACTGAGTTGCAGGTGCGGTGCGGCGAAACGATCGCCCTGGAACATCATGAAGACGAGCACAAAGCCGATCAGACCAAACGCGACGGCCGAGGTGCCATGCATGGCGATGTCCCACCACCAGAACCGTTCGTAGAAATTGAAGACTTCGCCAAGAAAAAGCGTTGCCGCAACGAAGATGACCACGACCGCGACGAATGTCGGAGGAACATGCACCTGGGCCCAGTTGGCCACGACCACCGGAGCCATCGACAGGCCCAAAGTTGCCAACGCAACGAAAGCAAGTTCGAAACGCAGCAAAGCCACCGCCCATATGACTGCCCCGGCCAGTGCCAGCCATATGATCCGCGCCAGCCAAGTCTGATCTGCAAACATGGGGTACGCTCCGTCACGGCTCCTGCCAACGTGTTAGCATGAAAATGCCGCGCCTGAGAATTGCAACCTACAATCTGCAGAAATGCGTGGGACTGGACATGCGCCGCCGGCCGGATCGAAGCCTTCAGGTGATCAATTCCCTCGGGGCGGACATCGTGGTGTTGCAGGAGGTAGACAAGCGCCTGCCGCCGCGCCCCGCGGCCCTGCCCCATGATCTGGTCGAGCGAGATGGATGGAAAATCCTGCCATTCGGCGCACCCGGTGGCTCTTTGGGATGGCATGGCAATGCGATGCTGGTGCGCGCGGACCTGAGCGTTCTGCACACCCAGCATCTTGATCTGCCCGGTCTGGAACCGCGTGGCGCGATACTGGCCGAGATGAAAACGCGACTTGGACCTTTACGCGTTGTCGGGGTGCATCTGGGATTGGTGCGCCGCTATCGCCTTCTTCAGATCAAGGCCGTGCTGCGTCACGTTGCCCGGCGTCCCGCGATGCCGCTTATCCTTGCCGGGGATTTCAACGAGTGGGGGAATCGTGCCGCCATCGACTCTGCGGCACGCGGTGTCTCGTTTGCCCTGACGCCTCCCAGCTACCCCGCCCCGCGCCCCTTGGCGCGGCTCGACCGGATCGCGCATTCGGCCACGCTTGCGACAGTGGCGACTGGCACATTGCGCGAGAGGCCCGCGCATATCGCCTCTGATCACCTGCCGGTCTGGGCCGACCTCGAACAGTCGCAGTGATCGGGCCGTCAAAACTCTGGATTTCCAGAAGCGTTCCCGTTATCCAACGCCCCGGATACGCACAGAAGGCCGGCATGACAGAGACCATAATCGACCGTTGCGAGGCCAAGGGCCTGCGGATGACCGACCAGCGACGCACCATCGCCATGGTTCTGGAAAATTCGGATGATCATCCGGATGTAGAAGAGCTTTATTCGCGGGCGAGCGGCCGCGATCCAAAAATCTCGATCGCCACGGTATACAGGACAGTGAAACTTTTCGAAGAGGCCGGAATCATCGAGAAGCTGGAATTCGGCGATGGGCGCGCACGTTACGAAGATGCCGAACGCGATCATCACGATCACCTGATCGACATGCACTCGGGCGAGGTCATCGAGTTCGTCGATCCCGAAATCGAACAATTGCAGGAAAAGATCGCCGCCAAGCTGGGCTACGAGTTAAAAGGTCACAAGCTCGAACTCTACGGCGTGCCGCTCCGCAAAGAGTAGTTGGCGGCCGCTACCGGCTTGTCTCTGCGTTGAAAGCCGCCTATCGCTCCGGCGGGGCTGTCGGGCGGAGATTATGGACAACATTCGCGGAATACTTCTTGTGGTATTGTCCATGGCGGCTTTCACCGTCGAGGACATGTTCATCAAGAAGTTGTCCGCGGATATCTCCGTTGGGCAAATCCTGTTCTTCCTGGGGCTGGGCAGCGCTACGGTGTTTGCGATCATGGCGCGTCTTGGCGGGCATAACTTGTTCGCCCGCGACGCCTGGCGTACGCCGCTGATTGTGCGCGCCTGCTGCGAGGCGGGTGCGGCGCTGGCCTTCACCACGGCGCTATCACTCGTCGACATTTCCGTTGTTGCTTCGGTTTTTCAGGCCACGCCTCTCTTCATCACCATGGGCGCCGCGATATTCCTGAAAGAAGATGTCGGTTGGCGCCGGTGGAGCGCAATTCTGATCGGGTTCATGGGCGTGCTGCTAATCATTAGGCCAGGCCTGGAGGGGTTCGACCCCGCGGCGTTGCTGGTGCTTGTGTCGGTGACTTGCGTGGCCGCGCGAGACCTCATTACGCGGCGGATTGATGTGAAGGTTTCCTCCACGGTCGTCTCGTTCCAGGGCTTTGCCGCGGTTGTCCCGGCGGGATTGTTTCTTGTCACGCTCGGTCCCCAAAGCGTTTCCACGCTGACGCCCGCGCTTTGCTCCATGATCGGCGGCGGCATCGTCTTTGGCGCATTCGGGTATTACGGTATCGTGGCGGCCATGCGCATGGGCGACGCCGCGGTCGTGACGCCCTTTCGCTATACGCGGCTGTTGTTTTCCCTCTTTGTCGGCGTCGTGGTGTTTTCCGAACGGCCGGACATGCTGACGTTACTTGGCGCGGCATTGATTATCTCTACCGGCCTCTACACGTTTCTGCGCGAACGGCGGCTCGCCAGGCAGGCACGGCTGGCTGCGTAAGAATGCAACGCCCGGCAGGATAATTAGACTGCCACACATTTTGAATTTTCACGGCGCCCAAGGCAGCGCTTATTCTCTACGAAGCAGTAAACAAAAATAATGGAAAATCGATGCAGGCTCAAAAACTCGCGGAAGCTTTTGTCACCACCGAAACCGAGGGCTACAACTTGGCAAACCTGCAGGCACCACGCGTTGCAGAGCGCAAGTTCGCCAAGGGAAAGCGCGGTATCTGGCTGCGCCGGGTCGGCACCTTGGCACGGTGGCTCGACGAAAATGATGTGGCGGTTTCCAAAGAACTGGTGCGGTCCTACGAGATCGACATTCTCGCGCGCGTGAGAGCGGGCATACCTTTGAAGTACCATTTCCGCGCTCTCAACAACCTGAGGGAACTGGTTCGTGCCAACATACTCTTTCCAGAACTTGTCGACGGTTCGGCCGAACCCAGAACCATCATAGATCTTTCGGCGGGCGCCTGCGGAACCTACGAAGTGTTCAGTCACTTCGGCCATGACGTGACGGTTTGTGACTTTTATCAACCGGATGGGTTCAACAATGTTCGTGACTCCTATGCCGCGATACACGAGATTCTGGGCATCGAGTGCCGCCATTTCGACGGGCGTAGCCTGCCCTACGGATTTGCTGACGACAGTTTCGACATTGTTCTGTGCCATCAGGCAATCGACGCCTACGGACCCGTCCAGTACTGGTATGACGCGATTGACGAAATGTTGCGGATTGCGCGCTGCTCAATTGGACTGGTCCTTAACCCGGCACATCCAAAGACGGCGGAAACACGGGCAGCGGCCCGCACGTTCATGGAGCATATGCGCACCAGACACGGTGCCACCTTTTCGGAGTGTCCCGAAACCGGCCTGCCCGCCATGCGTATCGACAAGACCTGAGCGCATCCTGACCGCTCTCGGCCGGGATTGACGAAGACCGCGCATTCGCCACGCGTCGCAGTTCCCATTCGCTTTGGTTCTTGCTATGGCACCGGCAACATCATTTTGCCAAAGGGTCTCACATGAGCATCATTCTCGACATCCACGCACGCGAAATCCTGGACAGCCGCGGCAATCCGACGGTCGAGGTGGACGTGATACTCGAAGACGGCACCATGGGCCGCGCCGCGGTGCCGTCGGGCGCCTCCACCGGCGCCCATGAGGCCGTCGAGAAACGTGACGGTGACGCATCCCGCTACATGGGCAAAGGCGTGCTTGAGGCCGTGGCCGCCGTGAACGGCGAAATCGCGGATGCCCTAGCCGGTTTCGATGCGAGCGAGCAGGTCGCAATCGACGAAGCAATGATCGAACTTGACGGAACGCCGAACAAGGAACGCCTCGGCGCGAATGCAATCCTTGGAGTCAGCCTCGCGGTGGCGAAGGCCGCTGCCGATTTTTCGATGCAGCCGCTCTTTCGCTATGTGGGTGGCACCTCGGCCCGCACGCTGCCTGTGCCCATGATGAACATCATCAATGGCGGGGAACATGCCGACAATCCGATCGACATCCAGGAATTCATGATCATGCCGGTCAGTGCGGGCAATGTCCGCGATGCCGTGCGGATGGGCGCGGAGGTATTTCACACGTTGAAGAAGGAGCTCTCTGGCGCAGGTCTGTCGACCGGGATCGGCGACGAGGGCGGTTTTGCTCCGAACATCGCTTCGACGCGCGACGCGCTGGATTTCATCCTTCGCTCGATCGAGAAGGCCGGCTACGCGCCCGGCGAGGACATCTATCTCGCGCTCGATTGCGCCGCGACGGAGTACTTCAAGAACGGGAAGTACGAGCTTGCGGGAGAAGGCAAGTCCCTCTCGCCGGAAGAGAACGCCGCCTATCTTTCGTCTCTCGTGTCAGATTATCCGATCGTCTCGATTGAGGATGGCATGTCCGAAGATGACTGGGACGGCTGGAAAACCCTGACCGACCAGATCGGGGACAAGGTGCAACTGGTGGGCGACGACCTTTTCGTCACCAACCCCGAGCGCCTTTTGGACGGAATCAAGCGCGGCGTCGCGAACTCCATGCTGGTCAAGGTGAACCAGATCGGCAGCCTGACCGAGACGCTTCAGGCGGTCGAAATGGCGCATCGCGCGGGCTATACCAACGTCATGTCCCACCGTTCCGGCGAGACCGAGGATGCCACCATTGCAGATCTTGCTGTCGCCACGAACTGCGGTCAGATCAAGACCGGCTCGCTGGCGCGGTCCGACCGGCTTGCGAAGTACAATCAACTGATCCGGATCGAGGAGGCGCTCGGCGATACAGCGATCTACGCAGGTCGCTCGATCCTGCGGGATTGACGTGACCGCCGAAGACATCATTTCGGCGTTTCAGCTGGTCCCGCACCCCGAAGGCGGATATTATCGAGAAACGTGGCGCGCGGTAAATGACGGCCGGGCCCATGGGACCGCGATCTACTTCCTGCTGCGCGAACAGGACCGCAATCGGTGGCACAAGGTCGACGCCACCTAGATCTGGCATTTCTACGGTGGAGCACCGCTTGTCCTGTCGATGTCCGGCGACGACGCGGGTCCTGTGCAGGACGTGCTGCTGGGCTCCAACCTCACCGCCGGAGAGCGCCCCCAGGTAATAGTGCCACCGGATTGCTGGCAAATGGCCCGGTCGACCGGCGAGTACACGCTCGTTGGGTGCACCGTTTCCCCGGGATTCACGTTCGAAGGATTCACATTGGCGCCTGACGACTTCGATATCCCACGCTAGTCGCGCAGGGCCTTCACGAACGCTAGTAGGTTCTGCGTCGACTCATCCTTGTCGTCGGGGGCGACGTCTCCCGCGACGAGCGGTTCCATTTCCTTTGCAAGCTCTTTTCCCAACTCGACGCCCCATTGGTCGAAGGAATTGATTCCGAGAATGACACCTTCGACAAAGACGCGATGCTCGTAAAGCGCGATGATCTGGCCAAGCCGGTATGGCGTCAGCCTGTCATAGACGAGCGTCGTTGACGGCCGGTCGCCGGGAAAAACCCTGTGTGCCGCCTGCATCTCCAACTCTTGCCCGATGAAGCCGGCCTTGCGCATCAGGTCACGCGCCGTCGCGATATCCCGACCGCGCATCAAGGCCTCGGACTGCGCGAGGCAATTGGCGAGAAGAAGACGATGATGATGGTCCAGTTCGGCTTCATGCCCGAGCGCGGCAACCATGAATTCGCACGGGACAACCTGCGTTCCCTGATGGATCAACTGATAAAACGCATGTTGACCGTTCGTCCCCGGCTCGCCCCAGACAACCGGACCGGAGCCGGTCTGAACGAGGCTGCCATCCATTTGGACGCGTTTGCCGTTACTCTCCATTTCCAACTGCTGGAGATAGGCCGGCAAGCGCGACAGGCGCTGGTCGTAGGGCAATACCGAACGGGTTGGATGTTCGCACACGTGGCTGTGCCACAAGCCCGTCAAGGCCAGCATCACCGGCATGTTGCGATCCAGTGGCGCATCGCGGAAATGGGCATCCATGGCCGCGCCGCCCGCAAGGAATTCGTCGAACCGTTCCGGCCCGATCGCCAGCATCAGCGCAAGCCCGATCGGCCCCCACATAGAGTACCGCCCCCCGACCCAATCGTCGAAGCCGAAGACCCGCTCTGGTGCGATGCCGAAATCCGATGTCTTGTCCTCAGCCGTCGATACGGCAACGAACTGCGCCGATGGATCTCCGCCATGCCGCTCCATCCAGTGCCTAGCGGTCCAGGCATTCGTCATGGTCTCGATCGTGGTGAATGTTTTCGAGGCCACGATAACAAGCGTGGTTTTGGCGTTCAGCCCCTGGAGGCAATCCGAAATATCCGCCCCGTCGACATTCGAGACGAAATGGCAGCGTGGGCCATCATGATACGGGCGCAGCGCCAGGGTGCCCATTTCGGGACCAAGGTGCGAGCCGCCAATCCCGATGTTCACGACGTCGGTTATCGCGCCACCTGCCCCGCTGTGCCGCCCTGCACGAAGGTTATCGGCAAAGGCACGCATACGTCCCAGAACGTCGCGCACGCCGGGCATGACGTCTGCGCCGTCGACCTTGATGACGGTATCCTTGCCGGCGCGCAGCGCGACATGCAGCACCGCACGTCCCTCGGTGCGGTTGATGGCCGCGCCGCCGAACATATCTTTGCGCCGGGTCTCGACCCCACGCGTCTGCGCGAGTGTCAGCAGCCCGTCGCGGGCGTCCTCCGTCATCGACGTCTTGGCATAATCGAAGAGCATGCCGTCCGCAGACACCTGGAAACACGCCGCCCGATCCGGCGCCTTCATGAGTTCGTTTATCGAGGCGCCCGCCTCTGTTCGCAACTCGGCCCAGATCATCCGTCTTCCCCTTGCTTCACACGCCCCGGACCGATTGCATCCATCACGGTGCCCAATGGACATCCGTTTCGTCGAGGATCGCCACGACAGGGGCTTGTTCCGGTTGGCAGGTCCTGGCCCGCTCCAGTGCTTTTCGCTTCTCTGGGCCGGTAATGACGATGTGCTTGGCCACCGCCGCATTCAGAACCCGCGCGGATAGCGTGACGCGCACATCCTCCACTTTCGTGGGGCGCATCGGCATCAGCACCGGTGCGTTGCGGGCCAGTGCGAGTTCAAGGCCCTCGGTGCCCGGAAAAAGCGAAGCCGTGTGCATGTCTGCGCCCATGCCCAGCAACAAAACGTCGATCGGCAGATAGGGCTGGACCCTAGATTCAAGCTCGGCCAACACAGGTTCGGGCGCTTCGGCCCTTGCATAGAGCGGGAGGTAGTTCGCCTTGGCCGCCCGGCCCACAAGCAAACGTTCGCGCACCATTTTCGTGTTCGATCGAATGTGCACCTCCGGGACCCAGCGCTCGTCGCTGAGGCAGATGTCGATGCGGGACCAGTCTAGATCAGCGTCGCACAGAACGTCGAAGACGCCGCCGGGGGTGCTACCGCCGGGGACAACGAAAAGCGCCCTATCTTCGTGCTCCAGTGCCGTGTTCAAATCACCTGCCAACTGGTTCGCAAGATTGATCGCCAGCATCTCCTCGTCCGCATATTCGATCACTCTCATGCGCGTATCTCCCGCCAGCGGCGCCCGTCGCGATGCATCAACATCAATGCGTCGTCGGGGCCGGAACTTCCTGTCGCGTAGCTGAGCGGTGCGCGCCCCGACTCCTCCCATTGCGATATGATGGGATCGATCCACGCCCATGCGGCCTCGACCTCATCACCGCGCATGAAGAGGGTTTGATTGCCTCGGATCACATCCATGATCAGCCGCTCGTAGGCATCCGGGAAATCCGCCTCTTCCGGTCCAAGAGCCTCTGCAAATGTCATGTCGAGAGGCACATCTACCAAGCGCATACCGCCCGGACCGGGCTCCTTGATGGTCACGCCCAGCTCGATCCCCTCGTTGGGCTGCAACTTGATCGTGAGGATGTTGCGATGCCGGCCCGCATCTGCCCCGAAGATCGAGTGCGGCGCGTCTTTGAAGACGACCGCGATCTCGCTGGCCCGGTCGCGCAAGCGCTTTCCGGTGCGCAGGTAAAACGGGGTACCGGCCCATCGCCAGTTGCTGATCGTCGCGCGCAGGGCCACGAAACTTTCTGTCGTACTGTCGCGGTTGCCGACTTCGTTGCGATAGCTTCCGGTCTCTCCCGAACCTTCATACTGACCGCGCACGGCGTCTTCAGGGGCGACAGGATCCAGTGCGCGAATGACTTTCAGCTTCTCGTCGCGCACCGCATCGGGATCGAACTTTGCGGGCGGCTCCATGGCGATGAGACACAAAAGCTGCATGATGTGGTTCTGCATCATGTCGCGCATCGCGCCGGAGCGATCGTAATAATCGCCACGGCCGCCAACCCCGACCTTCTCGGCCACGGTTATCTGGATGTGATCAACATACTGGCTGTTCCACAGCGGTTCGAACAGCGTATTGCCGAACCGGATCGCCATCAGGTTCTGCACCGTTTCCTTGCCGAGGTAGTGATCGATTCGGTAGATCTGGTGCTCGTAGAAGTACTTGGCGATGGTCGCATTCAGCGCTTTCGCGGTGCTCAGGTCACGACCGAAGGGTTTTTCCACGACAATCCGGCAATTGGGACAATCCAGACCATGCTGATGCAGTCGATCGGCCAGGTCGCCGAACAGGGTGGGCGCAACTGAAAAATAGAAAGCGCGAATTTCGGTATCGCGCAAGAAACCCTTCAATTCGGACCAACCCGCATCGCCTTTTGCATCGATTGTCACGAAGTCCAGGCACTGCAGGAAACCGTCAAGAATCTCGGTATCGCGCGCCGCCTCGGGCTCGAACTCGGTCACGGCCTCTTTTGCGAATTCGCGATATTCGACCGCGTCCATGTCGCTGCGCGCCGCGCCTATCACACGGGCATCCTCGTTCATCTGACCCGCCCGAAACCGGCGGAAAAGCCCCGGCAGGATCTTTCGCCGGGCCAAGTCGCCCGTCCCGCCAAAGATCACGAGGTCGAAAGGGTCTACCGGAATGACGCGCGAAACCATGGTGTTCTCCTGCATTCGACATGAGACTATGCGGCGATCACGAAGGTGTCACCTGCCCGATATCGACTTTATAGGCAAGAAACGACAGGTTATGCGAGAAAGGTAAATGAAATTCGGGTGATAGACGGATGAAAGATACAGCAGTCCCAAGCGCCAATGGCGGGAAATTCATCGACCCGGACTTTACCGCCGACGGACAGGCGCGCGCCCGTGTGGCGCTGAAACGGCCCCAGACGCTTTGGTTCAATACCGGTACGCTGTGCAACATCACTTGCGCCAACTGCTACATCGAAAGCTCACCCAAAAACGACCGTCTTGTCTACATCACCACGGCCGAGGTCGAAGAGTATCTTGATCAACTGGCCGAGCGCGACTGGCCGGTGACGGAGATAGGCTTTACCGGCGGCGAGCCTTTCATGAACCCCGAAATGATCGAAATGGCGCGGACGTGCCTGAATCGCGGTTTCAAGGTCCTTATCCTGACGAATGCGATGCGCCCCATGATGCGTCCGAAGATGCAAAATGGACTGCGCGCCCTGAACGCGGAATTCGGCGCGCTGCTGACATTGCGGATTTCCGTCGATCATCATTCCGAGGCGCTGCATGACGAAGAACGCGGAAGCGGCAGTTTTTCGCGTACCTTGATTGGCATGTCATGGTTGCGCGACCAGGGTATCCGCATGGCCGTGGCAGGCCGAAGCGTCTGGAACGACACCGAAGCGCAGTCGCGCGCGGGGTATCAGGCGTTCTTCGCGTCCAACGGGTTCGACATCGACGCATACGATCCCGCAATGACGGTGCTTTTTCCGGAAATGGACGAATCGGTCGAGGTACCAGAGATCACCACCGCGTGCTGGGAGATACTGGGAAAATCACCGGACAGCGTGATGTGTGCATCGTCGCGCATGGTGGTCAAGCGCAAGGGGACCGGCCAACCTGCAGTACTGGCGTGTACGCTCTTGCCATACGACGAAGAGTTCGAGCTTGGCACCACGCTGGAAGATGCCGAGAGAGACGTCGCCCTGAACCACCCGCATTGCGCCAAGTTCTGCGTCCTGGGCGGCGCCAGCTGCTCCGGCTGAGCGCGGATCATTGTTCGCCGCGCTTTTTC
Organism: Roseovarius sp. THAF27; assembly: GCF_009363655.1. NCBI lineage: Bacteria > Pseudomonadati > Pseudomonadota > Alphaproteobacteria > Rhodobacterales > Roseobacteraceae > Roseovarius > Roseovarius sp. THAF27. Next base: position 2,149,984 of record NZ_CP045393.1, read on the forward strand.
CGGATCGCCCCGCCGATGAACCCGCCGACCGCGCCTGAAGCCACGATCAACCAGCCCGGTGCTCCCAGGTCCCATCCCACCAAGAGCGACAAGCCGTACCCTATCAGCGCGGCCACGGCGCCTACGAGCGCGAAACCCAAGGGCAAACCAAGTTTTTGCATAGGCTTTCCTTTCCGTTTGCGTGATCAGAAACTGGGGCAGCCTGGCCGACAAGGCAACCCTTCAGCCATCCGCCCTGCCACCGGCGCTGAGGGCAGTAAATCATTTCCAGTATCTAGCTCTACTCAGGCGTGGTCACGATGAACATCCCCTATGTAGAAGGCAAAACGGTGGCTCGCTTTGACGGCAGGCCACGGTTTCTTGTTCTCCTGCAAACCCTCGCTTGCCACACGACGCGCCAAACCCCATATCATGCGCCATGATCAAGTTTACCCCCATCCTGTTGGCGATCCTTTATGCCGTGGTGATGTACCGATTTTCGGTCTGGCGCACCAAGCGGGAGCTTGACGCCCGGTCGACCGAACTTGTCGATCCCAAGCTAACGCCGCTTTTCTCGCGTCTGGCCAAGGCGCTCGACCTTGAGAAAATCAAGGTCTACATCTACGAAATCGATCCTGTAAACGGCCTTGCCGCTCCGGACGGGCGAATATTCATCACCCGGGGCTTTTATCGCAAGTTCCTCAAGGGCGAGGTTTCTGCCGAGGAAATGGCCAGCGTGATCGCCCATGAGTTGGGTCATGTCGCTCTCGGGCATTCCCGCCGCAGGATGATCGACTTTTCGGGTCAAAATGCCTTGCGGACGGCGCTGGCCATGGTGCTTTCCAGGTTCATCCCGGGGATCGGTGTATGGATCGCCAATGGCCTGACCTCGTTGCTTGCCGCGCGCCTGTCACGTTCGGACGAGTATGAAGCGGACGAATACGCGGCAGCGCTTCTGACCAAGGCCGGGATCGGCACCGCACCGCAAATTTCTCTTTTCGAGAAGCTCGAGGCCTTGACTCAATCTCGATCGGGTGCAATGCTGGTTTGGTTGATGAGCCATCCCAAAACGGCCGAGCGCGTTGCGGCCATTCAGACACTTGAAAATCGCTGGTCGGGCCTTCCGAGAGAACCTCTGTAACCGAAGCACACTGCCATTCTTCACATTGGCAGGAAGAACGCGCATCCCGACTGAAAATCCATGTCGGGCACATCCGATCCGACTTCACGTTTTTCCGAGAAAAAGGCGCTCAGCCGTTTGCAAGAGCCTTTCCCAATCGCGGAAGACGCGCCTTCTTGAGCAGCGCACGTATCTCCCAACTTTCGCCGGAGAGACGCCGCGCTTCCTCCAGAACCGCCTTGCCAATGCTGCGAACCGGATCCGGCGTCGCCTCGAAGACCCCCAACAGGAAAGTGTCCGGATCAGCCCGGCTCACACCCTCTTCGGCCAAGACGCCCCTAGGAAAATCCTTCGCGTTCAGCGTCAGTATCAGGTCGGCAGAGCCCGCGATTGCCGCAGCCAGAACATGCACGTCCGCGGGATCGGGCAACCAAAGGCGCGTTTCCAGTGACGAAGGCCATTCGACTTCTGCGTCCGGCCATTGCTGCGCAAGCATCACCGCCTCGGTCCGCGCCTGCGAGACGCCTTCCGGGCCAAGCTTCACCACCGATCGCTGCCACTCTTCGATGATGCGATTAGACCAGAGAGGTTGGAAAATACCCTCGGCGGCGACGCCCAGGAGCATCTGGCGCATTACCGTGGGATAGATCACGCACGTGTCCAGAACGCATTTCATAACCGAAAGAACAGCGCCTTCAGGTAACCGCTTTCGGCCAGTTGCGGGTGCAGCGGATGGTCGGGCCCGGCAAACCCTGTATGGATCAGCGCCCCGTCGCGTCCGGCCCGGCCGATACCCTTGACGCAAGCGGCACGGAACTTGTCCAGCGTCGCCGCGTGTGAACAGGAACAAAGGCCAAGATACCCGCCCTCCGCGACGAGGGGGGCCGCGAACCGGGCCACACGTTCGTACGCGCGCAGGCCTTTTTCCAGAACCTGCTTGTTGGGGGCAAAAGCCGGAGGGTCGCAGATGACCACATCGAAGGTCTCTCCTTCCTCCGCCAAAGCGCTCATAACCTCAAAGGCGTCTCCCTTCCGCGTGGAAAAGCGGTCGGTCGCTCCCATGCGCCCTGCCCCTTCCTGCGCCAGCTCCAGGGCCGGTTGCGAACCGTCGACGGCCAGTGCACTTGCAGCGCCTGCCGCCAGGGCCGCAAGCGAGAATCCCCCGACATGACTGAAGACGTCCAGGACGCGGCTTTCAGCAGCGAGAGTGGCGGCAAAAGCGTGATTTGGACGCTGATCGTAGAAAAGCCCGGTCTTTTGGCCGCCAGTCAGGTCCGCCATGTAAGTGGCGCCGTTCATGACAACGGGGCGGGGTGATGCAGGCATATCCCCGAGCAAGGCGCCCGAGCTGTCGTCAAGCCCTTCCAGGACCCGCGCTCGCCCGGAGGCGTTCTTGATCACGCAGGTCACGCCCGTCACGGTAACAAGACTGTCAACGATCTGCGGTAGCAGGGCCTCGGCCCACGCCGCGTTTGGCTGAACCACGGCAATCTCGCCGAAACGGTCGATGATCACGCCGGGCAGCCCGTCCGCCTCAGCGTGAACGAGTCGGTAGTAGGGTGTGTCGAAGACCCTCTCGCGCATCGTATGGGCCCGTTGCAACCGGGCTGCTATCCAAGCCTGATCGATCTGCACATTCGGGTCACGGTCCAGGACGCGCGCCATGATACGCGAGCTGGGATTTACGGTGACCGTCGCCACTGGCGCGCGGTCCGAGTCTTCGAGCAATGCGATGGTGCCGGGCGCAATTGCCTTTGTCCGGCGGTCGGCCACCAGCTCGTTGTCGTAGACCCAAGGAAACCCGTGCCGTATTGCACGGGCCTGCGTCTTTGGCTTCAAGCGGATCGTTGGCAAGGAGGACGTCGTCATGCCGTCCCCCTTAAGCCGTTTCAGTTGGTGTGGGAAGCACCCAGTTGGTTCAGTGCGCCCATCAGTCCCAGACTGGCCGCCTGATATCCGTTCGGGCTGCCCAGCTGCCTCTGGATGACCGACGCCAGATGTGTCGTGATCCGGTACTTCTGCGTCAGACCTTGCGATTCGGCCTTGATCGCCGCCTGTCCGCCAAGCGCCTTGAAATCGGCCTTCACGAATTGCGGTTCGCCGTAGGCCAGGCCGGTTTCGGGATCGCGCAGCAGCATGTGGAACTGAAGCGAATGGACGCCGCCCACCGTGTAGCGCGCCTTTTCGGTCAACGCATGAAAGCGCGTCACCTGGATGTCCAGGATTGCGGGCACCTTGCCCGGCCGCATCGCATCGACTCCTTGCCGCATTGCATCTTCAAAGATTGCCTTGACCTGGGCGTGCCGGTCGCCAGCAGGATCCTCTCGCCACACGATGTCGCCGCCCGGATAATAGCGGTTGGCCTCGGACACCTTCAGCGATTTGGGTACGCTGACACGGATGTCCTGGATATCGTAGGACGGCACGGAGATGATTGCCGGTGTCGTGTCCAGCGGGGCGTTGCGCGTCGCTGTTTCAGGCGCGGAACAGCCCGCCGCTGTCAGGGCGACGATCAGGGCGCAGATGGCTCGACGTGTCTTCATTGTCTTCCTCCTCGGCGCGGTCGTCGCGCGGAACTCGGAAGCAAGATGCAATTGGATTGAGGCAGGTTTTAGGCAAATTCAGCACTTTACGAAGGTGTGACCCGGCGGCACTCGTTCACTCAACGCTCACGAGCGCGCGCCCCCCCACGCCGTTTCGGTGTCTGCGACGATTGAAGTCCTTCTCGCAATACAGACGTCATCGGATGATCCGGACCTGCATCGCCGTGGCGTTCAAGCAACCGCTCCAGCCGCGCGTGGGTATCTCCCTCGCCATCGACCGACAACGCCCAATCCAGAAATATCGACCGGCATTCCCCCGGTGTTATGCCCTCGATACGATAGGCTTCCCGTATCAAGCCCTTGGGGTCCAGAGCGTCAGCCATTCTCGCAACCTTTGTTCAATGCGGCGTCGATCACCAGACCAGCCTGGCGTGTCCTTGCGTCCAGATCATCTCTCAGTTCGGACATGCTGTCATGTCCCGTCTGGCGCAGAATGAAAGATTTCGCCCCGGCACCAAGCGACTCTTCGTCGATGGGTTTGTCGCCGAGCAACCGTGCGGCCTGCGTCACCTGCCAGCAAAGCCGATATGCCGCTTTCAATGCCGCCTCGTCTGCGTCACTTAACCACCCGGCGGCGACACCGGCCGTCAATCCGGCCTCGACCGAGCGTTCGGGTTGGCCTGCCAGCAAGCATCCTGCCTGCGCCACCAGTTCGATCTCCTGCATCCGTCCGGACCCCAGCTTGGTGTCCCATGCGCCGGCCGAACTCTTGGCCGCGGCGATCCGCGCGCGCATCTCGGCCACTTCAGACAACACCTTAGCCTTGTCACCCCTTGATTGCAGCAGGGAACAGCGGAACGCCTCGACATCCCCGGCCAGAGCGTCCGGACCGGCGACGGCCCGCGCCCGCGTCAAGGCAAGATGTTCCCACACCCACGCCTCTTCCTGCTGATAAGTCTGGAAAGAGGTCCAACTGGTCGCCACCGGCCCCTGGTTGCCCGAGGGCCGCAGGCGCATGTCGACCTCGTAAAGGCGCCCTTCGGACATGGGGGCGGTCAAGGCCGTAATCAGGGCCTGTGTCAACCGCGCGTAATAAGGTCTCGTTGCCAGAGCGCGACGACCTTCCGACCGCTCGACGCCTTCCGCGTCATAAATGACGATCAGGTCCAGGTCCGAGGCGGCATTGAGCTTCCCTGCCCCGAGCGAGCCCATGCCGAGCACGACGGCACCACGCCCCGGCGGCGGCCCATGCTTCTCGGCGAAATGGGCGCACACGACTTTCCAGATTTCTGCCAGGATCACCTGTGCCAGATCCGCATATTGCGCACCTGCCTTGTCGGCATCTATCAGGCCGCGCAACAGATGTACGCCTGTGCGAAAGTGCCATTCCTTCTGCCACCGACGCGCCGCATCCAGCTTGCGCTCGTAGTCTTCTTCGCGATCCAGACGCGCGGCCAATTCCTTGCGCAAATGCTGCTCATCGGGCCAAGGGGCGAAAAAATCGCCGGCGATGACCGCGTCGAAAACACCGGCATGGCGCGACAGATACGACGCCAGAGCAGGCGATATCCCTGCAATATCCACCATCAGGTCGATCAGCTGCGGATTGGCTTCGAACAGGGCAAAGACCTGAACGCCTGCGGGCAGACCCGCCAGGAATCCATCGAATGCAATAAGTGCGTCTTGCGGCGTGGAAGAGCGGCTGAGCCGTTCCAGCAGATCCGGTTTCAACCGATCAAATATCGTGTTGGCCCGTTCACTGCGCAGCGCCGGATAGTTGCGCCATCGTGCAATCACTTCTTCATCCAGACCCTCGACCTTAGCGGGTCTTTCGCTTGTGCCTTCAGGCGCGAAGAATCCTTCGATCAGGTCATGCACGGTCTGTAAGCGCTCGGTCAGTTCGTCCCGAAATTCCTTCTCGTCACGATCGCAGAAGTTCGCCAGCCGCGTCCATCCGTCGGCCTGATCGGGCAGTATCTGGGTCTGCGCGTCCCGCAGCATCTGTAGACGATGCTCGATTTCGCGGTGAAAGCGATAGTTTTCGGTCAACGTGCCTGCCGCGTCCCCGGGCACCCAGTTCTTTTCCGCAAGTCTGGCCAGACCCTCGACCGTGCCGCGCACCCGCAAATCCGGGTCTCTTCCGCCCGATATCAACTGGCGGGTCTGGGTGAAGAACTCGATCTCGCGAATGCCGCCGCGCCCGAGCTTCATGTTGTGTCCGTCCAGACGTATCGGCCCATGCAACCCTTTATGCTCCCGGATGCGCAGGCGCATATTGTGCGCGTCCTCGATCGCGGTGAAATCGAGGTGTTTGCGCCAGACGAACGGGCGCAAGGTATCCAGAAAACGCGCCCCCGCCTCCGGGTCGCCTGCCGCGGCGCGGGCCTTGATGTAGGCGGCCCGTTCCCATGTCCGGCCCAGGCTTTCGTAATAGGTTTCTGCCGCCCCCATCGCCATGCAGACGGGCGTCACGTTCGGGTCCGGCCGCAGGCGCAGATCCGTCCGGAACACGTAGCCATCGGCGGTACGGTCGTTCAACGTGGCCGCCATCCGCCGTGTTGCGCGCACAAAGCCGGTTCGTGCTTCATGATAAGCGTCGCCATTGAAACGAGTCTCATCGAAGAGGCAGATCAAGTCGATGTCGGAACTGTAATTCAGTTCGTATGCGCCCATTTTACCCATGGCCAGAACCACCATGCCGGCGGCTTCCTCCAGCATGCTCTCATCCTGGCCCGGGATCTTGCCGCGCCGAAGCTCGGGCAGCAGCGCCGCCTGCAAGGCTATCCTGACCGCCCGGTCCGCGAAGCGGGTCAAGGCATGCGTCACCTCTTCCAAGTCCCAGACACCGCCGAGGTCGCACATTGCAACCAACAGTGCCACACGCGCCTTGAGCCGCCGCAGACGCGGCGGCGCCTCGTCAAACGGAATGTCATCGACATCCTTCAGCAATGCTTCGAACGCCGCTTCTGGATTCGAGAAAACCTCCGGCAACCACTCCCGCTCTTTCAGGCAGAGTGAATGCAAGTAGGGGCTACACCCTGCCGTCCCCTCAACCAGGGCACCCAGATCCTCAGAGAGCCCTGGCATGGCCTGTCTGGCCTCCTGCCCGGGTTCAGGATCGTGGGGTCGCGGACAACGGGACATGCGGGCGGAAAAGCTCATGCGCCAAGTGATACACCCTCAAGATGGCCGGTCAATGCGTGCCACCGCTGCAAATGTGAAAATTATTAACATCACCCCTTGTCACAGCGGCGGCGGCTTCCCATCTGGGAGATGTAAATGGAATTCACATCCAGCCGAAACCAACGTTCAGAAAAGGAACCAAGGATGAATACGCAGACCTACACTCCGCGCTCCGGTGGCATTCCCGGCGTGTTCGCAAGGGCCGAAACGTGGCTCGACGAAAAAGGCAAGGTCGCATGGATCGCCGCGCTCGTGGCGTCGATCGTTGTCTTCTGGCCGCTGGGCCTCGTACTGCTTGCCTACATGATCTGGGCCAACAAGTTTTCGTGCCCCTCGGGTCGCGTGACGCATCGCCAATCGTCACGAGCTTTGCGGGGGTCTTCCGGCAATTCCGCCTTCGACGCCTACCGCGATGCAACGCTGCGCCGCCTCGAAGAGGAGCAACAGAACTTCGAGGCGTTCCTCGATCGGCTGCGCGCCGCCCGGGACAAGGCAGAGTTCGACCAGTTCATGGAGGAACGCGCTCGCAAGGCAGGCTCTGACGAGGACCATGAGGACGAAGATCGCGAAGCAGCACGCAACGCTTGACCACGGACACGCCTCGATCCCCGTGCCGCACCTTTCAAGGCGCGGGGTACAGGCCTATATGCACACCATGACCGAAACCACCTGGCATACTCCCGACCCCGACACGCAACCCGACTTTTACGCCGACGTGCCGCTCAAGCGGTTCCTGGCTTGGGTGGTGGATAGCGTGCTTGTGATCGTGATCTGTGTTCTGATCCTGCCTTTTACAGCTTTTACGGGCCTCTTTTTCCTGCCCATGCTGTTCCTCTCCGTCGGGTTGATCTACCGGACCGCGACCATCGCCAAAGGGTCGGCAACTTGGGGGATGCGGCTGATGGCCATAGAGTTCCGCAGCGCATCGGGCCAACGTCTCGATGCAGCCACGGCGTTCCTGCACTCGCTCGGCTTCACCTTTTCCTGCGCCGTCCCGCTTGTGCAACTGGCCTCGATGCTATTGATGCTGGTCGGACCAAGGGGCCAGGGCCTTACCGATCACGTTCTCGCAACCGTGGCCGTGAATCGTCGCGCGACCAGTTGACGCCGCCCCGGTCATAGCCGGATTTGACCTCTTGGCGCAGCGATGCATCATTGTTATCGTCACCTTTGGAAGTTGCAAAGCCTGTCATGCGTCACACTCTCCCCATCGCGCCCCAATTCTACGTGACGGCGCCTCAGCCCTGCCCCTACCTTGAAGGCAGGATGGAGCGTAAGTTGTTCACTGCGCTTCAGGGCGACGGCGCGCAACGTCTGAACGACACTCTTTCCAAGCAGGGGTTTCGCCGCTCGCAGAACGTGCTTTACCGTCCGTCCTGTGCCGATTGCGCCGCGTGCCTGTCGGCCCGGGTCAGTGTCGAGAATTTCTCCGCCTCGCGCAGCCAGCGCCGGACGCTGAAACGCAACGACCACCTGGACCGTCGCGCGACCTCGCCCTGGGCCACAGAGGAACAGTACGAGCTCTTCCGCAAGTACCTCGAGGACCGGCACGCCAATGGTGGCATGGCCGACATGGATACGTTCGAATTTGCAGCGATGATCGAAGAGACGCCAATCCGGACGCGCGTCGTCGAATATGCGGACCGAGAAAGCGGCGATCTGGTCGCGGTCTGCCTGACGGACGTGTTCGACGACGGTATAAGCATGGTCTACTCGTTCTACGACCCGGATCGTCAACGTAACAGCCTTGGAACCTACATCATCCTCGACCACATCGAGATCGCGCGCGAGGCGGGGCTGCCCTATGTCTACCTGGGGTACTGGGTGCCGGGCAGCGCCAAAATGGGCTACAAGGCCGCGTTTTCGGGGCTCGAGGTCTATTCAGGCGGGACATGGCAGGAAATGCGCGACCCGGCTGATTACGAGGCACATTGCCATCCGCTGTCCAACGATCCCATTGCGGAACAGGTCGCAAATATCTCGCTTCCCGACAGCAAGCCGTTACGAACCAAGAAATACTGATAGGCTCGGGTACCGCACTGTCTTAGATCGTTGTCGCTTCTTTCTGCAATCGCGCGCCCTGACGACAACACGTTCGTGTGTGGGGCAACTCTTTCTTGTCACCCTTCTGTGGCCATGGGCGGCTTGCGTGATATCTGTTGCCTGACCCGATTGAACGAGGTTCCATGCCCTGCCTTGACCGCCGCCATTTTCTTGCGATTTCTGCTGCGTTTGTCGGGTCTCCGGCTCACTCTCAACCCGCTTCGTGGCGCACCGTGGCTGACGCAGGCCAGGCGCTCGACCAGCTTCATGCAGTCCTGATCCACCAACACGGCGCGGAGGTTTTCGGCGAGGTATTCCGTGGCCCTGAGATGGGAACTCCGGCGCCGATAAAGTCGGTCTCGAAAACCGTGGTTGCCGCCTTGACGGGCGCAGCAATTGACCGTGGCGAAATTTCCTCCGTCGACGCCACGATTGGCGAACTGGCTCCCGGCCTCATTCCGGATGACGCCGACCCACGCGTTCATGACATCACTATCGAAAACCTCGTGACGATGCAGGCAGGGCTGGAGCGGACGTCAGGGCCGAATTACGGCGGCTGGGTCAGCAGCGAAAACTGGGTCGCCAATGCGCTCTCGCGCCCGTTCGAGACGGATCCCGGCGCGCGCATGTTGTATTCGACTGGCTCCTTTCACGTACTCGGCGCAATCCTGTCCGAAGTGTCCGGCCAAAGCCTGCTCGACCAAGCCCGCGACCGGCTGGGGGCACCGCTCGGCATCAGAATCCCGCCATGGACCCGCGATCCGCAAGGGCGCTATCTGGGCGGAAACGAAATGTCGTTGAGCCTTCCGGCGATGATACATTTCGGAGAAATGTATCGGCGCAAAGGCATGTGGGGCGACACACACGTCCTCAGCGAGGCTTGGGTCTCTCGGTCCTTCGAGCCGGTCACGCGCTCACCTTGGTCCGGACTACGGTACGGTTACGGCTGGTTTCTGGGGCAATCCGAGGGCGACGCTTACGCCCTTGCGCGCGGGTATGGCGGACAGATCATATGCGTGGTTCCCGGCTTGGGATTGACCATCGCAATCACGTCGGATTCGACACAGCCTGCCCGCAGCGCCGGGTATTTCGGCGACCTGATGCGGTTGATCGAAGGCACGATCCTGCCCCTGGCGCGCAAGGATACGACCTGAACGGTCCAGACGGAACCGCGTGGTTTTTCGGCAAGTGACCCCAATTGCCGCCCACACACGCGGAATTGATCGCGTCTGCCTTGTCATGTTGCGCCACCGAGCGAAAACTCGTTCCATGCGGGTTCTCACTTTCATTTGCGCGATCTTCTTCGCCGGCTCAGCCCTTGCCGAAACGCGGCAGGAGGTCGGTCTTGAACTGGTTCTGCTTGCGGACGCGTCGGGCTCGATCGACGACATGGAACTCTCGTTTCAGCGACAAGGCTACGCAAGCGCGATCACCGACCCCGACGTGATAGAGGCCATTCAGGACTCGCTCTATGGAAATGTCGCCGTCACCTATGTCGAGTGGGCAACCAACGCCGCCGTGGTCGTCCCGTGGACGGTCATCGATGGCGAAAGCTCGGCGCGGGCTTTTGCGGACGCCTTGGCTGGCCCGCCACGTCAGGCCTACGGCAGCAACGCCATCGGTGATGCGCTTCTGGAAGCCAAGCGCCTGATCGAGACCAACGACATCCTCGCGCCCCGCGCCGTTATCGACTTCTCCGGCGACAGCATCCGAAATTCGTCCGGCCCGCCGATCGCGGCGGCACGCGCCGAAGTTCTGGCTGCGGGGATCGTGATCAATGCGCTGCCCATCCTGCGGCCGGAAGACGGACGTCGCGCCGGGGCCAACCTCGAAGACGAATATGCCGAGCGGATCATCGGCGGGCCCGGGGCCTTCATGGTGACGGCCGAAGGGCGCGACAGCTTTGCCCGAACCGTGCGCCGCAAACTGGTGCTCGAGATATCGGGGCGCACCCCTGCCCCAGGCGCCGGGCGGGTCGCCGCTGTGTCGGCACATTAGGCGCGCGTCGCTGCAGCTTAGCCGAGAGTGTCCAGAACGAAGGCTGCCCGTTCACGCACGCTGGTTTTGGGCAGGTGAACCAGGCGATAATTGAGCCGGTCGTAGGCCGCGCACAGCCGATGGTATTCGTCGACGGCTGCATCGAAGCCGTGTTGGCGCGCCGCGTCGTTCCGGTAAAGTTCAGGCCAGGGCGGGGCCATGAAGACAGTCCGATGAAACGGGGCGGCACCTGCGAGGCTGTCGCTCAGGGATATCCCCGCGGCGTGCTCCAAGGCCACCGACGCGTCGATCAGGCCGCGGTCGAAGAACACCCAAGACCCGTCATCCTGCACACCCGCCCTGTCGCGCAGCGCCATCTCGACAGCACGTCGGGCAAAGGCCTCAAGGTCGATCCACGGCAGCGCCGCACCTGTGCCCTGCATCTCGGCTTCGACAATCCGCCTGCCCGGCTCGGTGACAACGCGGTAACCGGCTCGGTCGAGCGCGGCCAGCAGCGTCGATTTCCCACCCCCGGAACAGCCTGACACGATCACATGCCGGCGCGCAACGGGACTCATCAGGCCCGACTGACCGCTGCGCGGAACGGGCAGAGACCTGGTCCGAACCATGCCTGTTCAGAACTCAGGCCCAAGCGTTCACCCCCCGAGCAGATCCGGGAAGATCGTGACGATGTCCGGGAAGAACCACAGAATGGCCAGTCCAACCACCTGGATCAGAACAAAAGGCGCGACACCGCGGTAGATATGTCCGGTGGTCACCTCTTTCGGTGCGACGCCCCTTAGATAGAAGAGCGCAAATCCGAAGGGCGGCGTCAGGAACGAGGTCTGCAGGTTCACCGCGATCATGATCGTTACCCACTTGGGGTCGAATGTTCCGCCATAGATCACCGGCCCCACGATCGGGATCACGATGTAGATGATCTCGAGGAAGTCGAGCACGAAGCCCAGGATGAACAGCACCAGCATCACGATCAGGAACACCTTGTACTCGTTGTCGAACGAGCGCAGGAACTGCTGGATATAGTGCTCGCCACCGAAGGAGATGACCACGAGGTTCAGAAGCTGAGAGCCGATCAGGATGGTGAAGACCATGCTGGTCACTTTCGCCGTCTCGCGCACCACAGGCGACAGCACGCCGCCCGCGAAAAGCACCCAGCAGGCGAAGAGCAGCCCGAAGAGAGCGTAAAGGTAGGCGGCCTGAGCCACCAGGAACGCGATCCAGTTTTCGGCCCCCGCGCCTTCGACATTGACCCGCAGGTCGAAATTCACGCCGATGATGATGGCGATGAGAATTGCGAAGGTGGCAAAGATGATGATCTTGCCCGAACGTTCTTCGTCCTTCAGCTTGCGATAGGCCGCGAGCATGATCGCACCGCCTGCCCCCAAAGCCGCGGCGGGCGTCGGGTTGGTGATACCGCCCAGGATGGACCCCAGAACCGCTACGATCAGCACGAGCGGGGGGAAGACCACCCGTATCAGCTCATTCTGCGCCAGCCGCGCCGCGGCGTGGGTGCAGCCGTAAAGCGCAAGTCCTACCGGAATGGCCATGATCACGAATGTCGCGCCGGAGCTCCATTGCGGCCCGATCAGCAAGATATCGACGATCAGGCCAAGCACAATCCCTACGCCTCCGACAATCAGCGGTGTCGGGCTTTCCGATGGAAGAACGCCGCGGGCGAAGGTCAGGATCAAGGCGAAGATCAGCATCATCACGGCAATGCCGGTCCCGACAGGCGCCGCGTTCTCGATCTTGCGGGCCAGCATCTCGGCGCGCTCTTCCTCGGACAGCCGCACGCTTTGGGTCACACCACCTGACTCGTCGATGGCCTGCTGTTCGGCGACCGCCCGGTCCCAGGCGGCCTGCCCGTGCAGTTCGATCATGGAGTCCTTGCATTCAGACCCGACGGCGGTCCGCAAGCTGGCCGACTCGCCCTGTTCACTGAAGCTGTCGATCGTGGTGCTCTGGCTGCCTATGACGTTCATCTGCCCCAGCACCAACATGCCAGCGACAAGCGCAACCGGGATGCCGAGGAACCAGGTAAAGGCCTCGCCGCGCGTGATTGCCTCGGCATTCGTAGCGCCCAGTTCGACCGCAGGGGCCTTGCTGGGGTTCACCAGCGCGTAGCCAAAAGCATAGAGCGCATAGAGCAGAGCCAGAAGGATACCGGGCAGCAAGGCGGCTTGGAAAAGCGTGCCCACGGACACGACCGCAGGCTCGCCCAGATAGGTCAGGGCGTCGGTGCACCCAGCTTCCTGTGCCCGGGCCTCTTGCGCCACCGCATAGAGGTCGCCGGCCAGCGTGCCCAGAAGAACGATCACGATCGAAGGGGGAATGATCTGGCCCAAAGTGCCGGAGGCTGCGATCACACCCGTGGCGATCTCGGGGCTGTAATTGTTGCGCAGCATGGTCGGCAGGCTCAAGAGGCCCATGGTGACCACTGTGGCCCCCACGATGCCGGTTGACGCTGCGAGAAATGCGCCCACCACCACGACGGAAACGGCAAGGCCGCCGGGCAACGGGCCGAAGACGCGCGCCATCGTCGTCAGCAGATCGTTGGCGACCTTGGAACGTTCCAGCGTGATCCCCATCAGCACGAACATCAGAACCGCCAGCAAGGTCTCGATCGATTGGCCCGCGAAGACGCGTTCGTTCATTCGGTTGACGATGAAACTGATATTGCGGTCCAGCGCGGTTTCCCAACCCTGCGGGAAGACCGGCTCGCCCACCCGTGGCAGATCGGGATATCGGAAAATCGAAACGCTGTCCGGTTTTACCCCGGTGCTGAGCAAGGTGCGATACGCCTCGCTGCCGGTGTCGATCGCCTGGTGGATCAACAGGCCGGCGCTGTCCAGGCCGGCAATGATGCCAAAGGAAATCACCCCGGCACCGCCGATGGCAAACGCCACCGGAAAGCCGGACAGGATGCCTCCAAAGAGGCACAGGAACACGATGATCAGGCCGATCTCGACGCCATCAAGTCCAAACAACATCAGTGCGTCCCCTCATAGGCTTCTTCGCCTTCCCCGAGGCTGTCCTTGTCAAGGTATTTACCTTCGCTCTCCGGTCCTTCCTTCCATTCCAGGTAGGAGCGGTAGAAAAAGGCGACCGAATGGATGAAGACCATGCCCGCAAAGGCTACCATCAAAACCTTGAACAGGAAGTAGCCGTTGAACCCGTTCGGGCTGAACCCGATGGTTTCGACATTCCAGCGGACCGCCCGCGCCTTCATCATCAGCCGGTCCAGCGACTCCGATGCCGAAGGCTTTGGCGTGATCAGGTGCCGCCACATGAAATACCAGCCATACATCCAGACCAGCACGGCCATTGGCGCCATGAAGATCACGCAGCCGATCATGTCGATAAGCTTCTGCGTCCGATACTTCACCGCAGCGTAGACAAGGTCGACTCGCACGTGACCGCCCTGCACAAACGTGTAGGTACAGCACAGCGCGATGACCAGGGCATTGTGAAACTTCAGCGCTTCCGCCCACCAGCTGATGTCATAGGTCAGCGGGATACCGAAGCCGAAAGAGATATCCGGTCTTACGAAGATGCGCTGCACGAACACGATGATGATCTGCTGCAGCACCATGATCAGACCGGCCCAGGCGAACAGGCGGCCCGTGATGTTGGCGAAGCCTTCCATCACACGCACGCAGCCCCACATGAAGCTGTTGCGCCACAACCCGACCGCGGTCAGGACCAGCACGAACGTGAATACCACAAAGAAAAACTCGATCGATCCGCCGTAGTAGACGAACCGCATGATCGCTTCCTTGTCGGCCCAGTTCAGCCACAGCCCGGGATGCGTGATCGCATACGCCAGGTCGTAGAAAGACCCGAATATTCCACCGAAAAACCAAATGATTGCATCCACAAAGGCGGACCCTGTTCCGGTCGCTTCCGTCTCGCCCATGTCTGTTCCCCCAAATCCTGTGTTCAGACCACCCGGAACATGTCAGCGTCACAAGGGCTCTGATGCATATCCAAGCTTGGTCGATCCTGAACAGGAATTACACGTCTATGTGCAAAATGCCCCCGCGCCATCCAAGGGCGCGGGGTGCGAAGGTATCAGTCGCCCGGCGATCAGATGTCGAGCACGCGGTCGCGCTGCGAGCGGAAGCTGCCTTCGGACCGGCTGATCCAGGAGGCCGAGCTTTCCAGCGACTCGCGGTAGCTGTCGTAGGCTTTCTTGTAGAGCTCGTCGCCCATGTTCTGTTGCAGCACTTCCTGTGCCGCCGCACCGAACGCGTCCCAGACCTCGTCGGGGAATTCACGCAAGGTGACGCCCGACGATTGCAGACGCTGCAGCGCCGCACCGTTGTTGGCCATGAACTGCGACATGCTCCAGATATTGGTGGCTTGCGCCGCGCCCGAGACGATCGCCTGCTGCGCCGGGGTAAGGCTCTCGTAGACTTCGAGGCCGACAACGCAGTTCAGGTTCGGGCCGGGCTCGTGGAAGCCGGCGGTGTAGTAGGTCTTGGTGATCTCCTGGAAACCGGCCTTCTCGTCCGCCCAGGGGCCGATCCACTCGGTGCCGTCGATGGCACCCGAAGACAGCGCCTGGTACACTTCCGATCCGGGCAGGTTCTGGACGCTGGCGCCCAGCTTGCCCAGCACTTCACCACCCTGGCCGGGCATGCGGAAACGCAGGCCCTGGAAGTCCTCGGGCGAGTTGATTTCCTTGGCGAACCATCCGCCCGATTGCGGGCCGGTGTTGCCGCACGGAAATGCCTTGAGGCCGAAGATGGAGTAGAGCTCGTCGCCCAGTTCCTTGCCGCCGTCGATGTACCACCAGTTCGAATATTCCTGGAAGGTCATGCCGAACGGGATCTGCGAGTAGAACGACAGAGCCGGATGCTGACCCAGGAAGTAATAGTCCACGCCATGGTACATGTCGGCCTGACCGGCGGTGACGGCGTCGAAAACCTCGAACGCGCCAACGAGTTCACCAGCGGCTTTCAGGTCCACGGTCAGCTGACCGTCGCTCATCGCGGTGATCTGCTCGGCGCAGTATTGCGCGGCATCGTGCACACCGGCAAGGCCACGGCCCCAGGTCGTGACCATGGTCAGCGTGCGGTTGCCTTGGGCATAAGCCGGTGCGGCCAGCGACGTGGCGGCCGCAGCCGACCCGCCCAATGCGGTATTCTTCAGAAATGAACGACGATCCATTCGGTAAATCCTCCCAATTGATGAAGCGCGCATGCCGTCCCTATCAGCCTGCGCGCGGACCGTTGCAGGTGCCGGGACACTATCGCGGACCTCGATCAAAGGAAATACCGAGTAATGCGTAGGTTTGGCCCCGATGCGTCGCGGACATCTCTGACGGTGCTTACTTTTCGGGCAACTCGGGGAGAGTGCGCCGGAAAACCGGCTTGCCGCGGCTCTGGGCTTCGAGCCCAATTGGCATTAACGATTCGCATCGGGAGAATCGATGATCAGACTTCAGATGAATTACGGTCAGAAACTGTTCTTGACGGCCACCCTGCCCCTTGTCCTGGCGGTGGTCACCATTTCCGTACTGGTTACATTGCAGTCGCGCCAGATGGCGGAACAAGAGATCCACACGCTCGAAGAAAAGCTGATCGCAGCCAAGCGCGACGAGCTGAAAAATTATCTGTCGCTCGCCAGAACGGCCATCATCAACATATATGGCCGCGCTGCACCCGATGACGAAGAGGCGAAACTCGCGGTCACGCAGATCCTCGCCGGTATGCTATATGGCCAGGACGGATATTTCTTCGTCTACGATTACGACGGCAACAACCTGGTCAGCCCCAGATACACCCAGCTTATCGGGCGCAACTGGACAGGCATGGAGGACCCGAACGGCACCCCCATCACCGACGAGCTGATTCGCATCGCGCGGACCGGCAGCGGATATCACGGTTACGAGTGGACCAAACCCTCCACTGGCGAGAGGGCCCAGATGGTGACGTATGTCATAGGCCTGCAGGACTGGCGGTGGGTGATCGGCACAGGGGTCTTCGTCGACGACGTGATCGCTGCGGTCAGTTCGGCCCGTGCCACGGTGGAAAGCCGCATCCAAAGAACGTTCCTCTATATCGGCGGGCTGACGATGGCCGCGCTCTTGCTCGTGTTCACTTCAGGCATGTTCATCAACCTGCGCGAACGCCGCGCAGCGGATGCCAAACTCAAGAAACTCACCCAAAGGGTCTTTGACGCGCAAGAGGAAGAGCGCAGTCGTGTCGCGCGCGAATTGCATGACGGGATCAGCCAGATCCTTGTCGGGGTCCGCTATGCGCTGGACAGTGCCCGTCGACGGTTCGCGTCTGACGACGCCCGCGCCGGTGAGACGCTGGATCGTGGCATCGCGCATCTTTCCGGTGCGATTCACGAGGTCCGGCGCATTTCGCGAGACCTGCGTCCGGGGGTCTTGGACGATCTCGGCTTGGGCCCGGCATTGAAATCCCTGGTAGAGGATTTCGGACACCGCACTGGCATCAAGACCGAGTTCAGCACCGTGCCGTTTCGCAACCGGCTCGACGACGATGCCAAGACAGCCCTTTACCGCGTTGCCCAGGAAGCCTTGACAAATATCGAACGCCACGCTGGTGCCAGCCGCATCTCGGTCGATATTCGCGGCCACAAGAACGGCGCCACCTTGCGCATTTCGGACAATGGACGGGGATTGGACCAGGACCGGGCCGCAGCGTCGCCCTCTTCGGGTCTGGGCCTTCGGAACATGCAGGAACGCATCGAGCAACTGGCCGGCACGTTGCGCATACTCAGTTCAAGAAGCGGAACCGTGATAGAGGCCAACGTACCGCTCGCCCACATACTGCAACCCGAAGGCGGCACCGAGTCCCCGAAACAGACCCAGGCCAGCGCATGACCGATTGTATCCGTATCGCCATTGTCGATGACCATCCCATGGTCGCCGAGGGGATCGAAGCGATCCTGGAAAGCTACGACGATATCGAGGTGGTCGCGACCCTGTCTTCGGGTCGGGAGATCATCGAGCAAGCCCCCGACCTGACCCCCGATGTCATCCTGCTGGATCTAAACATGCCGGGCCTTGGCGGGCTGTCGACGACGGAAATCCTGCTGGAACGGCAGCCCGATACGCGAATCCTGATCCTGTCGATGCACGACAGCCCCGAATACATCAGCTCCGCTCTCAGTCATGGCGCCAGCGGATACGTTCTGAAGGATGTACCCACGGAAGAGATCAAGCGCGCCATCGACGCCGTCAATGCTGGCGAAAGGTATCTCTGCACCGGGGCACAAGGCTCGCTTGCGCCGGACACGGGCGAAACCCGCCCGCAGCTGACCAACCGCGAACAGACAATTCTGCTGCAACTTGCGCAAGGCAAGTCGAACAAGGCTGTTGCGTTCGCTCTGGATATCTCGGTCCGCACGGTCGAAACCCATCGCAAGAACATCAAGCGAAAGCTTGGAATCAGTTCTACCGCCGGCCTCACGCGTTACGCACTGGAGCACGGGGTGCTGCAGGGAACCGGCGTTTCCCTGTAGCACCGGCCGGTCGTGGACCAATTTTGCGGCACCACATGCCGCGGCGCAGAAAAATTTATGCTGCACCCCTTCCATAATTTCGAAATTCTGTCATCGTTAAGACATTCTTGGCCATGGGGGACACCATGCAGGACGTTCAAGAAGACTATGGCGAAAGCACGGTCGAGTTCGCCGATTTCACCTTCGACCGCCAGAAAGCCGTTTGCTACGGCCTTCAGAACAACGCCGGCGGCACCACAACGATCATCAATTTCGCCTCCGAGCGGCTGGCCGACAGGTTTCGCACGGCTTATCTCAACGAGTTGAACATCCGCATCATCCAGAACGAGGCGCAGCTGATCTGTTTCGCGGATTACGACACGGTGATGCGCAAATCGCAGGATGATCCGCGGGTTCAGTCGCTGCACTACAACCGCGACTACATGATGGGTACGCTGGGCCACATGATGTAGGGCTTGTGACCCAAGAGTCTTCGTCCAAAGATTCTTGGGTCAGAAAATTCGTACGAATTTTCTTCAACCCAGCGGCGCGCCGTCGTCGCGCTTGACGGCCACGATTGCCGAGCGGGGCAGCTTGCCCTCGCCATCAGGGAACGGCGCGTCGGGATGCTGGATGCCCACGAACATTGTGCGCCGGTCGGTCGACCAGGTCAGGCCCGTGACCTCTGAGCCCTTGGGCCCCGTGAGAAACCGGGCGATTTCGCCCGTGACCGGGTCTCCGACCAGCATCTGGTTGTTGCCCATGCCTTCGAACTCGCCTTCGTTGCTGTCGTCGCCATCGGTCTGGATCCAGACCAGCCCGGCGCTGTCGAAGGCCATGCCGTCGGGAGAGTTGAACATGTTCCCGGCGGTGATGTTCTCGGAGCCGCCGTAGATATTGTGGTAAACCTCCGGGTTGCCCGCCATCACGTAAAGATCCCAGGTGAAACGATCATTGGCATGATCGTCGTTTTCCGGCCGCCAGCGCACGATCTGACCGTAATTGTTGGTCTCGCGCGGATTGGGGCCGTTGACCGGCGTCTCGTCACCGCCCGCATTGGGCTTTACGCCGCGGTTCTTGTTGTTGGTCAGGCAGCAATAGGCCTCGACCGCGTGCGGGTTGGCGGCAATCCATTCGGGGCGGTCCATGGTCGTGGCCCCCACCGCCGAACCGGCCTGCCGGGCGAATACCAGGACCTCGGCCAGGCTGGCCATCCCGGTGGTCTCAGGCGTCAGGGCCAGCCATTCGCCGCTCTGATCATCGTGGAACTTCGCCGCGTAAAGCGTGCCCTCGTCCAGCAATCCTTCGGTCGGGCCGCCGGGCGTGTAGGTGCCGTTCGACACGAAACGATAGAGGAACTCTCCCCGCTCGTCGTCGCCCATGTAGACCACGACCCGTCCGTCAGAAGCCAGCACCACTTCGGCATTCTCGTGCTTGAAGCGCCCTAGGCCGGTATGCTTGACCGGCGTGCTGTCGGGGTCTGCCGGATCGATCTCGACCACCCAGCCGGCTCGGTGCGGCTCGTTCGGATGTGTCGAAATGTCGAAACGGTCGTCCCACTTGTGATAGTCATAGCCCCAACCGTCCGCGCCGATGCCGTACCGCTCGTAGCCTGCATGGACCGGGTCCGACACCTCGACGGCACCTTTGGCACCGAAGTAACCGTTGAAGTTTTCCTCGCATGTCAGGTACGTGCCCCAGGGCGTCTTGCCGGACCCGCAATTGTTGAAAGTGCCGAGGCTTTCGGTGCCGGTAGGATCGGCCTCGGTCGTCAGCAGGTCATGCGCCGCGGCCGGGCCGGCGATCTTCATCGGCGTCAGGTGCGTTATGCGGCGGTTCATGGGGCTGTCCTTGACCACATGCCAGCCCTCCGCGTCTTCGGCCACCTCGATCACGGCGACGCCTTGCAGACTTTGAAGCTTGCGCACGTCATCCAGTCCTGTCGGAACGCCATCCGTTGCATGGGGCAGGTTTATCTCACGGTTGGTATACTCGTGATTGATCGCCAGAAGCTGTCGCCCGCCCACCTGAAAGCTTTCCATCCCGTCCGTGTTCTCGCCGAAGATGCGGTCGGCGCTGTCGGCGTCACCGCCGGTTTCGTGGTCGAACTCCGGCGCGTCGGGAAAGATCGGATCACCCCAGCGGATCAGCACGTCCCAGCGATAGCCCCCCGGAACATGCACGGTGGCATCGGTCTGGATACCGATCGGATCAAAGGCGAACCGGCTGGTGGCCTGCGCCTGGGCCGAGGTCGCAGGGATCATCACACCTGTGCCCATCGCCGAAGCACCCGAGCCGAAGGCGAGCACCCCGCCCAGAAAACCCCGCCGCGAAATCGCGGCATCGACCACCCGGTCGAAGTCGTTTTCGACCGGACGCGGGTTTATCAGTTCGTCCCAATCGTCGGCGGGAAGACGGGTGAGGTCGGCGTCATTCATGGCAGATCTCCGGCTGGCGGTGGCGTTTGGATACCCCAAGATTGCCACGTGACTGTAACAACCTTCGGACGGGTTGGTGACAGTCCCTCAAACCTGCGCGTCTTTGCCGCGCCCCGTTCTGCGCAACAAATGAAAAGAAACAGCCCCCTTGCGCGACATTTTTCGCGCAAAATCCTGTTGACGCTCCCGAAAGCCGCACCTAAGGTCGCCAAACGCAGCAGGGAGTCGCCAAAAATGGCATCGCTAATCGTAATCGTAGGTGAATGGCGCATGGGCCGGTAACGGACACCATAACGGTACCCCATGCGCCCTCGGAACCCTCCGGGGGCTTTTTTATGCGTAACGCAATGAGACACATGTCATGAACGGAGCAACAAGATGACACGTCAGATGACCGGAGCGAAAATGGTGGTTCAGGCCTTGAAGGATCAGGGTGTGGACGTCGTATTCGGATACCCCGGCGGTGCCGTGCTACCGATTTATGACGAGATTTTTCAGCAGAATGACATTCGGCACATCCTTGTCCGGCATGAGCAGGGCGCGGTCCATGCCGCCGAAGGTTACGCACGCTCGACCGGCAAGCCGGGCGTCGTTCTGGTGACCTCGGGGCCCGGCGCGACCAATGCGGTCACGGGCCTGACCGACGCGCTGATGGACTCCATACCGCTGATCGTACTGACCGGCCAGGTGCCCACGTTCATGATCGGCTCCGACGCGTTCCAGGAGGCCGACACCGTGGGCATCACCCGCCCCTGCACCAAGCACAACTGGCTGGTCAAGGAAACCGAGCGGCTGGCCCAGACCATCCACGAGGCCTTTCACGTGGCAACCTCGGGCCGGCCCGGGCCGGTGCTGGTCGATATCCCCAAGGACGTTCAGTTCGCCTCGGCCAAGTATCTGGAGCCGGCGCAGACGAAGACCTCGCATTACCAGCCTCAGACCACCGGCGATATCGATACGATCACCGAGCTGGTCGAGGCGCTGGAACAGGCCGAGCGGCCGATCTTCTACACAGGTGGCGGCGTCATCAATTCGGGCGACGAGGCGACCGCGCTTCTGCGCGAGCTGGTCGAGGCCACGGGCATCCCGATCACTTCCACGCTGATGGGCCTGGGCTGTTATCCTGCCTCGGGCAAGAACTGGCTGGGGATGCTGGGGATGCACGGCCTTTACGAGGCCAACATGGCGATGCATGACTGCGACCTGATGATCAATATCGGCGCGCGGTTCGATGACCGGATCACGGGACGGCTGGACGCGTTCTCGCCGGGCTCGCAGCGGGCACATATCGACATCGACCCGTCCTCGATCAACAAGGTGATCCGCACCGACTTTCCCATCGTGGGCGACGTCAAGGAAGTGCTGCGCCAGTTGCTTTCGGTCTGGAAGGAACGCGGGGCCAAGGTCAACCGCGAGGCCATCCGCAACTGGTGGAGCCGGATCGAGGAATGGAAGAAGATCAACTGCCTGGCGTTCACGCAGAAGGGCAAGACGATCAAACCTCAGCACGCGGTGCACCGGCTGGAAGAGCTGACGAAGGGGCATGATCGCTACATCTGCACCGAGGTAGGCCAGCACCAGATGTGGGCGGCGCAATACCTCGGCTTCGAGGACCCGAACCGCTGGATGACCTCCGGCGGGCTGGGCACCATGGGCTATGGCTTCCCGGCCTCGATCGGCGTGCAGGTGGCGCATCCCGAGGCGCTGGTGATCAACGTCGCGGGCGAGGCGTCATGGCTGATGAACATGCAGGAGATGGGCACCGCGGTACAGTACCGCCTGCCGGTCAAGCAGTTCATCCTGAACAACGAACGCCTTGGCATGGTGCGCCAGTGGCAGGAACTGCTGCATGGCGAGCGCTATTCGCATTCGTGGTCCGACGCCCTGCCCGATTTCGTCAAGCTGGCCGAGGCGTTCGGGGCGAAGGGAATCCAGTGCTCGGATCCTGCCGATCTGGATGATGCGATCATGGAGATGCTGAACTACGACGGGCCGGTGATTTTCGATTGCCTGGTCGAGAAGCACGAGAACTGCTTCCCGATGATCCCGTCGGGCAAGGCCCATAACGAGATGCTGCTGGGCGAAAATGCGTCCACGGCCGATGCCATCGACGCAGGCGGCGCGGTGCTGGTGTAGACCAGCACTGTCGCCCGGCAAACTTCAAAGGACCAGAAGCTCATGTCAGCTCTCAAAATCAAAAAAGGCGCGTCCAGCCATTCGGCCTACAACTTGCGCCCGACCTTCTCGGATGCCGAAGAGCGTCACACGCTTGCCGTCATCGTGGACAACGAACCGGGCGTGCTGGCCCGCGTGATCGGATTGTTCTCGGGGCGCGGCTACAACATCGACAGCCTGACCGTGGCCGAGGTCGATCATACGGGGCACATGTCCCGGATCACGATCGTCACCACCGGCACACCGCAGATCATCGAACAGATCAAGGCCCAGCTGGGCCGTATCGTGGTGGTCCACGAAGTGCATGACCTGACGGTCGAGGGGCGCACGGTCGAGCGCGAGCTGGCGCTGTTGCGCGTCACCGGGACAGGCGACAAGCGGGTCGAGGCGCTGCGGCTGGCGGATATCTTTCGAGCGAACGTGGTGGACAGCACACTGGACAGTTTCGTGTTCGAGATCACCGGCACGTCCGAGAAGGTCGACGCGTTCGCCGACCTGATGCGCCCCCTCGGGCTGGAAGAGATTGCCCGCACCGGGGTCGCGGCCCTGTCGCGCGGCAGTTGAGCCTCGCGGGGGTCTTGCCTAGCTGAACTTGACGATCGCCTGCTTGGTATCCGGTCCCGCCGGGGGCGCGACATTGCGGCGGTCGCGGCCCGGCATGAAGGGCAGGATATTGCTGGCAGCGCCTGCCTGGCCTGACTGGGGCGCGAGTAGTTGCGTCTCGGTCATGCCGCGCAGATCTGCGGCCAGAAAGGGGTACTGCTCGCTTGACACAATTTCTATCTCGTAGGCGATGCGCACACCGCGCCCGTCACGTATCTTGAATGAAACAAGATCGCCTTCTTCGAAGCTCGGCGCTTCGGAGAGCTGCGATTGGTCGCCGTCGAAAAAGGCCAGGCTTCCGTGGTCCTCGCACCAGATCAGCGCCCGTTTCGTGCATCGATCAGTCCACAATACAGCACCGTACATAGCGTCCCCGCAACTATCCTGAATTAAGGATAGGACAGTGCCACGCTGCATTCACTGTAAAATCGACGCATCGGCTACATCCATTTGTGTCAGATGCGTCTTGGCCTGACGCTAATTCGCGTCATTTTCTGGACAGAACTGTTCGGGTTCGTGTAATCAGTTGCCAAATCATGTATCCGACACCCTGCGGGGCGTGTCGGCTGGAAACGGAAACGATGCCAAGTTGACAAAAAAAACCGCAACAGGCGCAAGTCCGCATCATCCCGAGGACCCGGCCGCGCTGAGAGGAATATTCGGACAGAACCTAAAAACCCTTACCGCGCCGTACGGGTCGGTTTCGGCGCTGTGCCGAGAACTGGGAATCAACCGCACGCAATTCAATCGCTACCTGTCGGGCGAAAGCTTTCCACGACCGGACGTGCTGCATCAGATTTGCCGGTTCTTCAATGTCGATGCGCGGATATTGCTCGAACCTGTCGAGGCGATCTACACAACCTCTCCCGAACTGCTGAGCCATCCGTTTCTGTCGGGCTTCTTCGGCAGCGGACCTACAGCGGTGCCGGAGGATGCCTTTCCCAGTGGGTTCTACAGTTTCGTCCGGCGGTCCTTTATCGACGACGCGTTGTTTACCATAGGTCTTGTTTATGTGCATCGCCAAGAGCCCTACACCTTCCTGCGGGGGTTCGAGCCGCGCGACGCCCTGCGAAGCCAGGGCCTGTCCACCGCGGCTGGCAGTCGCGAATACCGCGGCCTTGTCATGCGCCAGGAGGAAGGTGTGATGGCGCTTGTCACGCATCGCAGTTCGCTGGCCTGTTCCTTCAACTTCCTGACGCGGGAGACCTCCTTCCAGTCCAATATCTGGGAAGGTTACGCCACGCGGACGGTGCGCGAAAAGGTCACCGGGCGACGGGCGGCGCGCATGGTCTACGAGTATCTCGGTCCCGGTCTGCAACGGGCACTGCCGGTCGCGCGCCGTGCGGGATTGGCGGCGCTGGAGGATATTCCCCTGTTCCATGCAAGGCTGTTGCGCCTGAACGAGACCTTTCGCTAGAGCGCCTTCCAAACCGAGCGCCACGCGCGTCGCATTTCGTGAGGTCATGTCGGGATTTGTCGGTTACGGCACGCGGATTTCAGGCAATCGGAACGCGTAACCAGCCAAGGGGATGCGCCACCGATGTCCGCAACGATTTCCGATCTTTCCGCCGTTCGCACCAGTGTGGAACAGGCCAACGGCTTGCCCAACGCCCATTACATCGACCCCGCCGTCTATGCCGAGGAGCGTCAGGCGCTGCTTTATACGCAGTGGGCCGGGCTGTCCGTGGCCGCCGACGTGCCGGAGCCGGGGGATGCCAAGCCGATCGAGTTCCTGGGCATGCCGCTGCTCTTGTTGCGGGACAAGGATGGCGATGTCCGGGTGTTCCAGAACATCTGCCGCCACCGGGGCATGATCCTGGTGGAAGAGCCGCGCAAGATCGAGGGCGCGATCCGCTGCCCCTACCATTCCTGGTGCTATTCCACCAAGGGCAAGCTGGTCTCGACCCCGCATGTGGGCGGGCCGGGGCACAACACGCACGAGGCCATCAAGCGCGACGACCTTGGCCTGATCGAGGTGCGCAGCCATGTGTGGCGCGATGTCGTGTGGGTCAACGTGTCGGGCGATGCGCCGGCCTTCGAGGAGGCCATGAGCGAGGTCATGGAACGCTGGTCGGAGTTTGAACTGCCCGTCTATCACGGTGGATTCGACAGCAAGATCGAGTTCGAGGTCAACACCAACTGGAAGCTGGCGGTCGAGAATTATTGCGAGAGCTATCACCTGCCGTGGGTGCATCCGGGCCTCAACAGCTATTCCAAGCTGGAGGACCATTACAACATCGAAAAGCCCGGCGCGTTCTCGGGTCAGGGCACGATGGTCTATCGTCAGTTGACCAACGAGAACGGCGAAAAGTTCCCTGATTTTGAAGGGGTTGGCGCAAAGTGGAATGAACAGGCGGAATATATCGCGGTCTACCCCAACGTCCTTCTGGGCGTGCATCGCGACCACGCCTTCGCCATCATCCTGGAGCCGAAGGGCCCCGAGAAGACGGTCGAGCATATCCATCTGTATTATTCCGTTCCCGACAGCGACGAAGGGCTGCGGATGCGCAACACGCAGCTTTGGAAGACGGTCTTCGAAGAGGATCTCTTCGTGGTCGAAGGCATGCAGCGCGGGCGCCATGCGGACCAGTTCGACGGGGGGCGGTTCTCGCCCGTCATGGACAGCCCAACCCATTGTTTTCATGACTGGGTTGCCGGCAAGGTCGAGGCCTACCGCGGCATGGGAAAGGCCGCGGAATGAGCGGGACGCTGGACACTGCGATGATCGCGGCGCACGAGGCGTATGACAGTGCCGCCCTGATCCGGCTTTACACGCAGGCGGCGGATACGGCGAATGACCTGGACGCGTCGTGTTTCTACCTGACACATGCGTATGTGTTCGCGCTGGAGGCCGGGGCGCCGGCGGCTCGGAGCCTGCATTCGCGGCTGGTGCGGCACGGGCGCGAGGCCTGAGGGCACTGGACGGTTAAGGATTGCGACTCGACCGGATTCGGCACGTCGGTATCGCGTCGGTATCCAGGTGGTATCGCGGCGGTGCGATTTCTGCCCAGATCCTGGGATTAACCGGGCGTGCGGTGCGACCCGCGCGATCAGGAGAGCGTTAAGATCGGGTGAAGCCAACGGCCCCGGCGGCGCGTGGGTTTTCACCCACCCTATGCGGCCGGTCACGCGGACTCCCGTACTTGATCCGGGATCTCTGCCCGAGGACGCCCTTGCGTCCCGGTGCCCGCAAATCGAACGATGTCCGGGCCAGAATTGCCTTAATGGGATGGCAGGTTTTTTGCAGGAGAGTGTCGCAATCCCCCATCGAGGCCACATGCAGACCAGCCCCGATCAAATGTCCATGGCCCGCCATGCGCGCCTGTTCGAACTGCTGCGGCAGGAGAACATGGCGCTGAAAATACGGTCCATGCCCCCTGCCCCGAGACCGAACGATCGACAGGCGGCCCTGAGGTTTCGCCAGGCGGCGGAGCGCTCGCTGATCGGGGGGTCGGCGAGGCTTTAGCCGCGGAAGCCCGTGGCCACCACGAATTTCTCGGAACTGTCGGAGCGGGACGCGGGCGGCTTGACGTTGGCGACCTTGGTGAAGCGTTGCTTCAGCAATTTCTGCAGGTCGCCCTCGGCCCCGCCGGCGAGAACCTTGGAGACGAAGGTGCCGCCCTCTTCGAGCACGTCGAAGGCGAGGTAGGCCGCGGCCTCGCAGAGGGCGATGATGCGCAGGTGGTCGGTCTGCTTGTGGCCGGAAGACGCGGCGGCCATGTCGGACATGACCACATCGGCCTTGCCGCCGAGCCATTCCTTCACCTTGTCGTCGGCGTCGTCTTCCATGAAGTCCAGCACGTGCAACTCGCAGCCGGCGATGGGCTCGACCTCCTGCAGGTCGATGCCGAGGATGGAGCCCTGCGCCTTGCCGGATTTCTCGCCCAGGGCGTTGACGCGGGGCACGGCCACCTGGCACCAGCCGCCGGGGGCGCAGCCAAGGTCCACCACACGCGCGCCGGGGACGAGGAAGCGGAACTTGTCGTCAAGCTCCATGATCTTGTAGGCGGCACGGCCGCGATAGCCCTCGGCCTGGGCGCGTTTCACGTATGGGTCGTTGAGTTGCCGTTGCAGCCAGCGGGTGGAACTGCTGCGCCGGCCCTTGGCGGTCTTGACCTTGACGGTCAGGTCGCGCTGGCCGCGGCCGGAGGTGTTCTTGCCCGTGGGGCCCTTGCCGGTTGGTTTCTTGGCCATCAGTCCTGTCCTTCGATCAACACGCCGTCGGCGGCCATCTGGGCGTAGAGCATGCCCTCGCGCAGGCCGCGGTCGGCCACCGACAGCCGGTCGGTGGGCCAGCAGCGCAAAAGCGCCTGGAGGATCGCCGCGCCAGACATGATCAGCGGCTGCCGGTCAAGACCGATGCGCGGGTCGCGGCGGCGGCCGGCCGGGCCCATGGCGAGGTAGTCGCGAATGACCTTGTCGATCTGTTCGGAGGTCATGCGCAGCCCGTCGACCTTGTTGCGGTCATAGCGCTTGAGCCCGAGATGGCTGGCCGCCACGGTCGTCACCGTGCCCGAGGTGCCGACGATCTGGAAGCCGTCGCGCGGGGGTTCGTCCTTGTAGGGGGCGAATTCGGCGAGGTTTTCCTCGAAAAACCAGCTCATCAAAGCGAAGCGGGCGGCGTCATCCTCGACATCGTTGAACTGGTCGCGCAGGGTCGCGACCCCGAGCGGCACGCTGATCCAGTCGACCACGCGGGCCGAGGGGCCGTCGCTGCGGCGGGCGTCGGGAAAGCCGCCATGCATCCGCATGATGGCCGAGGCCCGTTCGCGCGGGCGCACGTTGGTGAGGTCGATCCAGACAAGCTCGGTCGAGCCGCCGCCGATATCGACGACCAGCAGCTGCTCGGTCTTCTTGCTGACCAGGGGCGCGCAGGAGACGACGGCAAGCTGCGCCTCTTCCTGGGGTTCGATAATGTCGAGGCGCAGGCCGGTTTCCCGCTCGACCTTTTTCATGAAGGCGGCCCCGTTGGAGGCGCGGCGGCACGCCTCGGTCGCCACAAGCCGCATCCGGCGCACCTTGTTGCGCTTTAGCTTTTGCTGGCAGACGCGCAGGGCCTGGATGGTACGGTAGATCGAGGCGCGCGACAGCTTGCCGGTCTGTTCCAGCCCCTGCCCCAGCTGCACCGATTTCGAGAAGCTGTCCACGACTTTGAACTGAGCGCCGTCGGGTCGGGCGATCAGCATACGACAACTGTTCGTTCCCAGATCCAGCGCCGCGTAGAGCGGGCGGGATTCGGGCGAGATCAGTGCGGGGCTTTCGACCTTTGGCCGTTCTGGTGAACGAGGGACCGCGCCCGCACTTTCGGGACGCTTGGGCGCCATAACTCACGCCCTCCATTTCGAGTTGATATAAAGGTAGTCCTTCCAGGGCCGTCACGCAATACTTGCTACTCATCAACATTCCCCTCGGCGTTGATGGGCCGGGTCGCGTTTGACTTCGGCAGATGTTTGCCCGTAGCCTTTGAAGGCTGCGGTCTGTTCGGGCCATTGGGGGTGCCATGTTTACGATTATCGCCTTGTCGCTGCTGGGTATCGGGGCCAGTGCGTTTATCATTGATGAGTTCGTCAACGACGATGACGACGAACCGGCGCGGGATGTGTCCACGCCTGGTGAGGGTGACGATGGTGCGCAGGACCCGTCGACGGACGGCGAAGACTCCGGCGAAGACTCAGGAGGTGACACTGGAGAAGACCCCGGGGACGTGCCGCCGGAGGATGAGAGCGACATGCCCGTCGCGGACACCGTGTTTATGGGCACCGACGGTGATGACACGATCGCAGCCGAGGATATCGACGCCCGCGTCGAGACAGTAGAAGCCGGTGATGGGAACGATTCCATCGCGACGCAGGTCAATAACATCGACATCCTCGGCCAGGACGGGAACGACACGATCACGATCGGGGAAGATCAGCCTATCGTCTACAATGTGAACGCGGATGGCGGCGCGGGAGATGACGTGATCACGGCCCGCGACCCGTCGGCCTCGCTGCTGCGGGGCGGTGACGGGAACGACGAGATCAACGTCCAGCAAGAGAGCTATGACGAGGAGTTCACGCGCCTGGAAGGTGGCGATGGCGACGACAGGCTGAACCTCGACCTTGCCGTGCCCGACCAGGGCCCGCAAATCGGGTTGCAGGCCTATGGCGGTGACGGGGCCGATACGTACACCCTGACCTTCATGCCGGCCTATGGCGACGGCGCGGATGAAGACGCGGGTCCGGCGCGCATTCTCGACCTGCGCGATTTCGATCCCGCGGAAGACCAGATCGTGATCGACCTGAGCGACACCGCCGGGTCCGGCGACGCGGTCGAGACCGAAATCCGCGACAGCGAGGATGGCGACACTCTGGAGATCGTCGTGTCGTTTCTGAACGAGGCCGGAGACAGTGTTTCGGGCACGATCAACCTTGGTGCCTTGACGGGCACGCCGGGACTTGCCCCCCAGGACTTCATCTCGATCGTGACCGCCTGACGAGCCGGATGAGGTCAAGACCGGCTCAGGCTGTTACCGCTCGGCCTCGTGCCGCAGGCGTTGAGCCATGCGCGGGATAAACTTGAATCATTTTCCGGTGGCTTGCAGTGGTCTTGAAACGACATCCCGGTTAGGGTGACGTCGCTGGAAGATGCCGTTAAGTCGAAAAACGACCCTTTCGGACCCGGCTGGTGAACTAGAGAGAGTCAATCGAGGTAGAGGAATCAGCGATGGTCGATGTGACTGTGGTATACTGGCGGGACATCCCCGCGCAGGTGATCGTCGGCAAGGGCCGGCGCGGGTCCAAGCGCCCCCTGCCCGAGCGGTTCGAGCAGGCCATAGACCGTGCCGCCATGAAGGTCGGCGCCGAGGATACCGATGCCTATCTCGCCGAGTGGCGAAAGGCCGCGCCCTACGAGGTGGAGGGTGATGCCGACGCGGTGGCCGAGGCCGAGGCGGCGCGGCTGGACAAGGAATACGATCAGGACCGCATCAAGCAGCTGATCGCGAATGACGGTTGGGCCGGCTCGCAGTGAGCGGTGCCCGCAAATCTTTCTGGGAGGCCGCGATGGCTCTTTTGAACTTCAAGAAACGTGAAGCCCCGGGCGCACGCACCGTGAACCCGCAGGTCGAGGCGCTGCTGGACGGGTATTCCATCGAGGTGATGCCGCGCACCGCCGAGAAGGTGGACAATTTCCGCGACCTGCTGCCCGAGGGCACGCGCGTCTACATCGCGCATATCGAGGGCACGCCGATCGAGGACATGGTGGTGACCGCCAAGCGCGTGGCCGCAGAGGGCTACAAGGTGATGCCGCACTTCCCGGCGCGGATCATCAAGGACCGGGCGACGCTGGAAGACTGGATCGCGCGCTACCAGGGCGAGGCGGGCGTCGACCAGGCGCTGGTGCTGGCCGGTGGCGTGACCGAGCCGCATGGCGATTTCGACAGCTCGATGCAGTTGCTGGAATCGGGCGCGTTCGACCGCGCGGGCTTCAAGCGGCTGCACGTGGCGGGCCACCCCGAGGGCAACAAGGACATCGACCCCGATGGCGGGCGCAGGAACGTCGACGACGCGATGCAGTGGAAACAGAAGTTTTCCGAGCGGACCGACGCCGAGATGGCGCTGGCCACGCAGTTCGCGTTCGACGCCGACCCGATCATCAAGTGGGCCAACGACCTGTCGGCCGCCGGTATCACCCTGCCCATCCATATCGGCATCGCCGGGCCTGCCAAACTGCAGACGCTGATCAAGTTCGCCATTGCCTGTGGCGTGGGTCCGTCGCTGAAGGTGCTGCAGAAGCGGGCGATGGATGTGTCGAAGCTGCTCTTGCCCTACGAGCCGACCGACGTGCTGACCAAGCTGGCGGCGCACAAGGCGGCCAACCCGGATTTCAACATCACCAACGTGCACTTCTTCCCGCTGGGCGGCATCAAGACCAACGCCGAGTGGGCGATCGAAAACGGCGGCGCCTCGACCGTGCCCGCCGCGAAACAAGGATAAGTCATGACGCGTACCATCGTCGAAAGCAAAACCAAGACCGCCATCATCGGGTTCGACCAGCCGTTCTGCGTGATCGGTGAGCGGATCAACCCGACCGGCCGCAAGAAACTGGCCGCCGAGCTGGAAGCGGGCGATTTCTCGACCGTGGAGGCAGACGCCATCGCGCAGGTCGCGGCGGGCGCGACGGTCCTGGATATCAACGCGGGCGTTGTCTACAACTCGAACCCCGATCCCAACCAGACCGAGCCGCCGCTGATGCGCAAGGTCGTGGAATTGGTGCAGGGGCTGGTGGATGTGCCGCTGTGCATCGACAGCTCGGTGCCCGGCGCGCTGGAGGCGGGGCTTGAGACCTGCGAGGGCCGCCCGCTGTTGAACTCGGTCACCGGCGAGGAAGAGCGGCTGGAGCTGGTTCTGCCGCTGGTCAAGAAATACAACGTGCCGGTGGTGGCGATTTCCAACGACGACACGGGCATTTCGGAAGACCCCGACGTGCGCTTTGCCGTGGCCAAGAAGATCGTGGAACGGGCCGCCGATTTCGGTATCCCGGCGCATGACATCGTGGTCGACCCGCTGGTCATGCCGATCGGCGCGATGGGCACGGCCGGTCAGCAGGTCTTTACGCTTGTCCGCCGCCTGCGCGAGGAACTGGGCGTGAACACCACCTGCGGTGCGTCGAACATCAGCTTCGGCCTGCCCAACCGGCACGGGATCAACAACGCATTCCTGCCGATGGCGATGGGTGCGGGGATGACGAGCGCCATCATGAACCCGATCGCCCTGCCCGTGAAGGAGGCCGAGAAGGCCGCCAAGCGAGCCGAGGCCGAGGCCGCGGGGATCATCATTCCCGAGGACATGGATGACGAGACCTTCTGCCAGCTGTTTGGCCTGGGCAGCACGAAGCCGCGCGCGGGCAAGGAGATGGAGGCCATTCGCGCCGCCAACTTCCTGACCAACAACGACCCGCATGGCGGCGAGTGGATCAAGTTCAACAAGGCCCCGCCGAAAGCCGGCGAAGAAGAGGCCGGACGTGGCGGACGCGGTGGACGGCGCCGTCGCCGGGCCTGAACACCCGGACAGTGAAATCTGGAAAGCCCCGGTCTTGCGCCGGGGCTTTTTCATTGTGCGAGGGGGGTGAGCGGGCTTCTGACATGCCCGAAATCCTGCTAGCTCTCAGTCGGAACACGGGGCCGCAAATGGCCGGTTCGGACGCGCAATTATATTTGTCTTGAATTTTGGTGTGTGGGATGCCAGCCTACCAGTACGGGTAAAAGGACAGCGCGTACGAGGAGGTTCGCGCTGCCTCAATTTGCCCTGACAACAAGAGTATCGCCCGACGCGTGTCACGGACCACCCGAGCGGCCTCAGGGCGCATCGGGCCGGGGTCCTGCGAAGGGCTTGCACGATGTCTGGGAGGACAAGAGTTGAGTGACATTTCAATACCAGCGGGAGGCAAGGATACCGCCGCAAGCGGATCCGATGCCGTGCCAGGCGAAACGATCTATCTTGATGCGCCGGGAACGACGCTGAAGGACACCTGGAAGAACGCAGGCCCGGGCATCGCCGCCGCGATGACGGGCATCGGGGCGAGCCACATCATGCACGGTCCGACCGCCGGCGCGCAGTACGGTTACGCCCTGCTGTGGATCATCCCGGCGGCCTATATCCTGAAATACTGCTGTTTCGAATTCGCGCACCGCTACACGATGGTGAAGGGCGAAAGCATCATGAACGCCTATGGCCGGGTCGGCCAGTGGCCGTTCTGGTATCTTGGCTTCCAGTCGCTGGCCAACACCTTTGGCATTGCCGGGCGGGCCCTGGGCTGCGGTGCGCTGCTTTGGGCCGCGTTTCCGTTCATGTCGCTGGAAATGTGGTCGATGTCCGTTCTGTTGATCAGCGTCGCGATCCTGTGGCTGGGCAAGTACGAGGTGTTCGAAGGCGTGGTGAAGGTGGCGATCATCGTCTTCGCGCTGTCTTCCTTCATCGCCTTCGCGCTGCAGGCACCGCCCCCGGGCGAGTACCTGTCGCGGCTGCTGCCGAGCCTTCCGCCGGCCGGGGCCATGATCCTGTTCGGGGCGATGTTCGGGTATTTTCCGACCACGACCGAGGTTTCGGCGATGCAGTCCAACTGGGCCGTCGACAAGAAAAGCGGCATGGTCTACGTCAAGGAGATGCGCGCCAAGGGCCACAAGGTCGAGGTGCATCCCGACTACATGAAGAACTCGATGATCCTCTATCGCCGCGACATGAACGTGTCCTACATCGTTGCGGCGCTGACCGGCATGGTGTTCCTGATCGTGGGCGCCGTCGTGCTGAACCCGATCGGGCTGGTTCCCGCGGGGCGTGAAATGGGCGTGACCATCGCGCGCATCTATACCGACACGTTCGGTGCGTGGGTCTTCCCGGTCATTATCGCGGGCGGTATCGCGGCGCTCTTTTCGACCGTGTTCACCTATTTCGACGGTCAGGCGCGGGTGTTCGAGGAATGCTGTGTGCGGCTGAAGACAAGCTGGGACACGCCGGGAACGCGCAAGCTGATCAACCGCGGGTTTCAGGTGTTGTGGGTCATCGGGGGGGCCGCGGTGATGTTCGGATTGCCGAAGCCGATCCTGGTGGTGCAGCTTGCCTCGATCCTGGCGCTGGTCTTCTCGCCGGTCATCTACTGGCTGACGATCAAGGCGATCACCGACGGGTTCCAGACACCCGAGGAGCGCGAGCACATGCCCGGTCGCTTCATGATGGGACTGGCCTGGGCCGGGACAATCGGCCTGACCCTGGTGTCGATCTACGTGCTGTACATGATGGCGACGGCCTAGCGCGCCCTGACCTTGTACGAAAAGGCCGCGCCACGGGATACCGTGGCGCGGCTTTTTTCATGGGCGGGCCGGATGCGGCCCCCCTGCCCCGGACGCGCGTGCCGCCGCGTCAGACGATCAGCACCGGCACGGGCGAGAGATACGTGACCTTCTGCGAGACGCTGCCGAGAAGGTAGCCTTCCATCGAGCCCATGCCGCGCCGGCCGATCACGATCAGGTCGATGCCGTGTTCCTCGACGAACTTGACGATGTTGCGCGCGGTCGGGCCGGCCATGACGAAGGCGCGGACATCGGTCTTGCCGGCGTCCTGCGCGCGTTTCTTGGCGGTGCCGACGACCTCTTCGGCGTGGCTGCGCATGGCGTCGTCCATGTTGCCCGGATCGTCGGGGCGGACCATGGAGAGCGACGCCTCGAGCATCGAATGGTGGCGATAGACGGTCAGGATCGTCAGCGCGGCCCCGCCGCAAAGCGCAGCCATCTCGATGGCCCTGTCCACGGCCAGCTCGGAATTGGGCGACCCGTCGAAGGGCACCAGGATGAATTTGTACATGTCTCTCCTCCGGTTACTTGTCGAAGGCCAGGTCCCGCAGGAACAGGGCGATCTGGGGGAAGAAGATCAGCAGCACGGCGACCGACAACAGGATGAAGATGAAGGGCGGCGTGCCTCGGATGACCTCGATATAGGGGCGCTTGAAGACCGCGATGGCCGTGAAGATGTCACAGCCGAAGGGCGGCGTGGCCGAGCCGATGGCGACCTGAAGCGTGATGATCGTGCCGACCAGCACCGGGTCGAGGCCGACGGAATCGACCACCGGCGCGAAGATCGGGACCAGGACCAGGATCACCACGATCGGGTCGACGAACATGCAGCCGATGAAGAAGGCGATGGAGATGACGAAAAGCACGCCGATCTGGCCCATCTCGTCGATGCCGATGCCGCCCAGGATTTCCTGCGGGATCTGGGCGAAGGAAATGACCCATGAGAACGCGGCGCCGACGCCCACTAGGATGAACACCACGGCGGTGATGAGGCCGGTGGACTTGGCGGTTTCGTAGACGCCCTTGAGGTCCATTTCGCGGAAGATGATGACTTCGAGCACCAGTGCGTAGAGCACGCAGGCGGCCGCCGCCTCGGTCGGGCTGAAGATGCCGCCGTAGATGCCGCCGATGATGATCACCGGGAAACCCAGCGGCCAGAGCGCCTTGCGCCCGGCGCTGAAACGTTCGTCCCAGCTGTACTTCGGTTCGGTCGGCACGTTGTGGCGGACCGCGTAGATCCAGGCGTAGACCGAGAACAGGAACAGGATCAGCAGGCCCGGCCCGATGCCGGCGATGAAAAGCTCGGCGATGGAGGTGTTGGAAACGACGCCATAGATGATCATGCCGATGGAGGGCGGGATCAGGAAGGCGATGTCCGAAGCGTTGACGATGAGCGCGAGGATGAAGCTGTCGTTGTAGCCCGCCTTCTGCATCCGGGGGCGCAGCGGCGAGCCGACGGCCACGACGGTGGCCTGGGTTGAACCGGAGACCGCGCCGAACATGGTGCAGGCGGCGGCGGTGGACACCGCAAGCCCGCCCTTCAGGTGCCCCACGAAGGCCATGACAAGGTCGATCAGGCGATTTGCGGACTGGCCACGTGTCATGATGTCGGCGGCGAAGATGAACATCGGCACGGCGATCAGGGACGCGGGCCGAATGCCCGCCATGATCTGCTGGATCATGGTTTCAAGCTGACCGAAGCCACCGAACATGGTGTAGAAGCCGACGAAGGCGGCGACGATCAGCGGGATCATCATCGGAAAGCCCAGGAGCAGAAGGACGACCATGATGGAAAAGATGGTAAGGGCCATCGCTCAGACCTCCTTCTCGGTGTCGTCATACCCTTCGAGCACGGCGGTCGAGAGGTAGATATCCTTGTCGATGATGTTCTTGATGGCGGTCAGCAGGTACTGCACGCCGGTCATGAAGAAGCCGATGGGCACCCAGACGAGCGTGATCCAGACCGGGATCTGAAGCGAGGGCAGGACGCGGCCCCTGCCCGACTGTGTGAGGATGTATCCGTAGGCGTAATAGGCCAGCCCGAACATGAACACCGCCGTGACCAGCGTGATGACGATCATCATCAGCTTGCGGGCCTTGGGCGGCATGGTGTCGTAGATCGCGGACATGCGGATATGCCGGCCATGGCGGGCAGCATAGCTGATCCCGGCGAAGGTGATCAGGATGATCAGGATGCGGTTGAGTTCTTCGGAAAAGAAGATGCTGTTCTGAAAGACGAAGCGCCCGACCACGTTGGCGATGGTATTGGCCGCCATCAGGAGCACACCGACGGCGAGCATCACCGCCTCGATCTTGCTGATGAGAATGTCGATGGTGCCGAGAATTCCGGGCAGCGTGGAGACGTATTCTCCCGTGGGTTCGTCGTCCAGCCCCGTAGTGTCGGTCTGCGACTGGATCTGCGAGCCGTGTTCGTCTGACATAGCCTGTCCCCGCGTTCAGTGGTTCCGGCCGCGGCCGCGCCCCGCAAGGCACGGCCGCCGCACGGCTGTTGTTATTATTGGACGGCTTCCAGATCGGCCTTGAGCTGATCGAGGATCTTCTTGCCGCCATCGCCGGTCATTTCGAGGAAGGTCTCCTCGACCGAGGCGCCGGCCTCGACGAAGGGCTGGCGTTCTTCCTCGCTGAGGGTGTTGACCTGCATCGAGGGCTTGGCTTCCTTGATCTTCTCGATGCTCTCTTCGTGCAGGCCCTTCTGGTAGTCGATGATGTGGTCGAAGGCGACGTCGATCGCGTTCTGGATCACCGTCTGGTCCTCTTCCGACAGGCCATCATAGAAATCCTTGTTGGCCATCACGGCGGTGGTGAAGTTGTTGTGGCCGGCACAGGTGATGACCTCGGTCACCTCGTACATCTTCGTCGACTCGATGAAGAACATCGGGTTTTCCTGGCCCTGGATGATGCCGGTCTGAAGCGCGCCGTAGACCTCGCCCCACGGCAGCGGCGTGGGAGTGGCGCCAAACGCCTTGTAGCTTTCCACCAGCAGCGGATTGGTCATGACGCGAAACTTGACCTGGTCGAGGTCGGGCGGCCCGGTGACGGGTTCCTGCGTGGTCATGCAGACTTCGCCTTCGGGGAACATGGTCAACAGCTCCAGCCCCTGCTCGGCGTAAAGCTCGGGGAACATTTCGTTGATGGCCTTGGAGGTGCGGAAGAACTCGCCCAGCTTCTCGGTGTCCTGCGGCAGCAGGTACGGCACGAAAAAGACCTGCGCCTCGGGGATCAGCGAGCCGGTGAAACCGGGGCTTTGATCGACGAATTGCAGGATGCCGGTCTGGGCCTGTTCCATCGTATCGGCGGATTCACCCAGCGTGCCGTAGGGGAAGAGCTGGATGGTGTGGTCGGAATTGGCCTCGACCTCTTCCTTGAACTTTTGGGCATAGACGCCCTGGACCTCGTCGAGCGCTTCTTCGAAAGCGTAGCGCCAGGTCTCGGCGTTCGCGGTACTTGCGCTCAATGCCATGCCCGCGGCGACCGCGGCGGCAAAGGACGTGGGCAAAAATCTAGCCATTTCAAATCTCCCATTTCTTTCGTGACTGACCCTAGGCTGAGGGGCCGAAGTTAAGCTGTCAATGAACTTATCCGGCGCGACCGAGGTGGCGCGACGCGGTGGCGGGACTTTGGAGGTGTTGAATTTACTCAATAAAATCAAGCCAATGCCTGTGCACTGACCATGGGCTGCAGCGCCGGAAACCATGCCGAAAAATCAGGTGGCTTTTCTATGAGAACCTGTGCGAGCAACGCGAAAAACGTTCTCAAAGGCATGATTTTCGCACGGAACCGGGCACAGGCGGCCGGTCAGCCGCCGCCCAAAACGCGTGCCGACATCCGGTTTTCCACGCTGCGTTTCCAAGGGATGCGATGCCGTCCGGCGCTTGGCGGATCGGTGGGGCGTGCCGGTCGTCCGGGCGCCCCACCCTGCCCTTCAGGTCAGCTGTTGAGCCACCAGCGTTCCATGTAGCGTTCGCCGTCGAGATCCCAGTTGGTGGCCAGTTGTTCGGGCATGCCGACATCGTCGCCCACGCCGAAAACGTAGGACGCGAACATCGGGATGGCCGAGCCGCCCTCTTCGTTCAGGATCTTCTGCATCTCGAAATACATGTCGCGCCGCTTGGCCTCGTCGAGTTCGGCGCGCGCCTCGACAAGGAGCTTGTCGAAACGCTCGTTCGACCAGTGCGACTCGTTCCACGACACGCCGGTTTGGTAGGTGGTCGAGAACATCTGGTCCTCCACCGGGCGCCCGCTCCAATAGCTGGTGATGAAGGGCGATTTCATCCAGTGGTCGGCCCAGAAACCGTCATTGGGCTGGCGGTTTACCTTGAGGTCGATGCCGGCGCCCTTGGCGGAGTTCTGGATCAAGATGGCCGCGTCGACCGCGCCGGCGAAGGCGGCCTCGGAGGCCATGATCTCGATCTGCAGGGAGTCGAGGCCGGCTTCCTTGAGGTGGAATTTGGCCTTGTCAGGGTCGTACTGGCGCTGTTCCAGCTCGTCGTTGTAGAAGCGCTGGCCCGAGCCGATGGGATGGTCGTTGCCGACCTCGCCGTAGCCGAAGAGGATCTTGTCCACCAGTTCCTGCCGATCGATGGCGTATTTCACCGCGAGGCGGATGTTGTTGTCGGTATAGGGATCGACGTCGCAGAGCATCGGCAGGGAATAGTGCAGCGTGCCGGTGGTGGTTTTCAGGTTCACGCCGGGGCGGCGGCCCAGAAGTGCCGCGGTCTTGAGGTCGACCCGGTCGATCACGTGGACGTCGCCCGACACCAGCGCCGAGGTGCGCGCGTTCTGGTCGATGATCGACAGCACCTCGACGGTGTCGAAGAAGGCCACGTCGTCGGACCAGTGGTTGGCGTGGCGCGAGAGCTGCGAACTGACACCCGCGTCGTAATTGTCGAGCACGTAGGAGCCGCAGCCGATGTAATCCTGCCAGTTCATGGTGCCGTCGTCATTGGCGGGCATCACCGGCAGGTGGTAATCGGTCATGATGAAGGGAAAGTCGGCATTGCCGGATTCCAACTCGACCACCACGACGAGATCGCCATCGGCCTTGAGGTCGACCACGGGCGCGACCAGCGGGCCGGCGGCGGAGGTGTTGCCCTCGCCGCGATGGTGGTTGATCGAGGCCACGACATCGCTGGCCTTGACGGTGCGGCCATTGTGGAATTCCAGCCCGTCGCGCAGCTTGAACGTCCAGGTCTTGGCGTCGGGCGAGGATTCCGAGCTTTCGGCGAGCGACGGTTCCAGGCCGCCGTCAGTGCCGATCTGCGTCAGGTAGCCCTGGTAGCCGCCGAGCGAGAGACCGATGGTGTAGCCGTTCTCGATCACGCCGGGATCGAGCTTGTCGGTGGTGGCGCCGTGGCCGCGGGCGACGCGGAAATGTCCGCCCTTTTTCGGCGTCTGGGCGTGGACCATGTCGGCGGTCAGCGACAGCGCCGAGACGGTGGCGCCGGCGGCCAGGCCCTGTTGCATGAAGCGGCGGCGCGAGATCCGTCGCGTGCGCAGGTCGCGCGTCAGTTTGTCGAGGAAATCCATTCTCTTCTCCTTGTTGGACCGGCCTTTTTGGCAGCCGTTTTTTATGTTTCCGGGGGGACGTACTGCACGTGATGCGCCTCCCCCATGGCGCAGCTTAGCGAGTCTTTTCACGATCTGTCTCGTGGATGTTGGGAGGATGCGCGGTTTCCCCCGCCGGGTGGCACTTTTTTGAGCGTCCTGGTCGCCCCTGCGGCGGTGCAATCGGATGGTCGGGCGGCGACAAGTGGGCGGTATGCACGCGTGGGTTGTCACCCACCCTACGTGGCGGTGGCGCCGGTCAGGCGACGGCGGTGCGCACGCCCTCGGTCTGGAAGAGCCAGCCCGGTCCCCAGCCGCGCGCATCAGTCCCGGCGCGGCCCAGAACGTGCCACAGCAGCGCCTGGTTGGAGCTGATGACCGGCAGGCCAAGCTCGGATTCCAGCGTGTCGATCACCCCGAAGGTGCGCAGGTTGGTGCAAGAGGTGAAGATGGCCTGCACGCCCGCCGCCTTGGCGGCCTCTGTCACAGCGGCGTGGGTGGAGGATTCGGTGATGCGGGCGACGCGGCGGTCGTCGGTTTCGCCGAAGCTGAGATTATGGACCACCTCGATGCCGCGCGATTCGAGGAATGTGCGCATGGGGGCGATCACCTGGGCCGAATATGGCGTGACCATCGCGATGCGTGAGGCGTTGAGGGCGCGCAGACCGGCCACCACGGCGCTGATCGGGTTGGTGACCGGCACGCCGGGATGGGCCAGCTGCACCTGTCCCTCGACCAGGTCGGGCCCCATCAACGCCGAGGCGGAGGTGCAGCCGTAGCCCACCGCATTCAGCTCGCCCGGCAGAAGGGCTGCGGAGGCGGCCATGCGTTCCTGCATGGACAGCAGGTTTGCGGGGCTGACCTCGTTGTCGGAAAAGATGCGGGTGTGATGCACGCCCACGTCGCGGCCCGCAAGAACGTGGCGCGCCTCGGTTTCCAGCGTCTCGTCGGTGCTGAGGACCACGAGGCCGATGCGGGTGCCCATGCCGGTGTCCAGATCGTATTTCATCGCGAGCTTCCGTCCGGCCAGCTGACAGTGCCGCCTGCCACAGCCGCCGCGACGCCGGTTGTCGCGGGGCAGGATGTGGGCAGGCCGCGCAACACGCGCACGGCGAGGTGGCCGAAGGCCTGGGCTTCGAGCATGTCGCCGTCGAGGCCCACGGCCTCGACCGGGTCGACCACGGCGTCGAGCGCGGCGCGCAGCATGGCCATCATCACCGGGTTCTTGCGCCCGCCGCCGCAGACCAGCAGGCGTTCGGGCGGGGATGGGCAATGCTCCATCGCCTGCAGGACCGATGCGGCGCTCATCGCGGTCAGGGTCGCGGCGGCGTCGGCATCGGAGAGTTCGTGCACGAGGGTGTAGAGGTCGGAAAAGGCGTCTCGGTCGAGGCTTTTCGGGGGGATCTTGCGGAAGTATGGCTCGTCGAGGAAGAGCTCGAGCGCGCCCTGGGCCACGGTGCCTTGCAAGGCCAATGCGCCGTCGCGGTCGCAAGGCTGGTTCCGGCGTTGCATCATGAGGTCGTTGACGGGGGCGTTGGCGGGGCCGGTATCAAAAGCCAGAAGCGCGCCGTCCTGATCGGGGCGGTCGCGGCTGGGGTCGATCCAGGTGATGTTGCCCACGCCGCCGAGGTTGAGGAACGCCAGCGGGCGGTCGGCCCCCATCCACTTGGCGCAGGCGAAGTGGAAGAACGGGGCGAGCGGCGCGCCCTCGCCCCCCAGGCGCACGTCCGCGCTGCGGAAATCCCAGATCACCGGCAGGCCGAGATGCATGGCCAGCGCCTCGCCATCGCCCAACTGGTGCGTGCCGCGCCCTTGAGGCTCATGCGCCAGGGTCTGGCCGTGGTACCCGACGATCTGCGCGCCCTGAAAGCGCGACAGCGCGTCGATATGGGCCTGTTGAACGAGCGGCAGGACCTCCTGCCCCACCTCGTCCGGCCACTTGCCCAAGGCGTCGCGCAGAACGGCCTCTTCGGTGGGGGAATATGCGCGATAGGCACTGTCGCCGAAGGCAAAAATCGTCTCGCCATCGGTCTGGACCATGGCGGCATCGACCCCGTCGAGCGAGGTGCCCGACATCGCCCCCAATGCCCAGACAGGGCCGCTCTTCAAACCGGCCTTCAACATGGCCTTTTCCTTCGCCTGAACCATCCCTATACATGCCGCGCAAAACCAGCTGGGACAAGCGATATGACCTACCACGCCAAATCGGATTTCATGGCCACGATGATCGAGCGCGGCTTTCTGGCCGACTGCACCGATTACCAGGGGCTGGACGAGGCCCTGAGCGCGGGCGTGGTGCCGACCTATATCGGTTATGACGCCACGGCGCAGTCGCTGCATGTGGGCCATCTGCTGAATATCATGATGTTGCGGTGGCTGCAGAAGACCGGGCACAAGCCGATCACGCTGATGGGCGGCGGGACCACGAAGGTGGGCGATCCCAGCTTTCGGTCGGACGAGCGGCCCTTGCTGGGGCCGGAACAGATCGAGAGCAATATCAACGGGATGCAGCAGGTTTTTGCGCGCTACCTGGCCTATGGCGACGAGCCGACCGATGCGCTGATGCTGAACAATGCCGAATGGCTGGACGGGTTGAATTACCTGGAGTTCCTGCGCGATATCGGGCGGCATTTTTCCGTCAACCGGATGCTGTCCTTCGAATCCGTCAAGTCGCGGCTGGACCGCGAGCAATCGCTGTCGTTCCTCGAGTTCAACTACATGATCCTGCAGGCCTACGACTTCCTGGAGCTGAACCGGCGCTATGGCTGCCTGTTGCAGATGGGCGGGTCGGACCAGTGGGGCAATATCGTCAACGGGATCGACCTGACGCGGCGGGTGCTGGACCATGAGATCTACGGCCTGACCTCGCCCCTGCTGGAAACCGCAGATGGGCGCAAGATGGGCAAGTCGGCGGACGGCGCGGTGTGGTTGAACGCCGACATGCGGTCGCCCTACGAGTTCTGGCAGTTCTGGCGGAACACGATGGATGCGGATGTTGGCCGGTTCCTGAAGCTTTACACCGAGTTGCCGGTAGACGAATGCGAGCGCCTGGGCGCGCTGGCGGGGGCGGAGATCAACGAGGCGAAGGTCATTCTGGCGAACGAGGTCACCACCCTCTTGCACGGGGCGCAGGCGGCGGAAAACGCCGAGGCCACGGCGCGGGAAGTGTTCGAGAAAGGCGGCGTCGGGGACGATTTGCCGACGCTGGAGCTGTCGGCGGCAGAGGTGGGCGACGGGATTTCCATTGTGCAGCTGATCGTGAAATCGGGGCTGGCGGGCTCGGGCAAGGAGGCCAAGCGCCTGATTGCCGAGAACGGCGCCAGGCTGGACGACCAGCCGCTGACCGACGCGGGCCTGATGGTGGATGCGCAGGCATTGGCCAGCCCGATCAAACTGTCGGCGGGCAAGAAGCGGCACGCGCTGGTGAAGATCGCCGGGTAAGGCCTTGGCGCCCCGGAATTTTTGAAAAATTCCGGGGCGTTTTATTTTTCGGAAAACGGGGCCGTTCGGGGCTCAGGGTTTTATCATCACCTTGCCGGCCCGACCGGGCGTCAGCGAGGCGGTGACGGCGTCAGTGATCCGGTCGAGGCTGAAGCTTTCGTCCGTTGCCAGGGGCAGTTTGCCTTGCATGGCGAGTGTCACCAGTTCTTTCATCAGGCTTTCGCGGCGGTCGGGGTCCATCTCGGACCCGACGCGCGCGCCCCAGAAGCCCTTGACCGTGATCTGCTTCATGATGAGAGGCCCCGACGACAGCGGCATCGGCTCGCCCGTGGCGGTGCCAAATACAATCAGTTCGCCGTCGCTGGACAGGATATCGACAAGATGTGCCGCGATGTCGCCGCCGACGGAGTCGATGGCGGACACCAGTTTGCCATCGCGGACCGCCTGGCGCACCCGGTCGGTCCAGTCGTCATCGGACGTCGAGATGACGTTGGACTTGCCGGCATCGCGCAGGCCTTGCGCCGCCTCCTCCCGGCGCACGAGGTTGACGAGGTTGATGCCACGTTCGGCTGCCAGAACCGCCATGATGCGGCCCACCGCGCCGTTGGCCGCGGTCTGGGCGATCCAGTCGCCCTTGTCGGCCTTCAGGCTGTCGAGCAGGGAGATGGCCGAGAACGGCATGGCGATGAGCTGGGCGCCCTGCTCGTCGGAGATCTGCTCGGGCAAGGGCATGAGGCCGTTCGCCGGGGCCAGGAAATGCTCGGCCCAAGTGCCGTGGACGCCCGCGACGGCGACGCGCTGGCCGGTGAGACTGTCATCGACGCCCGCGCCCACGGCATCGACGATGCCCGCCGCTTCGGAGCCGCCGATGGCGCCCGGCAGCGAAGGCTTGTAGCCGTAGGTGCCGCGTACCGTCCAGAGGTCGTGGTTGTGGATGGGCGACAGAAGGGTCCTGATGCGCACCTGCCCCTCGCCCGGTTCGGGCGTGTCGGTATCGGTGGCGTAGAGGACCTTTGCCGGGTCGCCGAACGTGTCGTGGAGGGCGGCTTTCATTGGGATCGACCTTTCTTTTTGAGTGTGCGGCCGGACTGCGGGCCTGTTCCCGGCGGAACGGGTGGCGATGGGTTTTGTTCCTGCGCCGCCGTGCTGCCGTGGCGGCAGCGGTTCCCTTTCATGGAAACGTCGCTTGCGTTGCGGGCAATATATCCATATTTCTCGATATATGGATAAGCCAGCCGCCCTTTCCGCCCTTCAGGCGCTGTCGCAGGACACGCGTCTGGACGTGTTTCGCCTGTTGATGCGCGCCGGCCCCGAGGGCATGGCGGCGGGTGAGATCGCGGAACGCTGCGCGGTGCGGCAG
Organism: Roseovarius sp. THAF27; assembly: GCF_009363655.1. Taxonomy (NCBI): domain Bacteria; kingdom Pseudomonadati; phylum Pseudomonadota; class Alphaproteobacteria; order Rhodobacterales; family Roseobacteraceae; genus Roseovarius; species Roseovarius sp. THAF27. The sequence continues at coordinate 2,194,736 of NZ_CP045393.1, forward strand.
AACACCATGTCGGCCCATCTGTCGATCCTGTCGCAAGCCGGGCTGATCCGGGCTGCGCGGGAGGGTCGATCGGTGCGCTATAGGGCCGAGATCGAGGGAATCCGCGGGCTGCTGGGGTTCCTGATGGAGGATTGTTGCGGCGGGAATCCGGCGCAATGCCAGTCACTTATCGACGAGATTTCACTCAAGTGCTGACCAGGGCAGAACCGGAAGAGAGGCAAGCATGACGGACAGAGCCGATACCGCGCAGGACAACGGACTTGGCGTGTTCGAACGCTATCTGAGCGTCTGGATCGCGCTGGCCATCGTGCTGGGCATCACGCTGGGCGTCGTGGCGCCCGGGCTGGTGGAGGCGGTCGCGGCGGCGCAAGTCGCACAGATCAACCTGGTGGTGGCGGTGCTGATCTGGGCGATGATCTATCCGATGATGATCGGCGTGGACCTGAGCACCATCCCGGCGGTGGCGAAACAGCCAAAGGGTCTGGTGATCACGCTGGTGGTCAACTGGCTGATCAAGCCCTTCACCATGGCGCTGCTGGCGGTTCTGTTCTTCGACCACGTCTTTGCGCCCTGGATCGCGCCGGAGGATGCGGCGCAGTATATCGCGGGGCTGATCCTGCTGGGGGCGGCGCCCTGCACGGCGATGGTGTTCGTGTGGTCGCAACTGACCCGCGGTGACGAGACCTATACGCTGGTGCAGGTGTCGGTGAACGACCTGATCATGGTTGTGGCCTTTGCGCCCATTGTGGCAGTGCTGCTGGGGGTGACGGACATCACCGTCCCGTGGCAGACGCTGGTGACGGCGACGGTGCTGTACGTGGTGCTGCCGCTGGTGGCGGGGCTGGTGACGCGGCGGATGCTGGGCTCAAAAACCGCCATCGAGGCGTTCACGGCACGGGTGAAGCCGTGGTCGATCATCGGACTGATCGCGACGGTGGTGATCCTGTTCGGCTTGCAGGGCAGCATCATCCTGGCGAACCCCTTCGTGATCGCGCTGATCGCGGTGCCGATCCTGATCCAGAGCTACGGGATTTTCGCGCTGGCCTATGGCGCGGCCTACGTGATGCGCGTGCCGCACCGGGTGGCGGCGCCCTGCGCGATGATCGGGACCTCGAATTTCTTCGAACTGGCGGTAGCCGTGGCGATCAGCCTGTTCGGCCTCAACTCGGGCGCGGCGCTGGCCACGGTGGTGGGCGTGCTGGTGGAGGTGCCGGTGATGCTGTCGCTGGTGGCCTTCGCCAACCGGACACGGGCGCGGTTTCCTGGGCACTCGGCTGAACGGGAGGGCGCGCGATGACGGACGAGTTGCCGAACCTGAAGGCGGGCGCCCTGCCCGATATCGACGAAGGCAAGCTGTTCCCGGCGGAACGCGCCGCCCATGTACCGCGTGTGCTGCTGCTTTATGGCAGCTTGCGGGAGCGGTCGTTCTCGCGCCTCTTGAGCGAGGAAGCGGCGCGGGTGTTGCGCCATCTTGGCGCGGAAACGCGGACGTATGATCCGCACGGGTTGCCCCTGCCGGACGATGCGGAGGCGAGCCATCCGAAAGTGGCCGAACTGCGCGAGCTGGTGATGTGGTCCGAAGCCATGGTCTGGGTCAGTCCCGAGCGGCATGGCGCGATGACCGGCGTGATGAAGAGCATGATCGACTGGATACCGCTGGCCCCTATCGGAGGAATCCGGCCCACGCAGGGCAAGGTGCTGGCCGTGGCGCAGGTGAGCGGCGGCAGCCAGAGCTTCAACGCGGTGAACCAGATGCGGATCCTGGGGCGCTGGATGCGGATGCTGACGATCCCGAACCAGTCTTCGGTGCCGAAAGCCTGGGACGCGTTCGACGAGGCCGACCGGATGAAGCCGGGGCCGCCCTATGACCGGGTGGTGGACGTGATGGAAGAATTGGTGAAATTCACGGTGCTGACGCGCGGACAGGCGGGCTACCTGACGGATCGCTACAGCGAGCGGGTGGAGACGTTGGAGGAGCTGTCGGCGCGGGTGAACGCGGCAAAGGCGATCGGGACGGAGTGACCCGTGCGGCGCGTGGGTTTTCACCCACCCTACGCGTATGGCGCGCCGGTCCGAGGGCGCGGTCAGCGGGCGGCGAGCGCGTCGTCGAGAACCTTGCGGACCTCGGTCATGTCCACGTCTTCCGCCACGAAGGCGTCGCCGATGCCACGGGCGAGGACGAAGCGCAGCTTACCGTCGACCACTTTCTTGTCCTGGCCCATGAGGTCGATCAGCCCATCCGCATCTGGCAAACCGCCTTGGATATCAGACAGATCGACCTTCATCTTCATGTCGCGCAGGTGTGCGCGGACGCGGCTGGGATCCTCCTGCGAGCACAGGCCGAGGCGGCTGGACAGCTCGAACGCCAGCGCGCAGCCGATGGCGACGCCTTCGCCGTGCAGCAGCCGGTCGCCATAGCCGGTGGCAGCCTCGAGCGCGTGGCAGAATGTGTGGCCCAGGTTCAGAAGCGCCCTGCGGCCATGTTCCTTTTCGTCCTCGATGACGATCTCGGCCTTCATCTCGACCGAGCGCTTGACGGCCGCGATGCGCGCCGGCATGTCGCCTTCGGCAACGCCGGGGCCGTGAGTTTCCAGCCAGTCGAAAAACGCGGCGTCCCCGAGCAGGCCGTACTTTACGACCTCTCCGTAACCCGCCAGGAAATCACGGTTTTTCAGCGATCCGAGGACGTCCGTATCGGCCAGGACCAAACTGGGCTGATGGAACGCGCCGATCAGGTTCTTGCCCTGGGGCGCGTTGATCCCGGTCTTGCCGCCCACCGAGCTGTCGACCTGCGCCAGAAGGCTGGTGGGGACCTGCACGAACCGCACGCCCCGGCGCAGGACGGAGGCGGCAAACCCCACCAGATCACCGATGACACCGCCGCCGAGCGCGATGACGACATCGCTGCGCTCGACTTTCTCGGACAGGAGCCATTCGACGCAGCGCTCGAATTGCGGCCAGCTCTTGGTGGCCTCGCCGGGGGGCAGCGCTAGCGCGGTGCTGTCGATGCCGCCCGCCCGCAACCCCGCCTGCAGGGTGGCGAGGTGCAGCGCGCCCACGGCCTCGTCCGTCACAATGACCACGCGGGGACGGCGCAGGAGCGGCGCGACGAGTTCCCCGGCCTGCCCGAGAAGCCCGGGGCCGATATGGATGTCGTAGGCGCGGTCGCCGAGGCCCACGTGAACGAGTTCGGTCATGTCGTCTGCTCCAGTACGTCCGGGCGTTGCTGCAGCGCGTCGCGGACCTTCGTGGCCATCTGGTCGATCGTGTAGGACGCATGGGCGGGCACGGCAAGATCGGCCATTTCGTAATACGGCAGCCGCGCCTCGTAGAGATCCTTCAACGTCCTGTAAGGATCAGCCGTGCGCAGCAAGGGCCTGGTATCCTTGTGTTTTACGCGGTTCCACAGAAGCCGGAGATCGGCCTTGAGCCAGACCGACACGCCCTTGGCCCGGATCAGGTCGCGGTTGCGCTCGGACAGGAACGCGCCGCCGCCGGCGGACAGGATGCCGCGCTGGCTGTCGAGCAGGCGGTCGATGACCTGCGTTTCGCGGTCGCGGAAGAACGCCTCGCCGTCGCGGGCGAAAATCTCGGAGATCTTCATGTTGGCCGCGGCCTCTATCTCGACGTCCGAATCAAGGAAAGGGACATCAAGAATGGCTGCCAAAGCCTTGCCCACAGCCGTTTTTCCAGCCCCCATCATCCCCACCAGCACAACGGTTTTCTTCAACTGCCAACGCTCCCCGGCGGCCACTGTCGGCGCTCCTATGCCAATCGTAACTTTTCGTGCACTGAATGACGTGATCTTGATGAAATTGCCAGTTATAAAGTGGTAAAAGACGGCAATAAACGGGCAGGCACTTCATGTTCAGACTGATCAAATGGCTGATCTACCTTGGCATTCTGGCGTTCCTCGCGCTGGTGGGCTATGCCTATCTCGGACCATTTTTCGGGGCGGATTTCTCGCCCGACCGGGAAGAAATTCGACAGGAAATCATACTTGAAGACTCTTGATACCGTTGTCTTTTCCATCGCCTTCGCGGCCCCCGCCCTGGCGCAGGAGCCGCTGGGGGCCATCGACTGGCTGAACGACCCGGCGCCGATCAGCGTGGCGAGACCGCTGGAAGCGCCGTTGCAGCCCCCGCCCGAGAGCGATGTGGAGGGCGCCGTGGTGCCGGACGTGGACGTGATGCCGCTGGACGGCGCGCGGCCCGATGCGGCGGGGCTTTTGCCGGGCAGCACCACCGGGCTGCCGCCGAACCTGTGGGCCGGCAGCAGCACCGACACGCTGATCTCGCTGTTCTCGCGGCTGCCGTCCGATCCGCTGCCGGCGATCCAGGCGCTTTACTATACCCTGTTGCTGGCCGAGGCAGAGGCGCCCGCCGACGCAGGCGCGGAGGCGCGGTTCCTGCGAGCCCGGCTGGGCGCGCTGCGCAAGATGGGCGCGGTCGAGCCGGCGCTGGCGCTGGTGCAGCAGGCGGGCCCCTACGATGCCGATCTGTTCGACCAGTGGTTCGACCTGGCGCTGCTGAGCGGCACCGAGAACGAAGCCTGTTCCGCCCTGACGCAGGAACCCGAATTGTCGGACCGATACGATGCGCGGATCTATTGCGGGGCGCGCACGGGGGACTGGCAGACCGCCGCGCTGACCTACGAGACGGCGACCGCGCTGGGTGTGCTGGATTCCCCGAGCGAACGCCTGCTGGCGCATTTCCTGGACCCCGAAACGATCGACGCGGACACCACGCTGGCGCCGGCCGCGACCATGACGCCGCTGCTCTACCGCCTGTACGAGGCGGCCGGAACGCCCCTGCCGACGCGAAACCTGCCGCGCGAATTCGCCGTGGCCGACATGCGCGGGCTGACCGGGCTGAAGGCCGAGATCGAAGCCGCAGAGAGGCTGACCCGCACCGGCGCCCTGCCCGCCAATCGACTGCTGGGGCTTTACACCGATCAGAGTCCGGCGGCGTCGGGCGGGGTGTGGGAACGCGTGGCGGGTGTGCAGGACCTGGAACAGGCGATCCTCGACACCGACGCGCAAGCCGTGGGCGAGATCCTGCCCGACCTGTGGCGCGACATGAAGCGCGAGGGCCTGGGCGTGGCGTTTGCGACGCTCTTTGCCCAGTCGCTGTCGACGCTGGATCTGCAGGGCCGCGGGCGCGAGGCGGCCTTCGAGGTGGCGCTGTTGTCGCAGGATTACGAGTCGCTGGCGCCGAAACTTGCCACGAACGATGCGCGCGGGCGCTTCCTGGTGGGACTGGCCCAGGGCACGCCCGACGCCGACCTGGCCAGCGAGACGCCGCAGATCGCGATTGCAGAGGCGTTTGCCGCCAATGCAGCCCATCCCGACCATGCCGACATGCTGGAGGCCGGGCGGCTAGGACAGGCGATCCTGACGGCGGCGCTGCAACTGGACGGCGCCGGACCGAACCAGGCCAGCGACATCGTGGCGGGCCTGTCGACGCTGCGGGCTGTGGGGCTGGAGGACACCGCGCGCAAGGCGGCGTTGCAGATCCTGCTGCTGAAGGCGGGCACGTGAGCACGCGGCACTGGCTGGCGAATTTCCTCGACGCCCAGGCGGCCGAGGCTGGGGCGGCCCGCAATACCTTGCAGGCCTATGCCCGGGACCTGACGGATTTCACCGAGTGGCTGGCGCGTGGCGGCAAGGATGCGGCGCGCGCGGCGCAGGCGGATATCGAGGATTACCTGGTGCATTGCGACGCGCAGGGACTGGCGCGGTCGACGCGGGCGCGGCGACTGTCGGCGATCCGGCAATTCTATCGCTTTGCCTTCGACGAGGGGCTGCGCGAGGACAACCCGGCGATCCAGATCCGCGGCCCGGGCCGCGACAAGCGTCTGCCCAAGACGCTGGAGCTGGGCGACGTGGACCGCCTGCTGGAGGCCGCGCGGCAGACCGGGCGGAACAAGGCCGACCGGGTCCGCAACGCCTGCCTGATGGAACTGCTTTATGCCACGGGTATGCGGGTGAGCGAACTGGTGTCGTTGCCGGTGGCGTCCTGCCGGGGCGACCCGCAGATGCTGCTGGTGCGCGGCAAGGGCGGCAAGGAACGGCTGGTGCCGATGTCGCCCCCGGCCCGCGCGGCGCTGGACGCCTGGCTGACGGTGCGCGATGCGGCGGAAGAGGCGGCGAAGGCGAAGGGCAAGCCAGCCTCGGCCTTTCTTTTTCCGTCGAGCGGCAAGGCGGGTCACATCACGCGCAACCGCTTTTTCCTGCTGGTCAAGGATTTCGCCGTGGCGGCGGGGATCAGCCCCGAGCGGGTGTCGCCGCACATCCTGCGTCATGCCTTCGCGACGCATCTGCTGGCCGGCGGCGCCGATTTGCGGACGATCCAGACGCTCCTGGGTCATGCCGATGTGGGAACGACCGAGATCTATACCCATGTGCTGCAAGACCGGCTGCGCGACCTGGTGTTCGACGCGCACCCGCTGGCGCAGGAGGCGCGCAAGGCGGCGGGCGGCAGGTCGACGGACGGCGACTGACCGATTGCAGGCGCGATGTCCCGGGCTCGGGACCGGACGGAAGCCCTGCCACCTGGCGTCGGCCGGCAGACCGTGCAGGTGCGATGCGCCAGCCGGTCTCGTCGCCCGGCAGGGCCTGGGTCCGTCGAATCCCCCTTCACGGGTCCTGCGCCCCCAAATCTGCAAGTTTCCGCGCCAGTTTCCTTGAATGCCCCGCCTGCACGCCCCATAACCCCTGCAACGCATAACGTGACTTTTGGACAATGGACCCCGTTTCGCCAACTTTTGACACCGCCTTCTGGATCTCTGCCGGTGCGATCCTTCTGCTTCTGGTTCTGTCCGCCTGCTTTTCGGGGAGTGAAACCGCGCTGACCGCCGCGTCGCGCGGCAAGCTGCGGGCGCGGGCCGACAAGGGATCGAAAGGCGCCGAACGGGCGCTACAGATCACCGAGGACAACGAGCGGCTGATCGGCTCGGTCCTTCTGGGCAACAACCTGGTGAACATCCTGGCGACGTCGCTGGCGACCGCCCTCTTCACCCGCGCCTTCGGCGAGAGCGGCGTGGCGCTGGCGACGCTGGTGATGACGTTCCTGGTGCTGATCTTTGCCGAGGTTCTGCCCAAGACCTATGCGATCACCAATGCCGAGGCGGCGGCCTCGCACGCGGCCCCGGTGATCCGCTGGGTGATCGTGATCTTTTCGCCGGTGGTGTCGGCGGTCCGCCTGCTGGTGCGCGGCGTGCTGCGGGTGTTCGGGGTGAAGACCGACCCCGACAGCCAGATCCTGGCGGTGCGCGAGGAAATCGCGGGAGCGCTGTACCTCGGGCATTCCGAGGGCGTGGTCGAGAAAGAGGACCGCGACCGGATCCTTGGCGCGCTGGACCTGGGCGACCGGGCGGTCGAGGAGATCATGTTGCACCGCAGCCAGATCGAGATGATCGACGCGGCGCTGGAACCCGAGGCGATCCTGGACCAGTGCCTGAAATCCAACCACACGCGGCTGCCGATCTATCGTGACGATCCCGACAACATCATCGGGATCGTCCATGCCAAGGACCTGCTGCGCGCCATGCACACGCTGGCGCTGAAGGCCGAGGGCGCGCGCGGGGCGCTGGCGACGTTCGACATCTGCGACGTGGCGATGGAGCCCTATTTCGTGCCCGAGACCACCACGCTGGACGACCAGATGCGCCAGTTCCTGCGGATGCGCAGCCATTTCGCGCTGGTGGTGGACGAGTATGGCGACCTTCAGGGGCTGATCACGCTGGAGGATATCCTGGAAGAGATCGTGGGCGAGATCACCGACGAGTTCGACCCCGATGGCGACCAACCGGTGGGGCGCAGCGACGACGGCCAGTTCCTGGTGGACGGCGGCACGACGATCCGCGACCTGAACCGGGCAACGGACTGGACCTTGCCGGACGATCAGGCCAACACCGTGGCGGGCCTGGTGATCTACGAGGCGCAGATCATCCCCGAGGTGGGACAGGTGTTCAATTTCCACGGCTTCCGTTTCGAGGTGGTGGAGAAGGAGGACAACCGGCTGACCAAGTTGAAGGTGCGGAAGTTGTAAGGCGCGGTGGGTGCGCGTGGGTTTTCACCCACCCTACGGCGGCATCGAGGTTCCGGGTCGGGTTTGCGCGGAGTGAGGGCGAAGCGGTGGGGTGGAACCCCACCCTACGGCAGCTGAACAGGTCCCGACGCGGTGTCGCGCGGACCCGTAGGGTGGGTGAAAACCCACGCGCAGACGCCAATGTGATAGTCCACCTCAGAACAGTTCCATCTGGTCCCCGGCCCGCGCCGGCGGCGCGAAGAGGTCGCACCGCAAAGGCGGCTGTGTCGCGTCGAGCCCCAGCCGTCGTGCCGCGACCCGAAACCGCTGCGCCACCATCTCGGCATAGGGCCCTGAGCCGCGCATCCGGCGGCCCCAGTCCGAGGCGTAATCCTTGCCGCCATGCATGTCGCGCACGTGACCCATCACGCGGGCGGCCCGGTCGGGACAAGTCTCGGCCAGCCACTCGCGAAAGAGCGGCGAGACCTCCAGCGGCAGGCGCAGCATGATCCAGCTGGCGGCGCCGGCCCCTGCCTTGGCAACGGCCTGCAGGATTGGCTCCATCTCGTGACAGGTCAGCCCCGGGATCACCGGTGAGACCATGGCGCGCACGGGCACGCCCGCGTTCGCCAGGCGTTCGACCACCTTCAGCCGTCGCGCCGGGGCAGGTGCGCGCGGCTCCATCGCGCGAGACAACGCAGCGTCGAGCGTGGTGACGGAGATGCCCACCCGCGCCAGCCCGCGCGCGGCCATGTCGGACAGGATGTCGATGTCACGCTCCACGAGGCTGCCCTTGGTGACGATGGCGACGGGATGGTTGAAATCCGACAGCACCTGGAGGCAGGCGCGCATGATGCCATGGGCCTTTTCGATGGGCTGATACGGATCGGTGTTGGTGCCGATGGCGATGGGCGCCACGCGGTAGCCGGGCTTGCGCAGCTCGGCGGCCAGCACCTGGGGCGCGTCGGGGCGCGCGACCAGCCGGGTCTCGAAATCGAGCCCTGCCGACAGGCCGAGCCAGGCGTGGCTGGGCCGGGCGAAGCAATAGATGCAGCCATGCTCGCAGCCCCGGTAAGGGTTGATCGAGCGGTCGAACGGCAGATCGGGCGAGCGGTTGTAGGTGATGATGCTGCGCGGCCGCTCGATGCTGACGCGGGTGCGCAGCGCCGCCTCTTCGGGGGCGGCATTCCAGCCGTCATCCTCGAAACTGCGTGCCTGCCGCTCGTACCGGCCCACGGCGTTGCTGACCGCGCCCCGGCCCGGACGGCGCAACCGCGGATCGACGGTATCGGAGGTATCGGACATGGCCCGATTATAGGAACATTAAGAGAACATATGCAACAAGCTCATAGTCAGTATGGAAGTTTTTCACTGAAGGCCGCGCGGAATCTGCGCTATCTGTCGGTGCAAGAACCGCGCATGTCGGAATTGGAAAGTCGTGTGCGACAAAATGGACGTAATCGCGGAGGCTAGACACCGGGCCACGCGCCACACCAAGGGATAAAGCACATGTCCGACGAAGAAGACGACATCATCCTCAGCGAACTGGACGACGAGGAACTTGTCCAGCAGATGTTCGACGACCTCTATGACGGTCTGAAGGAAGAGATCGAGGAAGGCGTCAACATCCTGCTTGAGCGTGGCTGGCAACCCTACCAGGTGCTGACCGAGGCGCTGGTGGGCGGCATGACCATCGTCGGCAAGGATTTCCGCGACGGTATCCTGTTCGTGCCCGAGGTTCTGCTCGCGGCCAACGCGATGAAGGGCGGCATGGCCATCCTCAAGCCTCTGCTGGCCGAAACCGGCGCCCCGCGCGTCGGCAAGATGGTGATCGGTACCGTCAAGGGCGACATCCACGACATCGGCAAAAACCTGGTGTCGATGATGATGGAAGGTGCCGGGTTCGAGGTGGTCGACCTCGGGATCAACAATCCGGTCGAGAACTATCTCGAGGCGCTGGAAACCGAAAAACCCGACATCCTGGGCATGTCGGCCCTGCTGACCACCACGATGCCCTACATGAAGGTCGTGATCGACACGATGGTGGAACAGGGCCTGCGCGACGATTACATCGTGCTGGTGGGCGGCGCACCGCTGAACGAGGAATTCGGCAAGGCCATCGGCGCCGACGCCTATTGCCGCGACGCCGCCGTGGCGGTGGAGACCGCCAAGGACCTGGTGGGCCGCAAGCACAACCAAGGCGCCACGGGCTGAGCCCCTGCCCTCGGGTGAACGACAAGGCCCTGCCCGACCCGGCGGGGCTTTTTTCGTCGGACGACTGCGCTTATGTCTGTTGCGGAAAGGACCCTCGCGATGCCGCTCAACAAACTGGTGCTGCTGTTGCTTGTCGTGATCGCCGCTGCGGGCGGCACGATTTTCCTGCTGACCTCGGCCTGGGGGCCGGAGGCGCTGTCGGAGAACTGGATGGTCGCGGTGCCGCTGGTGCTGGGGGTCTACCTGCTGGTGCGGTTCCTCGGCCTGCGTGGCGGCGGGCGCTGAGATGCTGCCGAGCGACAGCACCCTGACCGAGGACGGCTTTGCCGAGCGGGCGAAGGGCAGCATCCTGCTGATCGCCTGCGGCGCACTGGCGCGCGAGATCCTGGCGCTGAAGCGCGCCAATGGGTGGGATCACATGGTGCTGCAATGCCTGCCCGCGAAATACCATCTTTATCCCGAAAGGATCGTCACGGCGGTCGAGGAAACGGTGGCCGAGCATCGCGACGCCTATGACGACATCTTCGTGGTCTATGCCGATTGCGGCACCGGCGGTTTGCTGCAGGCAAAATGCCGGGAGCTGGGCGTCGAGATGGTCGAAGGCCCGCATTGCTATTCCTTCTTCGAGGGCAACGAGACCTTCGCCGCGCGCGACGAGATCACCGCCTTCTACCTGACCGATTTCCTGGTCAAGCAGTTCGACGCCTTCGTGTGGAAACCCATGGGTCTCGACCGCCACCCCGAATTGCGCGACATGATCTTCGGCAACTACACCACGCTGGTCTACCAGGCGCAGGTCGAGGACCCGGCGCTGAAAGCCAAGGCAGAAGACTGCGCCGACCGGCTCGGGCTGGAGTTCGAATACCGGTTTACCGGCTACGGCGACCTCGAAACCACGCTGTCAGCTCGCGCCTGAGCGGCTGTCTTCCTCTGGCCGGAAATATCCCGGGGAGGAGGTCGAAACATCGTTTCGACCGGAGGGGCAGCGCCCCTCTTCACGGAAAAACAGAGCGTGGCGCAGCCACTCCTCTAAAGCGTTTCGCCAAAAACCTGACTCACAGCTTTTGGCGAAGCGCAGTGCAAGGCTCGGTCGAGGCGCGCACCCCGCCTTTATCTGATGTGTCAGGTTAAAGGCGGGACGCTTTAGGATCACGCCGCCTCGGAGGCCACGGCGCGGATCCGCTCGATCATCGCCCGCAGCCCGTTGGAGCGTTGCGCAGACAAGTGATCGTTCAGCCCCAGCCGGGCCAGTTCGCCGGGGGCGTCCACCTGCCCCACCTGGCCCACGGGCGTGTCATTGTAGAGCGTGCGCAACACCGCGATCAGGCCGCGCACGATCATCGCATCCGAATCGCCGTCGAAGCGGAACCTGCCCGCCTCGACCTTCGGATGCAGCCACACTTGGCTGGCGCAGCCGTCGACCTTGGTCGCCGGGACTTTCAGGGCGTCATCCAGCGGCTCCATCGCGCGGCCCCGGTCGATCACGTAGCGGTAGCGATCCTCCCAGTCCTCCAGGAACTCGAAATCCTCGACGATCTCTTCGAATGCCGGCTGCGCCATGCGGCTGGTCTCCTTCTGCTTCTTCTGACCACAGTTAGGCGTGCAACACCTTCAGGTCCAGTGCGCCAAGTCCCTTTTCAAGCCCGCCCGGATGGGGTAGTCGAAAAGAAACGAGGAAGGGGCGGTCGAAATGCGGGTTCTGCTTTCGGTGATGGTGATCTCAAGCATGACGCTGACGGCGTGCAGCGGCTGGCGCGATTCCGGCGCCAACCCGCGCAACTGGTTCGGCAACAGCCGGTCCACCCCGATCGTGAACACCACCAATACCGGCGAGCGCCGTTCGCCCAGCGATCGGCAGACCGGCAACCCTCTGATCGAGGATGAAAATGCCGAGATGATCGTGCGCAGGAACGCCTCGGTCGCGCAACGCTCGGGCATCTTCCGCCGCCGTGCCAAGGTCGAGATCTATAATGGCAGCCTTGTCGATCAGGTGACCAGCATGGTGGTCGAGCCGCTGCCCACGGGCGCCATCGTGCGCGTGACCGGCCTGCCCCAGCGCGAGGGCGCGTTCGACGTGCGCCTGTTGCCGATCAGCGAGGACGGTCCGATCAATGGCGTCATGGAATACACGCTGAACGCCTATCAGCCGATCGAGATGCCGGTGGGCACGCAAAGCACCCGCGAGGTGCGGGTGGGCGCGTTCCTGAGCAACAACGACCTGGAAGAGATCAACGAGATCCGCGTGCGCGGCGAGCTGAACGCCCTCAGTTCGCGCCGCTGACGCATCATAGGTCGATCGCCACAACCGATCCGCGGCGGGCGGCCAGTGCGACCTTGCCGTCGCAGAGCCGCATCGCATCATCCCCGAACACATCGCGCCGCCAGCCGCCCAAAGCCGGCACGTCGCGTTCGCCCGCCGAGATGGCATCGAGGTCGGCCGCCGAGGCGATGAGCTTGGAGGCGACTGAATACTCCTCGGATTTCGCTTTCAGCAAAACGCGCAGAAGATCGGCAAGCGCCGGGTTGATCTGAAGCCGTTCGCGGCTGCGGTCGGCCTTGGGCAAATCGTCGTTCGGACAGTCGAGCCCCGCCTTGACCGCCGCGATGATGCCGTCGGCGATGTCGCCGCGCCGCGCCTCGCGCAGCAAGAGCCGCGAGCGCGAGAGGTCGTTCGCGGATTTCGGCTTGGTCGAGGCCAGCTCCACCAGGGCGTCGTCCTTGAAGACCCGGTTGCGGGGGATATTGCGGCTCTGGGCATAGTCCTCGCGGAAGCGGGCCAGTTCGCGCACGATGGCCAGGAAACGACCCGACGAGTTGCGGGTCTTGACGCGCTGCCAGGCCTCATCGGGGCGGGTGACATAGGTCTCGGGGTTGGTGAGCACCTGCATCTCCTCGGCCACCCACTTGTCGCGGCCCGATTTCGCCAGCTTGGCGGCGAGGAATTCGTAGATGTCCCGCAGGTGGGTCACGTCCGCCACCGCGTAGGTCTTCTGCGCGTCGGTCAGCGGGCGGCGCGACCAGTCGGTGAAGCGCGAGGTCTTGTCGAGCGACTGCTTGGCGATCTTGCGCACCAGGGTCTCGTAGCCCACCTGTTCGCCGAAGCCGCAGACCATCGCCGCGACCTGCGTGTCGAAGAGCGGGTCGGGAATCAGCCCGGCATCGACATAGAAGATCTCGAGGTCCTGCCGCGCAGCGTGGAACACCTTGACCACGGAAGGATCGCGGAAGAGGTCGTAGAGCGGTTCGAGCGACATGTCCTGGCCGTCGATCGGGTCGACCAGCACGGCGTCGTCCTCGCCCCGGGACGGCAGGGCCAGCTGGATCAGGCAGAGCTTGGAATAATAGGTGCGCTCGCGCAGGAACTCGGTATCGACGGTGACATACTCGGCCTCTGCCGCGCGGGCGCAAAAAGCGGCGAGGTCTTCGGTGGTGGTGATGGTCTGCATTCCTGCTCCGGCGGATAAAACGTGGTAGTCCAACCGCCTATACCGAGGCGCGGCGGAAAGCAAAGCGCAAGTGACACGCGACCGCGGGGCTGCGGCATGGCGGCACCGGATACATCACGTTTCTTTATACCCGATACAACATTCATTCGTTTCAAAAATACCAAGGCCGCATCTATGTAACGTGCAGTACCGATGACGGAGAGATGCCATGACGACCCTCGACCATATCCCCAGCCGCCCTGCCCCGCGGATGAAATCGCGCGACGTGGCGATGACGCTGAGCGCCATGCTGCTGCTGGCGCTTGGCGGTGTCGCGGTGAGCGCCCCGCCGGCCGATGTCTCGGCCGACTGGCACGGCAACGTTGCGGCGTCTGCGCCGCGCTGATGCGGAACCGCGCGGTGTGCCGTCCGCCCTCACCCGCTCAGGGCAGGTGGACGGGCGTGCGGTCGCCGGCGGCGAAGCGGCGCAGGACCGCCGGGTAAAGCCGGTGTTCCTGCTCCAGCACCCGGGCGGCCAGCGCCTGGGGCGTGTCGCCGGGATGCACCGGCACGCGGGCCTGGCCCAGGATCGGGCCGTCATCCAGTTCCAGCGTCACTTCGTGCACAGTGCAGCCCGCCTCGGCCTCGCCCGCCGCGATGGCGCGGGCGTGGGTGTCGAGGCCGCGATAGCTGGGCAGGAGCGACGGGTGGATATTGATCATCCGGCCCTGCCAGCGCAAGATGAAATCGTCGGTCAGGATGCGCATGAAGCCCGCGAAACAGATGATGTCGGGCGCGTAGCGCTCCAAGGTCCGGGTCATGACGCCTTCGAAGGCGGGACGGTCGCCCCTGAAATCGCGATGATCCACCAGTTCGGTCGGCACGCCGCGCGCCTCGGCCTTGGCAAAGCCGGGGGCATCGGGCGTGTTGCAAAGCGCCACCACGGGGCGCGCCGGGTGGTCGCCGGTCATGCTGTCAATCAGCGCCACCATGTTGGAGCCGCTGCCCGAGAACAGGATGGCGACACGCTTGGTCACGCGAGGGTGCCGGTGTAGCGGACGCCCTGCCCCTCGGTCACGTGGCCCAGGCGGATCACGGTCTCTCCGGTGCCTGTCAGAAGCTTCGCGAGCGCCTCGGCGCGGTCGGCCTCGACCGCCAGCACCATGCCCACGCCGCAGTTGAAGGTCTTGAGCATTTCCGATTGCGCCATGCCACCCTGCGCCATCAGCCACTGGAAGACGAGCGGCAGATCGAAGCTGTCGAGGTCGATATCGACGCCAAGATCGTCCGGAAGGACGCGGGGGATGTTCTCGGTCAGGCCGCCGCCGGTGATGTGGGCGAGCGCGTGGACGCCGCCCGCGCGGACCGCCTCGAGCGCCTGCGTCACGTAAAGGCGCGTGGGCGTCAGCAGGGCCGCGCCAAGGCTGCCATCCGCCCATGGGCACTCGGCGTTCCAGCCGAGGCCGGACATCTCGACCAGCTTGCGCACGAGGGAATAGCCGTTGGAATGCACGCCGTTCGAGGCAAGCCCCAGAAGCACGTCGCCGGACGTGACGCCCGCCGGCAGGTCGCTGCCGCGCTCCATCGCGCCCACGGCAAAGCCGGCGAGGTCGAAGTCGCCTTCGGGGTACATGCCGGGCATTTCCGCCGTCTCGCCGCCGATGAGCGCGGTACCGGAACGCACGCAGCCTTCGGCGATGCCTTCGATGATGCGGGCCGCTGTATCCGTGTCGAGCTTGCCGGTGGCAAAATAGTCCAGAAAGAAGAGCGGCTCGGCTCCCTGGCAGACAAGGTCGTTGACGCACATGGCGACAAGGTCGATGCCGACGCCGTCGACGTTGCCGGTGTCGATCGCGATGCGCAGCTTTGTGCCCACGCCGTCGGTGGCGGCCACCAGAATGGGGTCGGTATAGCCCGCGCCCTTGAGATCGAAAAGCGCACCGAAACCGCCCAGGCCCGCCATGACGCCCGCGCGGTTGGTACGCTTGGCGGCAGGCTTGATCCGGTCGACGAGCGCGTTGCCCGCATCGATATCCACGCCGGCATCGGCATAGGTGATCCCGTTCTTGGCGTCGGTCATGGGCGGTCTCCGCTTGGCATGTCGGGGCTTCGGTTAATCCATCGCGGGCGTCCGTGCAATCGCGAATGCCCGCGAGGGGTTGCCAGAGCCCTTGACGCCCGCCCTGCCCCCGCCTATCCCGAAACGCAAGGTCGGGCCTGTAGCTCAATTGGTTAGAGCAGAGCGCTCATAACGCTTTGGTTGGGGGTTCGAGTCCCTCCGGGCCTACCAAAATCCCGAAAACTTCAACGCTTTCAATGCTCGTGTGGACCCGAAACCAATAAAAGGGTCCATATGATTTCAATAGCTTACAAACGGTGTGGACCTACAATTAGGGTCCAATAGCATTAGAAGGAGTTCCATCAGAATCCAAGCGTAGCCCCCCCACACTTCGAATCCTGAAAGATCTAGCCAGAAAACAGTTGATTCAAGGCTTTGCAGCTATTTCTTGGCAAAATCCGGCACCATAGAAATCAATGTCTTAGATCAAAATTGACAACTAATCCGAGCTTAAACAGAGAGTTTTGGCAAACTCCATACGAAACAAATCCTCGGAACTTGGGCTGTCAAAAAGACAGGCAGTGACAATCTTGCCGTCACCTAATATCAATCAAGTTGAAAGTAATGGTAGCATAGTGCTGTGCTGGACAAGAACCATCGCAGACTTCGGCTCTGGGACGCTGTGAGTGCCGGAAAAGCAGCCCTTTAAAGCTGTCTCAATGCACTTTGGCATCGATGAACCAGAGAGTAAGCGGCAACCTCAACGTCAGTACATCTTTCGGACTGCTCCGGCCGATCCGAGCTACCAAATTCGCCGCCCGAGCAAGCGTCGTAAAATTGATCCATTTGCTCACCAACCTTACGAGACAGTGCCCGATTGGCATCAAATAAATCGCTCTGAATTTTGAGAATGAATGTTAGGCGACCAATGATGGACGCCTGCCTAGTTTTCTGCCCGGGCGCGGCTCCGGGATTTTCCCAGTATTCAGTTGCTAAATCCCTTGTCTCAAAGATGACGTTCCGAAGGGTCAAGTAATCGTGCTCACGCTGAGCTTTCGTCTCGTCCAGCTTTTGAAAATACCTCGAAACCACACCTTTAAGACCCTCGACCGCCAAGGCCGAACCTGCACCTACCAGCGCTGAGAGCAAAATTTGAGTGATCCCATCCACTAACCAGCCTCTACGGCACCGACCTTCTTCTCGCCTGCTTCACGCACGTAACGGCTAATCATCTCAATCACACGATTGAAACCAGGTTCTTTTGCAACCAGCTCGAACGAGGCCAGTACAACGTCGGCGGAAAAACCTTCATTTCTGACAAGGCCCGCAAAAGCCTCATCAAGAAACGAAGAAGGATAGCCTGCAGCACCGTCAAGAATTATAACGGCTTTGTCATGATCCTTAAGTATTGGAACCAAGAAACGATCTCGGAAGTCAGTACCGTTACCTTCGCCGTCACGAGGGTAACGCCCACCCGGGTAACGGGTGAAGTCTTCCGCTATATTGATGGTTCTAGTCATGATTCTACTCCGGAAGGTATGAATCCACAGGAATTGTCCACTCCACCAACGTTCCACCTATATGTAGGGTTTCGTCTTCCAATTTCACGCCACCTCCATTATGATATGTGACTTTTCCGGTTCCGCTCAATAGCCGAACTTTAGCGCCAACGGTTTTATCTACGGGTGTGACGACATCCTGAAGGCCCTTGCCGTGCCCACCCTCCAATGAAGTACGATCAAATTGAATTGCTGCTGCGATGAGTCTGGAAGCATCTGCGGTTGCAACTCTCAATCCCTGCGGAAACAAAGCCCTGACCTGCTCCCAATGCTTGGAGCGAGGCAGGGTCGCAGGAATTCCTACACCCTGATCATAGACAATGAACTTCACGACGCCTCCTTCAATGTTCCAACATGCCGTCGCCCACCAGCACTTTGCCGGGATGGGGAATTCCGTCGGCTGATCGTCTGGATAGGCGTGTAGCGTTGCGTTGTAGGCGGCCTCGGTTAACGCCGGGTAAATTAAAGGATCTTGCCCCAAAATGTTCGCAGCCCTCGCCAACAAGTCCATCATGGGCTGAAGCAGTCCTCCTTCTAGCCTCGTGCTGGAGACAATCGGCAACATCGTAACCTCGACCGCCTGAGGCGTGTTGCTCTTTGCAACACCGCTTTCAACACCCAATAGGCGGAAGAAACCCATTGAATGAAGCGTTTGGAGAACGAATGGGTCCCAATCGGAAACATTTCTTGGGGCCAATCGGGTCCGTTTAACCTGCCGCCACCGATCGACCTCAGCAGCCAAAACCAAAGCCGCCGCCGGCGAGACATCTTTAACCTCAGACAAATCAATGAATACACTGTGTCTGATATTCGGAGGCGCTTTCTTCAATGCCGCAACCTTCAAGTCGCGCAGAAAGGTAACGGACTCAATGTAGTTCTTGGTGAAACTGAAAATCACTGGCGCCGCAATTCGGACTTCCCGGATCTGAAGTCGAACACGAAACTTATTTGCTCGTGATAGCGACCTATGCCATCGGCGCCGGCCAATCCTTGCCTGGCGAAACTTTTCGACTTGGGACAAACGCTTCATATCTCGGAGTTGTAATAAATTGATGTCCAATACAACACAAATCCAAGATCATAAGCACACGTGGTCGTGGACAACTTCCTGGTTGAGGCACAGAGCACTTTAGAGATCGCAAATTACCAGCTGAAAGGTTGACCAAATCAGGGGATTTTGAATCGTGCCGAGTTACCGAGATTTCAACGAGATGGCTGCCGACCTATCACAGTGACATACCGTGAACGAATCGTGAGGCTGTGAACGCCTACCCCAGCCACGCCACGATCGCGCCCATGGCGCCCAGGAGGATGGTTGCAATTGGCCCGGCCGGGCGAAGGGACAAGCCGGCAGCCACCAGGAACGCCACTGCGATAAAGTCCCAGAAGGTCATTCCTCGCAGCCCTCCTTAACTTTGCCCGTCTCGGCCTCGGTCAAAATACAGTCCGTTGCCACGATCTTGCCGTTCGCCTTGCCAAGCGCCTCGACGTGATCGGTCAGGATCACACCTACATCGGCCAGCGTCTCTGCTTTCCGTTTCGGCACCGGCACCGGCGTGCGCAACTCGGCCGGCACATCGGGCGTGATGTACTCGATCTCAGTCTCCGGACCGCAGGATGCGGTCAAGCAGATCGCGGAAATCATCAGGAAGCGGTGCATCGAAATCTCCTTCTCGGAAAGCGTCTTTGACCTGTTCGTATTCGGCGGCCAGCTTGGCTTGCCTGTCCGCCTCAGCTCGTGCCACCCGCGCCGCTGTGCGGGCCTGGGCGCGCGCGGCCTCCAGGCTCTGCACCGAGCGCTCCAGACGCGCCTTGTCGGCCTTCAGGCCGTCTACACGGCTCGACTGCCACCAGAGCGCCCCACCGAGGCCCAGGCAGGCCAAAAGGGCAGCGATGAGCGCGTAGCGGGTGATCATGCCGCCCTCCCCGGCCAATCCGGCAAATCCATCGTCTTGCCTGCGAGATCATGCGTGCAGTCGTTGAGAAACCGAATGCGGCCATCAGTGACGAACGAATGGCAAATCAACGAAACCGGCTCGATCTTTTCACCAGCCATGAGCCTAGCGTGCTCTTCGTCAGTGATTGGGACGGTGCCCGACACCAGCACAGAAGGCGAGAACGTGGGCCGGTCACCATCCCCGTTGAAAGTCCACCCACGCGAGCCGTCGACCGTTACGTGATGTGCCTGTTGGCAGCCTGGGCACATGAACGCGACCCGCCCACCCTCCAGCTTCCGTAGCTTTGAGCCGAGCGCGCTCACGCGTCTACTCCTGACATGCAGACCTTGTAGCCAGCTGACCGGCGGCGCGACAGGCCACGCACAAACACGCCACCCGACTTATTGTAAAAAGTGTGCCGATAGCATGCGTCGGCGAAGTCCCCCCGGTTTGCGCTCTTCAGCGCTGACGACCGCAGAACCGCATAGGGCCCGACGTTCCACGCCAGATCTGTGAAGACCGCATCGACCTGCGGCGGCATGTGACTGATTGTGACGCCGGTTCGATACTTCTTCCAGTAAAGGTCGCGCATGATCCGGTACAACCCAGCCTCGCATTGCTCGATAGTCCGAACGTCGCCCATCGAAACCCTGGTCCCCGTGTGGCTGGTTTCGCCGTAGCAGATGGTCGGCAAATCTGGCTCGGCGACGGTATCAAGGTAAGCCCTCACGCAAATTCCGCGCTTGCTCTGTGAGCACTTGAAGGTGGGGCCCGTACCCTCCCACTGCTTGGTGAGCGGGAGCGCATAGACTGCCGTTTGTTCCCATGTCGGCAGCCCGGAATTCGGACCGTCATCCGATTTCGGAGCCTCCCCCATAGCGAAGACTGGCGCGGAAACAAGCCAAAGCAGGACGGCCGTGATGACAGCGCTGATACCCGCCAGCTTCATGGTGCGGAGGATGCTGGGCAGGGTCTGGTCGATAAACCAGCCGATGATGCCGAACACGATCAGGAAGAGCATCGCGTACCCTACGTGATATGGATCTATCACGTCGCCGGTCAGCGCGAAGTATTGCTCGGGGCCATAGAAGACCACCCCGATCAGGATGAGCGTGCAGATGCTGTACGCCCGCATTTTCGACTTCACATTCGGTATGAGTTTCATAGAACTTACTCCGCGATTTCGATGACAGTGGTGATCCGAACGGGCCGCAACGGAATGACGCCGAAGAGCAAAGCTTGCCATGTGTCGACAATGACGAGTGGCGGCCCTTGCTCAAGACATCGATCGGCCCACGGGCCGAGGTAATAGGTGACCGTGTTGTCGTCCTTGACCTGGTAGAGGGCGCGGTTGCGACCGCTCGGGCATTCCTCTCCGGTTCCCGTCACGCGGATCTCGGTCGACCAGACACCCCACACTTCACCGAAGGGGGTTTCCCTTACAAACGTCACCTTGCGGTCGTCGTAATGGATTGCGGTCGGCCGCATGATCAGGTCCGTGGACAGCACCAGCCAGAACGCCATGACCAGGATGATCGCGACAAAGGAATAGAGCACGGCATAGAGCGCACGAAGCGTCGTTGAGCACATCAGTTTACCCCCTTGAAAATGACCGCCCGGTAAGACCAGAGGACGCTTCCAAGCGTGATGATCACCGCGCCCAGGAAGCTGATCCCGGCCAGCAATTGCTTTCGCTCCTGTGCCGATCTTTCCTGGTCCCGTTCGACGGCGCGCTTTTCCAGCTTCTCGACATGGGACTTCAGATCCCGTATTTCTTCGGCTTGTCGATCGATCCGAAACAGCAGGACCTGATAGTTTTCTTCAGCCATTGAGGAAAACCCCTCTTCACCAGTATTGTCAGGCGTTATCCACCCGGCCCAGCTCAAACCAGTTGGTGCCGTCGAACTGCAGCCAGATGCGGTCCTGTGTGGTATCCATCGTGAAATCCCCCGCAATCCGCAGGTTCCCGGCATTATCGTCCAGCGTCACATCGCGAGACGAATTTTCCGTTTTCAGGATGATGATTTGCCCCTCGACACCGCCATTAATCGTGGTGAGGGTGTCGGAGCCTGCGTTGCCTTCCGTGTCCACCCTGTAAATCGCGGTGGGTGCGTTGGCCGGAAGCGTGATTTCCCCGCTGGAAATAACCAGGTCGTCGGTGTCCTCGGGAATACCCCAAACCCCGCGCATCAGGCCGTTTTCGTCCAACTCAAGAGGCTTGCGAAGCCCGGTTACATTGGCTGCTGCAGCGCCACTGATGGAGAAACCACCTCGGTCTGAGGGGATCACGTCGCCGCCAATTCGGCAGGTTTGCACGGCCCCGGCTTCGCATGCGATATTGAAGAAATATCCACTGCCATTTCCACCCGCACCCTCGCCAAGAATAATCTTTTCCGTCTTGCCAGTACCAGTCCTCAAGATGTCCATGATATTGTCTGTGAGCGCGTTGCAGAGCCAGTCAGACATGATGAAAGCGGAAATGTCATGCTCACCGCTGCCAACCAGTTTTGCCAGAGAAGGAGGGCCGTCAGACGCGCTATGATTTCGCACAGCGGAAACCGAGGTGCTGGTGATATCGCCACCTTCTGCGTTCAGAAGCGCCCCAATCGCGTCATTGAACCAGTATAGCCCGCGGATAGTTGTCGCGACGATGTTCTCCGACGCACCGCCTCCTGCGTTCACGAGTGCTTCCGGCTCGTAAGCACTGCTCGACGGGCATTCGGTTTCCAGCACAGTGCACCCCTTGCCCCGCACATTAACAATTGAACTACCTGCGCCGGGGTTATGACTGTACACCCCTGATGTGTTCTCGGCGCGGCAACGATTGCCTTCGAGGATGATGCCCTGCGCGACGTCGCTCACGCGGATATCGTCCGTGCTGCATTCGTCGTGGGTGTAGTGGATGCACGGACTGTCGCGTGACGTAATGCCACCAACGAACATCTCGAAATTGGCCCCCTCGATCCTTACCGCGTCGCCATTGGACGTGAACACCGGGTAGCCGTCGCCATGCACACGAACAACGCCGCGCCGCGTGCCGGGGAATTTGAGCGTGATGGCCCGATTGATCGCGGTCGTGCTTTTGAAATGGTAACTGCCGTTACCAAAGTGGATCAGGCCTTCGCGGCTGTTGCCAAGCGCATCCATGGCTATTTGCAGATAGTCAGCCATGTCTTCACCGGGATCGACGCCGCCGCTATGCGCGTACATGCCGAACCATTCCGCAAGGACTTCGCGGTTACCCTCGCCGCGCTCGTCGCCCCCACTGTCCCGGCCCAGCTCGTAACCACCATTCCCACGGAAAATCCACTGTTTCGGCGCGATGATGTCGTCCTTGATTTCCACGGTGACGCCGCTGCCTGGCGACAGAAAGGCACCCGGCGAGAAATATATGGGAGCTGTGACCCTGGCATTCGCAGCAACATTCGTGCCAACCGAGACCCCGACACGGCCAAAGTCAGCCTCGATCATGTCGATGTTGGCTTGTTTGAACAGACCATCGCCAAACTGTAAAATGTCGATGTGACCAGTTTCATTCGGTCGGGCGTAGAGCTTGAGTCCTCCTGCAGTTTCCCGGTGATGATCCGTTGCATCGTCTGCGGCGACCGAAAACCGAAAGCTGCGCGCCTCGATGATGTCGCCCTCTGCGACCGTTCCGACCTTCCCTGCGTCCAGTGTCAGCTCAGTGTCCGCGTTCAGCGAGGCAAGGTTTGTGAAACGACGCGCAGAGGCAGCGAGCAGCTCTAGTCGATCGCCTTCGGTTAGCGTGGTCCAGTTGACGGTTTCAGACACAAGCGGCGTGCCTAGGAGGTCAGCGATATCCGCGGACGCCTCGTCTGGCACCTGAATGCGACCGAGATCAAATGAGACATCACCGGCCAAAGTTTGGCGCACGATCTTGACGGTATAGTAACTTGCCCGCACCCCCCGATGGTTCGGCCATAGATCGACCGACACGGATCCATCGCCGCCAATCGTCGTGACGACCGTGGCCTCGGAAACGGTTTCGCCGCCGTCCACATCATAAGAACTCAGCCGAAAGACCAGCCGCCCGCCGGTCACATCAGTGTCGTCGGGCAACACGATTTGCCCGGACACCGTGCAGGTGTTCGTCGCCATTTACTGATTCCGCCTTTTGTTTACGTGATCGCCCACGCCGTGCTGAAAATCTCGTCGAGATCCGCGTCGGAGTAATTGCATTGCGAAGTGATGAAGCCGACCAGCGCATCCGCGCGGCGCATTTCGGGCGCCTCCGCCCAGGCCAGCTGAACCATTGGACTGGCACTGCTCATCGCCAGCGTTACTTCACCCATTTTTTCCAGAGCAATCAATGCCGCCTTGAACTGGTATCTGCTAACGGCCTTCGGCACGCCGTCCGGGGATGGGTCGAGAACCTCCTCCTCGACCATGACCACCTTGCCGGTGCGCGCGCTTACCGTGGCATTCACGCGGATCATGTCGCGCTCTGCCCCCCGTTCGGCTCGATCAGGAGCGCGAAGGGATCGGTACAGCTGAATCGCAGATCGGTGATGGCGGCGCTCGATCCGGCCAAGGTACCAGTGACGCGGAGTGCAGACTCGAACTCTCCGACCGAAACGAAGTCGCCGGTGGCAAAGTCCAGCCAAAAAGAAAATGACGCCCTCAGTTGTTGACCGAATTGTCCGATGACCACAGAGGCGGAAAAGG
The DNA here is from genome assembly GCF_009363655.1 of Roseovarius sp. THAF27. Taxonomy (NCBI): domain Bacteria; kingdom Pseudomonadati; phylum Pseudomonadota; class Alphaproteobacteria; order Rhodobacterales; family Roseobacteraceae; genus Roseovarius; species Roseovarius sp. THAF27. Next base: position 2,218,646 of record NZ_CP045393.1, read on the forward strand.
TCGACCCATTATTCAGACTGAACTCAACGGTCATGTTGGGTCCGCTGTCATCCGAAAGGACAATGCCGTACACCAGCACGCCGGCAAAATCATCGAGGTCCGTAATCGTGACGTTCCCGCCGGGCGCTTGGGCAGAGACGATCTTCTTTGCGATCTTCGGGGCACCAGATCCACCCTCCGCGATTGCGATCGCATTATCTCTCAGCGCCAATCCAGTCTCGGCCTTGATCGGCTTGTCCTGCGCAATTTCGGTGTTCGGAATGCTCGTGAAACTTGTCATGATCTACCCCCACGTGGCCGCTTTTGTGCCATCCGACAAAAGTCCGTCGGAATCGCCCCAGTAGGCCGCGGCAAATTCGGCGGATGTCCCCGGATAGTCTCCGGCATCATCTGCCATCCAGTCATAGACCCGGCCATAAAGCTGCGTGTTCTCGACGACGTACTCGACCGTCTCGCCCGGCACGACTTCGTCGGCACTGACGACCGTCCATTGCTCGATCACCGGGGCGCCGTGCGCGTCCACCAGCCGCCCGTGCGACAGGTAGAAGACATCGCCGACCCAGTACTCGTGCCCATCCTTGGCATCGACCTGGAAACCCGCCTCGCTCGGGATCTCGGAATACCGATTCACGATCTTGAACCCGGACGAAAACGCCAGGTTGCCCGTGGGGAGCCAACGCGAAAAATACTTGCGGATCGACGGCTCGCCGTGACGATCCTCGCTTTCACTGGCCAGGTCCGCAACGACCTGGACCTGCCGGAAATTCACGGCGTCCAGGCTTTGCGTCCAGTCTCGCACGCTGAAATAGACCCACGCCTGGCTCACGCGGTTGCGGGGCAACTCGCGCACCGACAGGCCCGGCATGATGTGGTCCCGCTCCGTCAGCGTCGGCGGCTCGGTCTCTAGCCCGCGGATTGCCCGCATCTTGATCAAGGCCACCCGCTCGTCCCACCAGATGAAGAACCCGCACTGTGCCTGCAATTCGGCGATCAGCTTGTTGACTGCCGCCGGGTCGCTGATGATCGTGCTCAGCCGGTAGCTTGACAGGTGACGGCTTACCTCCTGCGCGAAACTGCCGGCGCTGTCGACCATGGCGGGGTCTATGCCGGCATGTGTCGTCAGAAGATCCTCGACGATCTCCTGTACCGTAGCAGCGGTGTACTGCTTGCAAAGTTGCACCGCTGCCTCGGCGTCGTGGTCCGCCGCCACCGTGTTCTCGGCGCCGCGTTCGGACACCGTGAAGGTCAGCACGCCGTCCACCCCGGACAGGGCCGAATACGCGATGAACTCGTCACCGATCCGCAACAGACCGCTTGCCGGGTAATCCGACAGGCTGGCACCCGCGACGGCAAAGGTCGTAGCCCCCGCCAGAAGAGCGTTGCGCAGCACGCCGGGCGACGCCTCGGGGCACTGCGCCTTGCGCTCTTCCAGCTTGTGCAGGATGTCCTTGCCCTTCAGGCGGACCCGGCCCGACGCATCCGGGCCGCTGACCTCGATCAGGACGTACTGCCGCTTGATCATGTCCGCCAGCGCTTGGCCAGCATAGCCTTCGTACACGTTGACAGTGATGTTCTGGCGATACTTCCAGCGGCGCAGCCACTTGGTCCAGAAGCTGCCGCGCGCCATCGGATCATAGCTGCGATCCGCCAGATAGGGATCAACCACCCTGTCGGTGTGCGGATGGTCCATCAGTTCGATATCGCACACCGCGCGATTGCCCAGCCCTGTCGAGTCGGGATCGACGGCCGACAGGTTGATTCTGGTCGGCGCGGTCGAGACCGAGCGCAACGACGGGATGATGTAATCCACCCCTTCGACCCGCCGTTCGGCAACGCTCTGGCGCGAGAAGAACAGGCTCAGCGTGGCCGAACCGTCGAAATTCTCGGCATCCAGGCACGTGGCGCGCGTGTTGAAACACTTCTGATCGCCCGTGCCTGTGGCGGTGCACGGGCTGGTGCCGAACACGTTGGCGCAGATCGGCACGATCAGCTCGACGATCTGGACGACCTCGCGGCCCGGTTGCGTGGCGCTCGACATCAATCATACCCCCGCGCGGTGCCGGTCAGGCTCACCTGCATCAATCCGTTGATCCCCATGTTCTGTGGAATGGGCGCCTGCGCCGTCGTGACATAGGCGACCTCGGGAAACCGGCCCGGCCGCCATGCGATGAAATAGGGATCGGTCTCGATCGCCAGCATGAACGGGCGCCAGTAGCTGCGCACCCAATCGGGATCGAGGTGCCGCCATTCGAACTGCGCCATCAGGCTGGACCGCACACGGGTCTTGCCCAGGAACTCGCCGGTCTCCGAGTTGTTCTGGCGCATGACCGTCTGGCGTGACATGTCCATCGGGGCGTGACCGCCGTAAAGCGGCCGAGGCATTTGCATCGTATCGGCGACGCGAAACACTCCCAGGTCCGGTACCTCGGACGCCGCGCTGATACTGATACGCCAACGCTGCGCCTCGACAGGCTCGAAGATCGCCATGACGGGCATGTCGTTCTCGGGACTGACAGCCCGGGTCAGGTCCACCCATGTCGAGCCGTCATGATACTGCAGCTTGAATGTTGCGCCCGAGGTGCCCAAGGTATGCGCAGCGATGCAGATCGCATCCGCCACAACTTCGGATCCGTGGTCGTATTCCCATGTAGCCGGAACCGCATCCGCCCGCCATTTCTCATAGGTCAACGATCCCATCGGCGCATCTTCGAAAAAGGCTGCATTGGTGCCACTCGCCGACGCGGTGCCACCGGAAAACCAATTGCCGGCATGCACAATCCGCGCATGGGTCAGCGGCAGATCCGCACGCGGCAGAACATAAAAAGGCTGAAAGATCACGCCCATCAGCCGTTCACCACGATCCCGCTCAGGGTCGCGCCGCCCTCGATCTCTTCGTTCATCATACGCATCAGATCCCTCACCGAGCTTCGAGAGATCGGACCATCACCGGGCAGGTTCACGGTGAAATATTGAGACGGGCTCGCCTCGGGCGCGCCAGCGCCCGCACCCGCGCCCGCCCCGCCGCCTGCGGCGCTCGATCCTCCACCGTAGGACTGCGCCGAGATCTGCGAGATAAGGGCCCCGGTCCGCGCCAGAGACGCGGCGGTGAATGCCGCTGCCACCCCGGGCCCGCCAATCTTCATGCCCTTCTGCCATGCGTCAACTGCGGCCTGGTAGCCACTGATCGTGGCGTCCGCCAACGCCGCGGCCTTGCCGATCTGGAACAGCTTCTTGTTCTCGGTCTGCATCAGGCTCGACACGTCGCCGAATGCCCCGCGCAGCCCCGCCAAGCGCGCGTCCATCGAGTCCGCGTCCAGCTCCTTCATGCGATCGACGTGATCCTGGTGGATCAACCGCTCGGCCAGCGCCCCCTCGCTGATCACCTCCTGCCGGCGCGACATGAAATCGCCAAGACGGCCCAACACGTCCTCGACGAACTCCTCGTCATAGCTGAAGGGCGAACCCGCGCCGCCGGCAACGAAACCGAGCGTGTCCATCCCCTGCCCGCCTTCGGTACTGTCATCCGTCAGCTGGTCGGTCAGGTAATCAAGGCCGGGGGGCCGTGGAATGTTGGAACCGGCGCCGCCGCCGAGGATCTCACCCAAGCGCCCCGGCAGGTTTCCCGGATCCAGGGTTGGCGCATCTTCGAAGCGCGACGGGTCTCCGATCCGGAACGATGTCCAGCCTTCATTTTTCAGTCGCGCAAGCGCCTCGACCACGTCAACAACCGCGGCGGCCCAATCGACGAACACCTGGACGACATTCAAAACTTTGGGCGCCAGATCAACCAGGGCCGAAACCAGCGCAGTAATGTCTTCCTTGTTATCGAGGATTGCCTGGTTGACCTGGGTGCTGATGACGGTGGCCAGCGCGTCTAGCTCTTTCTTAAGATCTGTCGAGCCCTTAACCGCATCATTCGACATGATCAGACCGGCTGCGGCAGCTTCGTCTCCGAGCTTTTTCATCTCGCGGCCGCCATTCGCCAGCAGCGGCAGCATGGCCGTCAGGTCAGACGACATCGCCTCCATGTAGAAGGTCATCTCGGACTGCGACAGACCGGCCTTCTGCAGCGAGTCCACGTACAGCTGCAACGCATCCGGGCCGCTCAGGTCTTTGAAGTGCTGCGCCGTGACCCCGACCTTCGGTCCGATATTCTCGAAGAAATCCGCCATCGGCCCGCCGCCGGTGGCCATGAAGTCCCCGACCCGGTCCTGCACATCCTTCAGGATATCGGCCAGCTTGTCCTGCTCGATGCCGACGGTCTTGGACGCCTGCGCCCATTTCTGGAACGTCTCCGGCGTGGTGTTCGCCAGGCGCGACAGGCGCTCGATCTCGGCGCCCGTCTCGGCCGCGCTGCGCGCCATCACCAAGAGCCCGCCCGTCGCGGCCGCGACACCCGCCGTGATGATCGCCCCTGCCTTGGCAACCTTCTTCGCCATCACCGTCGCACGCGCTCCAAAGCCCTGGATGTCGCGCTCACCCTTTTTCAGATCCCGCCGCAGACCGCCGACATCCGCACCGACGCGGATCTCGAGGTCGCCAATACTACGCGCCATCCCTGACCTCTTTCCCTACCCGCTCTTTTGCCTGGTTTTCCTTCAGCATCCGGTAAAGCTCGCCCATGCTTTCGGCTCCGCCCAACGGTTGCCGTGGCTCATGTGCCTCGATCACCCACCAGACCTCGCCCGGCGCCATGTCCCAGAAATCTCGCGGCGAAACCCATCCACGCACGACCACCGCATCGTGCAGCGCCCGCACAAGCCCGCCGCTCAGGCCTTTTTTTCGGCTTCCTCGGCGGCATCGAAATCTTCCACGACCTCCATGGCGGCGGCCATCTTCTCGGCAAGGGGCGGGCTGACGATTGCCAGCAGCAAGTTGCACGCCTCCGACATGGCGCTCAGCGCGTCACCACTCCCCTCCAGAAGCTCGCCCTGCACTGACAGATACACCTCGTCGTCGCTGACATCGGCGCCCGCATGCCGCAGCATCGCGGCGAAGGCCATTGAGACGCGCGACACCGTGGGCCCGCCATTCTGGCCCATCAGGATCGCCACGGCCGCCACGCCGCTCGTCCCGCTGATGATGTCCTCGATCGACGCGACCAGCGGCATGATGCCCCGCGCCTTAAGTGTGTAGTCAACGCCCATCCAACAGACGCTGATGTCCTCGAAACCGCGCATGCGTTAAGCCTCTGCGAACGTATGCGCACCGCTGCGCGTCAGCGTCGCGGTGAAAGTCACAGCATCCTGGTACGCACCAGTCTCGGTATAGGCGCTCAGGATGAACGTGCCCGAGATCTCGTCCCCGTTGGGTCGTTCGATCGTCAGATCGTCCAGGAACTTGTCTGCGTCGGTGGTCGAGAACGCGATATCCGAGAACACGTCGTCGTTGGTCAGACCTTCCACTGAACACTCCAATGCCTTTCCGGTCAGAACGTCCGCAAGATAGGTCGTGTCGCCCGTGTCATCATCGGTCGTCACGTCGATCATCTGCGACGACCAGTTAACCGACTTCTGCCGAACCGACGCGATGGTCGTGCCGTTTTTCTTCACCAGGTAATTCCGTCCCGCGCTCTTCGCCATGTTCTCTCTCCGTTAACGCAAGGTTGCCCGGGCGCTGCACCCCCGGATTTGCCCGATGCCGCCGCCGGCGCCGGTGTTAAAGCTCGTCTTCGTCCAGCAGCCGCTCGACGGTGAATGTCATGTCCAGCTCGCCGCGCCGGGTCTCGCCAGCCGCGACCACGTCGGTCTCGGTCATGTCCAGCCCGTAAAGCAAACCGACGCCGCGCAGCACCGGCAGCACGACCTCGACCACCTCGTCTGCATCGAGATCCAGCTCGTCCTCCAGGTCGTCGCCGCCAAGCCGGCGATAGGACACGACAACCTCGGTCGCGCGATTCACGCCGTAGTCGTGATCCCGGTTCGTCCGCTCGCGCGGCGTACGCACGATGCAGTAGGGCAGCTGTGTCGCATCGTGATTGCGCGGAAACGCATCGTAGAATTCGACGATGCCCAGGCGGTCGGACGCCTCCAGCGCCGCCCGCAGCTGCGTCCTCAGGATGGTTCGGAAACTCATGCCTCGATCGCCTCCAGCTCGAACACGACCAGCGCATCCGACGCGGGGCTTGGCGTGGCTCTTTGTGCATTGAGAACCGTAAATCGGTCGCCGCCCGACACCTCGATCACGTCACCCACCACGATCCCGGCCGCATCCGGCCGCTCGACCCGCAGGGACGGCGAAGTCACCAGGAACTCGCGACCATCTTCGTCCGCAACCGTGATGGGATCCCGGCGAAAGATGCCCTGCACCTCTACCGGCAAGCCCGTCGCGGCCGGCGTATGCATGACCGGCGCCCCGAACACGTCGTTCAGGACGCCGGCCATGCCGTCGAAGATCCCGGACATTACCGGACTGCGCCGTCCAGGATCACCGTGCCGGTCGCCGACGGGTTGGCCGCCGCCGCGCCGGCGGCCCCCACCAGCGTGTTACCGCTGGCCGTGGTCGTGAAGACCTTGTTGGTGTCGTCCCAGTAAAGCTTCGCGCCCACCGTCCAGGCTTGCGCGCTGGTCTTGGCATGGGTCACGACGCCATGGCGAAGGATCGACACGTCATCGCCGGAATCCGCGTCATGCTGCGCAATCCCAAAGACGGTGCCGATCAGGATCCCGCGGCCCGAGGTGACATCCTCCGACGCGGGCAGGGTCAGGCTTGCGCCCGGTTGAACATAGTTCTGCATTTCTCTTTCCTCGAATTGTGCGCCGGGGCGCAAATGCAAAACCCGGCGCCTGTCCGGCGCCGGGCGTTTCAGCTCGGATCGGAACGCGGCTTAGGAGCCGGCGTTCTTGTAAAGCCCTTCCCAGGCCGTAGCCTTGACACCCACGTCCTCGCGCACCTTGAATTCGGTGCCGTCGACCGTCCAGCCGTCCTGCTGGTCGATGTAGGGCTCGGTCACGCCGTCCAGGTAAGCGACCTCGATCGTGTCGAACGTCATCGGATCCGCCGCCATGTACCAGGCATTGCCGGCAACGCGGTTGTCGAAGATGGGCTCGGCCGCCTGGTAGACGGTGTTGTAGCGCATCTGCGACTTGGAGCCGGTGGTGTCCGGCGTCTTCTCCGACATCAGCGCCGCCAGAACGGCCGAGCGATGCGTGTAGCCGGAAATCAGGTACTTGGGCTGGATGTTCAACGTCGCCGAACTGTCCGCATCCGTCCCGCGCGGGGACTGTGCGGCCATGGCCACCAGCGCCGCGTCGATCGTCGTCTCGGATGGCGCCGCACCAGACGACGCCAGGTTGTTGTGATCGGCGTGGAACAACGCCGTACCGTCCGACATTGCCGCGTTGGCATTCAGCACCGCAAAGACCAGGTCGCCGATCTTGCGCTTGGCCGCGCGTCCGGCTTTCATCGGCACAGTGGTGAAGGCGCCCAGGTCGTCGTTGATGATCGCCTGGCGTGTGATCGCGAACAGCTTGCCATAGGTCAGCAGCGCGATCGTCTCGCCAAAGTCACCCATGGTTCCGTACTTGAACTCGCCAGCTTCGCCGACCTCCGAAAGATCCGGGAACAGCCCCGTTCCCACGCGCTTCGTCGGCTTGAAATCGGTCAGGGTCGTGCGCTTGGTGAACTGCTCGAAGGTTTCCTCGGCTTCCTGGTAGGCCATCAGCATCGACTTATTCGCGACGTCGGCCAGCACTTCGCCGAAATCGCTGGTGCTGTGCAGGCCGCCGGCCATCGTCGGCACGAACGCCGCCCCGACCAGCTGCTGCACGCCACCGAAGCGCATATCGAGACCGCGCACCTGCAACGTGTGACGCGCCATCTCGCGCAGCGACATCGACGAGAACTCGTTCGCCTCCCCGCCCGAAACGCCGGCCTTCTTCAGCAGCGCCTTCGACATGCCCGCCTTCATGCGGTCGACGCCATCATGCACCACGCGCGCCTCGTTCACGATATCGCCGCCATCGGCTCCGGCCTTCTTGTCGGCCAGCTTGTCGATGATCGCGTCGGACGCCTGCTCTTGGGTTGCGTTGCTCGAGATCAGCTCGGCCGCGAACTCTGCCGACAGACCCGCGCGGGCAACCGCCTTGGTGATTGCCGCGGCGTCGCACTTGAGCGCCGAGGTCTCCGCCGCCGTGGGGGATGCGGTCGAGGTCTTGCCTTCGCCCGCCTTGGTCTCGCCGGTCACACCTTGCGCTTCCGGCTCTTTCACTTGATCAGGCATATCTGCCTCCTTCTGAGCGTGGGGCGTTTGCGCCCCGGTTGTGCAGCCGGAGCTGCGGTTCGTGACCTTGGCCGCGGGGACGGGAACCGTCCCGTCCCACGCGCCGGTCGCAACAATCGACGCGACCATCGCATCGAAGGCTTTCTTGGGATCGGCCACGCGGTCGGCCAGACCAAGGCGCACAGCCTCGGTCCCGCTATACGCCTTGGCCTCTGTCTTCAGCGCCGCCGCCATGTCGAAGCGGTCGCCGCGCCCCTTGCCGACCAGCTGGGCGAACTGCACGCGCATCGCCTCGGACTCCGACTGCCATTCCTCGCGCAGCTCGTCCGGCAGGGGTTCGACGGAATTGCCCTTGGCCTTCTGCTGCCCGGCGCGGATGATGTTGACGGTGACACCCTCTTTCTTCAGGTGATCGCTGTACTCGACGTGCATCATGATCACGCCGATCGAGCCGGCACCGCCGAACTCCGTAACCGTCAGGTAATTGCACTGGCTGGCCAGCGCATAGCCTGCGGAATAGGCATACTCGGCGCAAAAGCCGTAGACCGGCTTGGTCTCGCGGATCTCGCGCACCAGGTCGCCCAGCTCGAACGCGCCGGCCGCCTCGCCGCCCGGCGTGTCGAACTCCAGGGCAATCGCCTTGACCTCCGGATCCGCCGCCGCCGCCTTCAGCTGCCCGCGCAGGCCCTCATAGCTGGTCATCCCCGAAGACTGGCCCAGCCAGGACCCGCGCCGCACCAGCGAGCCGACCACCTCGATCACCGCGACCGGCCCGTGACGAATGAAACCCGCGCGCCGTTCCTTCAGATGTTCCGACATGCCCTCATGCAGGATACTGCCCGCGCGCTTTTCCGTACCGCCGCTGTCGGCGGGCGAGACCGCACTGCTCACATGAACTTCCGCCGCAGTACCCAACAGCCGCGGCGCAAAGGCACGCGCAATCACGGCGGCCTTTGCGGGTTCCACCAGCAACGGCGTGCCGAACATGCGCTCCGCGATCTGTGGCATCGTCAAATCAGTCATCGGTTTCATCCTCGTCGGTAAGGGTTTCGTTCGCGGCATTGGCGCCGGCGGCCTTGGCTTGCGCCACGCCGGACAGCGAAACGCGCCGCGGATCGCTGTCAAAGACCAGCCCGGCCTCGTCGTCGCGGGCCGCCCAGCCACTCCACTCGTTCCAGATCCGCTCGGGATCCTGGCCCATCTCCCGGATGACATCGGCCCGCGTCGCTAGGCCGCCGCGAATCTTCCGGATCAGCGCCGGGTAATCCTTGGTCGGATCGACCACTGGCCGTCGCGGGGCGGTCCAGCGCAGCCGGTACTTGTCCGGCTCGATGAACGTCTTGAAGTACAGCGCTTCCTTGAACCACCGCGTGACCGGCCCCATCAGCCGCGCGATCGCCAACTCGTTCTGCCAGAACTGGATCATCGGGTCCTGGTCCATGCGGCCCATCCGGCCGCTGGTGTAATTGACCTGGCTGTAATCTCCGCTGAACCCTTCGTAGGTCAGCATCAGGCCGCTCGCGATCACCCTGTCTATGATCTTCACGATCGGCTCCGCGCTCTGCGCCGAAGGCGGATCGTTGAATTCCATTTCGTCCGTGTCTTGAAGCTCAAGAATGCCGCCCGCCTCGACTTCCAGAATCGCGTCCTTCAGTTCGTCACCGGCGTCGTCGTCACCGTTCCTCTTGAGAATTCCGGCAAACATCGCCGCAACCTCTTGCCGCTTCAGCGTGCCCTGCATGAACTTGTGCAGGTCATGCAGCTCCGCCATCACCGGCGCGTACCAGCTCACCCCCCGCCGCTGCCCCGGCCGATCGACCAGGAACGCGTGCGCGATGTTCTCCGCCAACACCCTGCGGATATCGCCGGTACCGTATTGAGAACCGGGATGGTTGGCATAAAGATGATACGCCTCCGGCGCGCCCGTGGGCCCATACTCGATCCCGTTCTCGATCCGGCGGCCCTGGGGCGAGCCAAGCGTGTGTTTGGTGTGTGCGATGTAATCGGTTTCCAAGCACTGGATCTGGAACGGCAGAGGCAACCCGTCCGAGGAGCGACGCTGGCGATACCGCAGCAGCACCTCGCCGGACAGCGGGATCGTCTTCAGCGCCAGGTTCTGCATCCCGAAGAGCGTGCTGTGCCCGTCGGCGTCGATCGCCGTGGTCAACAGATGATCCTCGATCAAGCCCTCGATGCGGCTCTTGTCCCCCTTGTCTTCATCGCTGACCATCTCGACCACAGGTCGGATGCCCGACCCGACCACGTAACCGGCGAACAGGTTGTTGGCCCGCGTCACCCGCGGGTTGTTGCGCAGCATATCCCGCGCGATATAGGCCAGCGGCTGGCGCGCGCCCGAGATCGTGCCATGCGGATCTCGGCTGTTGCGGTAGAACTCTCGGCTGCGACGGCCCCCACCGACCGGCGCATACGGCGCCGAAGCGTTCCGCTCCGCCCGCCGCTCGCGCAACAGGTCCAGCTGCGCGCGCGCCACTTCCCGACGTAACGCCCACCGCGGCGCGAACCGATCGACAAATCCCACCATCAGCGCCACCCTGTCGAAGTTTTGGGATAATGCATCCGGCGAGTTGGACGCTCAGTGACGCCAAGCTCGGCCTGTATCTTGCGCTCGAGCCGCAGCATCTCGTCCAGGCTGCGGAATCGCACGCGTTCACCGTCCAGCTGCACTTCGGCCGCACCTTTCGAGATCGCCTTTTGCAGCTTGGTCAGATCGTCTTGTGTGTAGGCCATTAGATCCTCATCTTGCCGACCCGACGCTTGCGCGCCTTCGGCTTGGCTTCGGAGGCCGTCGCATCGACGGCGAAACAATGCGGGTTGTCCGCCCCCAGCATGGCCCAGTTCCACGGGCTTTCCGGGTTCATCCGGCGCAGACCCTTGTGCTCGGCCAGCGCCTGCGCCTGGACCGACAGGTCAAGGCTTTCATTTCGTTTCTGGCCAGGCTTCGGCTCCCAGCCCTTGTCGGTCCGGACCTCGGCGCAGAACTCGGCCAGGTGGTCATCACCCAGGAACTCCGGCAGCGGAAAGCTGCGCGGTGTGCCGGCGGGCCGCACAAGCGCGGCAGTAACCGAATCCTTCAGCCGGTCCGTGGCCATGTTCAGCAGCTTGACGCCGCGTTTCTTGCCCTGGTTCGACCGGCCCGGCGCCTCGTGCCAGACCCGGTCGCGCTGGCGCAGGCCGGGATGGCCGCGGGTCAGGAACCATCGACCACCCTGGCCCGCCTTGCGCCGACGCTTCCAGAACAGCTCCGCATTGTCACTGACGCCCGGCTCGCCCTGGAAATCGACCCCCAGCGCAACGGCGCGCAGCTCGAACTCCGTGCCTTCGACTCGCCAGCGCCGGTCTTCCAGCTCGACCAGGACGTCCCAGTCGCCTGCGTATTTCGCCGGGCTCAAGGCCCGGTCCAGATCCTCGCCCTCAGCCCCTGCCGGCGGCTTGTAAAGGTCGAAGCGGTCGATGACCGTCCGCGTGCCGTCGATGCCCCAGCCGGTGACCTGCACCGGAAACCGCGTCTTCTGCACGTCCGCCGTCACGGTGATGAACCGCACCCAATCCGGCGCGACGCCCTTCGGCGCAGTGGTGCGGTCCTCTTTCAGCGCCGTCACCGACAGCATCTCGTCCGCATCCGACGCGGCCCGTGCATAAGGCTTGCCGAGGCTCGTGTAATAGAACCGCGCCAGGCCCAGGTCGTCGTCCAGCTCCTCGGCCTGCCGCTTGACCTCGATGTACTTCGAAACCAGCCCCGACCAAGTCGAGAAGGTCGCCGCGGCCCCGTCCAGCGACCAGCTGGCGATGTCCGACTGGCGGATCGCGCTGTCACCGAGTGGCACCAGGTCGCCCCCATGCTCCGCCTCGTGCAGCCATCCGCCCCGGCCGCGCCGCGCCGCGCGGTTCATCTCGTTCTTGTGCTGCGGCCCGGTCAGTGCATGGCAATGCGGGCATTCCATCTCTGCCGCCTCGCCGGCCTCGCGCGGCGGCCGGTCCCCGTCGAAATGCAGCTTGTCGAACGAAGGCTCGTAAAGCTCGCCGCAATCGCGGCATTCCCAGTACCAGCGCCCCCGCGTGCCGGTGTTGTATAGCTTCACGATCCCGTATTTCACCGGCGGCAACGCGTGCGGTTCGCTCGCCGACGCCGCCCAGGCCGGATCGCTCACCGGCCAGGCCGGCGTGCTTTCGGCAAAGACGAAGCCGCGTGACATGTACGTCTTGACCCGCTCGGTCGCCATGTCGAACGCCGATCCTTCCGGCGCATCCTTGCGCACGCCCAGCTCGGGAGGGAAGTGGTCGAAATCCGTCAGCGCCACCAGCCGGTACTTCGCCGAGGACAGCCATTGCGGCGTCGGGTACCCGATCGCCAGGCGCATCCCGCGAAACCGCTTGCGGCTGAACGTGTCGTCGTCCCGCGCCCGGCCCAGCAGATCGCGCAGCGCCGGGCTGTTCTGGATCACCGGGTTCAGCGATTCCTCAACCCAACGGTCCCGGCTCGGCCGATCCATGTGGATGATCAGCACCGGCGCCGGGTCGCAGGTGACGGGGTGCGCCGCCATGACGATCAGCCCCAGCGTCTTGCCCGATTGCGCGGGCCCGACGAACGCGCCGCCGCGGTAAAGCCGCGACTGCATCGTGTCGAGGACCTCGCCCATGTAAGGCGTGACATCGCAATCGTATTGCGCCCAGACGCCCCGCGCCTCGACCCGCATGTACCGCTCCGCCGCGGCCACCGGCGATATCCGGCTCGGCGCGTCCAGCAGTGGCAACGCATCGGCCAGGATATCCCGGGCCGACGCAAAAGGCGGCAACGGCGGGATCTCGATGACCTGGCCGATGGCCCGGTCGCTCATCTCGACCATTACGCCGTCCTGCCCCTGTGATCCGCGACGGACACTACCTCGCCCACCGCAAACCGTGCCTCGCTCATCTGAAGCCGGATGTCCTGCAACAGGTTATCGCAGTATCGCTCCGCCTTCTCGACCTGCACCGGGCTCAGGCTGAACTCCTGTTCCATGTAGTCCGGCAGGTTCGTCATCGCCTGCCGGAACGTGATCAGCACGCCCTCGAGCACACGCTCGACATGCGCTTTCTTGACCAGTTCCTCGCGCTGCAGCGCGGCCTGGTTGCGCACCATCTCGACCTCGAGATGTGCTTTCATCTCCTTCGGCGACAGCTGCGTCTTCAGGTGGCCGGCCTCTTCCTCGCCCCCAAGGAACTGCATCGCGAGTTGCCCGGCAAGCTCGTCCTTACGCGCCCGATCCGCCGCGTCCGACTGTTCGCGCCACATTCGCCAGGCGTAGCAATGGCTCAGCCGGAATTCGTATGCCTGACCGTTGCCGCCTTTCTGGTGAACCGGAAACCCCTGGTCGATCCACCGCGTGATCGTGACCGTCGACGTGTTCATCGCCTTCGCGATCTGCGTCATGTTGAACAGCTCGTCGCTCACCCCCTCGGGAAGAGGGAAAGCATCGACGTCAATCTCCTCCCCGTTCTCGAGGGTGATGATATTGGCCATTGCCTCTTTCCTGATTGTGCTGACAGTCGCCCGGCAAAGAGCAACAACAAGAACCCCAACCCCACGGGATAAAACAAAAATCGCACCGATTTTGACCGGGGTGCGAATTACCCGCGGGCGGCGGGGCCCCGGGAAGGACCCAAACGGTCGGGCGGGCGGGGGGTGGGGATCGTGCGGCCGGGCGGCGGGGGTGCCATCCCCCAATGCCGCAAGACAGCGTGCCTCGCCGTCCCGGCCGAGGGATCACGATCCGTCCCCCGCCTCTGCCCCCCCCCGCGCCCCGACGGGCCGCAGCCACCCCTGCCCGGGGGTGGTCATTCACCGCGCGGTGCGCAGTGCCTGCTCGAACCGTTTCTCGAAATTCTCTTGCAGCGTCATCCGCATCCGACGCTCTGCCCGCTGATAGAAACGGAACGTCTTGCCATAGGTCGCGGGCCTGTCGGACAGGTGCACCACCTTCTTGATCTTGCGCCGCGCCATGCGCTGGTAGACGCCCGGCGCTAGCCCCGATCCCGGACGCGGAACGAAGAACTTGCCGGCGCCCTTGCCGCCCTGCCCCTCGATCGCGGCGAGGACCTGGTTGCGCTGACCGCGCGACCAGTTGCCGTACTTGTCGCGCCGCGCCCCGCGCGCCGGATAGACCGACCGCACGCCCCCGGCCTTAACCTTCGAGGCCAGCCGCCGCTCCATCCCGGTCTGCGGACGGGTGCCGCCGGCCTCTTGCACCTCGAGGTAATGCCGCCCCGCCACCATCGTCTTGCGCAGCAGCATCGCCTGAAGCCGGTTCTTCGAGGCCCGCTGCACCCGGAACGCATTGAGCGTGAACGGCTTGGGCCGGTCGAAGCTGACCTTCATCTCCAGCTCGACGGCGTCCTTGCCATCTTTGGCGGTATCGTTCAGCGCCAGCGCGGCCGCGAACGGCACCTGCCGCACTGCGATCTCGCCAAGACGTCGCTCAATCTCGCGCGTGTCGACATCTAGCGTGATCATTCGGCCTCCGCCCAAAAGAAAACGCCCGGGGCGGGATCTCCGCTCCGGGCGCAATTCGATTTCTGGCGTCTTGCATAGCCCTTGAGATTTTCGAAGTCAATCCTCCAATTGCAGACGCAGCCGCCTGGAGGCTTCATCAGGGTATGCGACAGCGAACTGAAGGAAGGATTTAAGCCGACCGTCACAGCGGAACCACTCGGCCCGAAAACGGTATTCCTCGAACAGCCGATGCGCCCTCCACTCTTCGCGACGGCTCGCGCCACGCGCCACAAAGACATTCACCAGCGCATAGGGGCAGCCCGCCTGCAAGGCGTCAACCCGGCGCGCGATCTTGTCGATGTTCTGGACGAAACCGATCTTTATTAGGTTCGCCCCCGCGGCGGAGAGGAAGTATATTCCCGAAACCTGCGAGACCTGATTTGCCACGACAGCTCTGGTGCCGTCGCGTTCGTCAAAGCCAGCCTCTTGAAGCAATAGCAGCTCTTCAGCGGATGGGGTCGAATGCATCTAGATCTCCTTTGGCGGTCTGTGCACAACCTTAGCACAGGCTGCTCAGGCTTGATCCGCGTTTTGCCAGGGCCGCTGGCAAGGCATGGTCTCAGTCAGCGCGAACCGCCGCATCTCGTTGTTCGCAAGGGCGCAGCGGACGGAAAGAAGCGCGCTCCACCATTCGAGGTAACCCCTTCTGACACGGGCGATTTCCTGCGCGGTGTCCCGGTAGACGATCGGGCATGCCATGAGCGGCGCGGCTCGCACCCGGCCGCGGCTGACATACTGCACCACGCCCATCTTTTCGGTCTTGGCATAGGCGCCGTGGCGGGTGTTGCGCCATTCGCGCGGCTCGACACGGGGGCGCATATCCTGCCCCCAGTCCGGAGTGCGGCCGGCGCGAGCAAGCTCGGCGACCATCGTGGCCAGCCGCCAGGGCAGAGCGATCTTGACCATCGCGGCGACCAGGTCGGCATCCTCGTGCGGATAGCTGCGACCGGGCGTGGCGTCGACCCGAACGCCAATCCCGCGCGCCCCATCCTTGCCGATCGCCAGCATGTCGCACACGTTGGCCGTCTGGGACCTCGCCGCGTATTCCCGCACGATGCCGGTGTCGCGCAGATCGTCGTACTCGAGCTGCGCATGTTCGACCGCAAAGGCCCATTCCAGCAGCGACCGGATCGAGATCAGCTCCTTGCCCGCATCGTCGACAGGGCGGGCGGGCTGATCATTCGCAGGTGTCTTGCGCAACGGCATCATGCGCCACCCCCGTCGATCAGCGCCTCGACGTCGGTCCAGGTCTTTTCGTACCAGTCGAGCCACTGCAGGTCGTCGTCGAAATTGGCCCGTCCGCGCCGGCGGATCACGTCGCGGATGCGCTCGGCCTTGTCGTTCCATTTCGCAGCCACCTCGGCCACGCGCGCCTTGTCGCCGGGCATCACCGGCGGGCGCTTGTGCTTCTTCCAGAACTCGTACTCGGCCACGTGGCGCCCGGCCTCGAGCGCGGCTGGCCCCGCCCTGGACGCAAACCAGCGCAGCAGCTCGGGCGCATGCTCCAGCGGCCGCGGCTCGAACGCTTCGGCCAAGCCGATGATGCAGGCATAGCTGGGCCAGAAGTCGCGGCTGGAGCCGTCGCCCTTGGTCGCCAGCGACCGGCGCAGAGCGCGCAGCCCGTCGTCGGTCATGTAGGCCAGGCTGTCGGCCACCCGGTCGAGGAAGTTGCGATGATCCTCATCCGAGGTCTTCACCCGCTTTCGAAACCCGTCGGCGGCCAGGGGATGGATCAGCAGGCGGCGCACCCGGGCGCGCTTGCCTTCGTCGGTCGTCATGGCGTCGGTGGTCACGGCGCTGCTCATCGCGTGCTCCTTTCGCGGGTCATGGATTGGGCGGTTTGGATCAGGGCGAGACCGTCGGCCTCGGCGATCATCTTCTCGGCAATGGCGCCCCAGATCAGCCGGGGCACAGCGCCGAGGATGGCAGGCTGAAGCGAGGCGATGTTACCGCCCTTCTCAACCCAGAGGATCAGCTGTCGCGCCTCTTCGATTTCGGCTTGGGAAAAGCGGTTTTCTCCCGCGTGCGTACGCGCGCCCGCGCGTGCGCCATGGTTCTCCCATGGTTTATCTATATTATGGCTCGATGCAGATTTGCCCCCTTTACCGTGCAAATCTGCCCCCTTTTCGGACCCGTAATAGGGGGCAGGATTGCCCCCTTTTGGGGGGGCAGATTTGCCCCCTTTTAGATGGATGATTTTGGCCCGCGTGAGGAACCCGTAATTGGTGTTGTTGCCCCGGCCGAGACCCCCGTCGCGGGTCAGCCAGCCGGCCTCGATCAGCTCGCGCACGGCCCGTTTCGCGGTGTCCTGGGACCGGCCCAGGATCTCGGCGATCTGGCGGAAAGACGGGTCGCAGCGCATGGTCTGCGCGTTGGTGAAATCGAGCGCCAGGACATGCGCCGTCAGCTTGGCACGGTCGCTCAGATCGGCGTCGCGGCGCACGCCCTCGAGCCAGCTGAAGCGCTGGTGCTTCCACTCGTTGGCGGCGATCAACCTGATCTCGGATTTATACGCGGCGGCACTGCCCATGGGCGCGACTGTCCTTGCCTGTCATGCCCCGGAACGCCTCTGGCGGGCGGTGACGGGGCGGTCTGCGGTGATGGCGAAACCCTGCCTCTCAGGGTGCGCAGGCGCGTCTGTCGGCGCCTTGCACGGTGGTGGTGGGGGTCAGGGAGGGCGCAGGTCGGCGGACAGCCCCGCCTCTTCCATCATCACCCGCCTGACGCGATTCAGCACCTTGCGCTTGACCCGTACGCGCCCGACGATGACGGCCGCATCGCAGACGTAGCTTAGGCCCGGCAACGCGCAGTCAGGATCATACGTGACCTCTCCTACGGTCCTGACCTTGTAGACCCGCCCATCGCCTGAAGGATGCAGTGACGCGAACATCGCCGCGGATCGCGGATCTGGCGTGACGTACACCTTGCCGGGATCACATACGCCGGCGGCGCCGAATTCGGCAGATGATTTTACGCCGGTAACCGATGCAGGCAGTATGCGATCCCCGATCTTCAGGCCGGGCGGCCCGCCGTGATAGCAGATCATATCAGCCTCCTATCTGGAATCGTTGGCGGTGAGCCTGAAGCCTGCCGCGTTGCGATGACCGCCACCGCCGTGCGCCTTCGCAATCTCGGACACGTCCGATCGCTCATCTCGGCTGCGCAGCGAGTAGGTGATCCCCTCCCGGTTCTGGATTACCGCTGCAGCGAATGGCGCGTCCGGGTGCATGTCCAAGAGCGTGTGGCAGGTGTCCGAGACGAAATCGTAAGGGCACGTATAGGTCACGGCCACGCCGTCGTGGCCGAAGAAATGCTGCACCCCAGCCGTTTCGCAGATGGCCTTGATCCTCTGGTCGTAGAACCGCTTGATCGCTCTGGCCTCGCCGAGGAACCGATCTGGATCATCGCTGTAGAGCGCCGCCGCCGCGTCCCATTGCGCGAAGTCCCGGTCGAGCGATCGCAGGTACATGCTGACCAGCTTCGTGTCGGGTCGATTGAACCGCCAGAGGTCGCGGTCCTCGACGGCCAAGATCAACTCGGGCGTCTCGTTGCCGGGAAAAGCGAAGTCCCACGCCATGCGCGCGCCGGATCGCTCCATGTCGAACTCGACCAGCACCTCCTCCCGCCATGTCCCGGTCATTCGGTCGAAGCACCGCCCTACATTGTCGATCGTCGGGCGAACCACCTGGTGCAGGCCGGACAAGCGCTCCCTTGCCGTCTTGTGGTGATCGAGCATGAGGACCCGACCGCCGCGATTGACCACATCTTCGCACTGCTCCGGAGGGATCGAAAAGTCTGCGATCAACACGTCTTTCCCGCTCGGGTCGAAGTCGGGCAGCGGTCGGCCATAGTTGCTGGGCAGGAACTCGATGACGTCGCCCCACTTCTTGTGAACCGCCCATGCGGCGGCAAAGCCGTCGTCGCAGTTGTCGTGGTACATCAGCACATTGGGTTGATATGGCATGGATACCTTCGCTCCTATTCCTTTGGGGCCGGGCGGCGATCCTCGCCGGCGACGTCGGTCGTGCGCAAAGTCATAGCAATGCTTCTTCCTGCTCGATGGGCCGCGGATTTGCTCATGCCGCCACCTTTCCGGCCTGCCAGGCCCTCAACTTTGCCGTCACGGCCCCGGTCAACAGCTTGTGCATGGGCGTGTTGTAATACTCGCCTTTCCGGTCCGCTCGCAGGCGCAGGCAGGCCTTCTCGATCGACCAGATGTCGTTCTGTGCCAGGAAGTCGCCAATCACCTCGCCGCGCGTGATACCGCAGGACTGCGCCGCCTCTGTCAGCGTGCGCAGCCACATCGCCCCGAAGAGCGCCGGATCGGTCGCAGCCCCCCCCCGGCAGGCATCGACCATCAACCCGTCGAGCACGGCGACCAGGAACGTGCCCTTGTCGGCCGCGACCAGCTGGCGGATCATCGAGACGCAGAAGACCTCGCCCGGCTTCTTGTGCGCCGCGCTCTTGTTGTAGGTCATCAGCTTGCACCCTGCCCGGCTGACCGTGGCGTCGCACTGCACCGCCCAGGGCTCCAGCGCAGCCAGGGCGGCGCGGAACACCTGGTTCGGCGTCAGGGCGGTGACCATGCCATTGATCCACGAGAACGCCGCAGCGGCCTGTTGCGGCGTCAGAACCTTGACCAGCGCCGGCACCTCATCGATACCGCAGAGCGCGGCCGCATGCGTCCGGTGCTGACCATCGATGATCTCGAACGTGGTGTCGCCCACCTGGTTGACGTCCAGCGCACCGAACTTCGACCAGCTGAAGTTGTCGGCGATCTTGCGGATGGTCTGCCGGCCGCGCGCCTCGATCGCACGCTGATAGCCAGTGTTGATCACCAGCTGGTCGATGCGGATCCAGCGCAGTTCGGGCCGGGTGTCCTTGGGTGCCGGGCGGCGATCCTCGCCAGCCACGTCGATTGTGCGCAACGTCATAGCAATGCTCCTTCCCGCTCGATGGGCCGCGGCAGCAGTTCGGGTGGCAGCGGCGGGTAATCGCCCGGGCGGGTCAGCCGCGCGCGCGTGCCGGGGGCGATCCATTCCTTCAGCGTGCGCCCCGGCTTGCCCGCGCCCCAGATCAGCCAGGAATAGGCAGTGGCCGAGGTCGGTTTTTCGGTGACAAAGGCCTGCTTTTTTTCGTTCCACCGGGTGACCGGCACGTCGGGATCGAGGCACAGCCCCTTCCACAGCACCACGCGCTCGCAGAATTGCAGCTCCAGGCTGGGCGGGTTCTCTGCGAAGAGCCGCGCGTGCCGGCCTTCACCCTCGCAGAAGGCACTGCGCACGAAGACGGCGACGTGACGCGCATGGCTCAGACCGCGATGAATGAACGCCTCGCCCAGCTTGAAGGGCGGATTGGTGATCATCCAGGTCACGTCGGGCGGTGGTGGCCCCAGCAGGTAGTCGCGCACCGGAAAGCCGGCGCCATAGTCGAACACGTCCGCGCCGCGCGCATCGGCGAAGTATTCCGCCAGCACCTTGTGCATGTGGCCCCGGTTCGCCGCCGGATCCTCGGCACTCGCCAGCGGCGGCAACAGGCCCTTGTTGCGGATCGTCTCGCAGAGCGCCCGCGTGGCCCAGGGTGGCGTCGGGAAATCATCGAGACTGTCATGCGCCTCGTGTCGCTGCTGGCGCACAGCAGCGGAGATGTTGCCGGGGGCGGTCATTGGTCCACCTCGCCGCCAGATTGCTCGCGCAGAACTCCCTCGTATGCGGTCCGCGCCGCCTTAGCCGCCTTCCGACAACGAGGTGTGACTGGACGATTGAAACGGCCCTTGACCTGAATGGCCCGATCGCCAATCCGCCAGGAACAGGTCGCTCTCTCCCGCCCTTGGACACTCAGAACAAATTCACGCCCCTTGCGACACTCATATGTGTAGCTACGGACGCAGTGGCTCATCGTGACACCTTCCGTTGCCAGCGCACTCTCAGACGCAAGCAAACTGAAGCTGTAGCCGTCAAAATCAAAGAACCAAGGCTTTGACCAAGGTGTAGGATCAGACCGCGCAACAACGGCCTTCAATGCAGCAGCGTCGTGTTCTCGACACAACCTTTTGCGACCCCAACTCGGGTCGATCTGCACCCCCATTCGGGCACAGTCGCGCAGCAGCAAAAGCCATTCAACGACGTCACCGTCATCGCCGGCGAGCCGTGCCGCCTGGTGCAGCTTCGCGTTGCCATAACTGCGATACTTCCATGGATCGAAGCGTCGACTGGTGGGCCAGATCAGCGACTGCTCGAAACTCCACCCCATGCGCAGCATCAGCGTCAGACGGTGTTTGTTCGAGGTCAACTTGGCGTGGTGCACCTGTTTCCACAGACCCGCGCCGACCTGCGCCTTGACCTCGGCCGGCGAAGCGCAGAATGCGACCAGGATCGGCGAAACGTGCCGAATCCCATCTTTTTCGGCCTGCTGCCAATGCCGCGAGCTCGCGTAGATGCGGCTCAAGATTGGCCGACATTTCCGAAACGTGCTCGCCCAGCCTGGCAACTCGACAACAGGGCCAGTCCAGTCAGGATAGAGCGTTGAAGCCCTTGCTATCTGCTCTCGAACCGAGGTCACGTCAGCCGCCCCGCTTCGCGAAGCGCCGAAGCCTCACTTCGATCCGCCCACGCGTTGAGTTGCACCGCGAGCTTGCGCGCCTGGTCAGGCTCGAGCGACGCCACGGCGAACTCAACGCCATCATCGTCGGTCAGAATGAGATGCACAGCCGTGCAGGCCGGATCCTCGCAGGCGCTCAGGTCTATGCCGGACGCCGGGATCATGCCGCGACCTCGAACTTGTTCTGAAGATCCGCGACCAGTGCGCGGCTGGCCTCGGGGAAATTGTGGATGAAGGCCAGCACCTGCGCCTGGCGCTCACTGACCCGTCGCAGGCCGAAGAAGCGCGAACCCGCCGGCAGCAGCGGGTCGAGGATCTCGGCCGTCAGGTTGCGGCCTGTCCGGGCGCAGGCCACGAACCAACCCGCTTCGCCGATCATGCGCCCGATCGGCGGCATTACCCCGGCGGGGCGCGCGAAGCAGACGATCCCGCTCATGCCCGACACCGCCAGACAGATGCCAGGGCCCTTTGCACGCGGTCCGGCCGGGTGGATCCCCGGGACACGACACGCCGTTGCCAGCCCCGGTGGGAATGCGCCGGACCGCGTGCAAAGGACCCCCGGCGCGTGGACAGACGCGCACGGGGGCAAGGGTGCAGGTTTCCGGGGCAGGCAGTTCGCCCCGCCTCGCCTGTCGAAAAAGGCGGGCGCGCCCTAAGAGGATCGGAGGCACGCCCGCAGGTGACAGGGAGGAATACCGCGCGATAAACCCCACGCGGCAAGGGTGTTCGTTTGGCGGAGGCGACCTGGAGCATCACGAGATCTCCACCAGGTAATACCCACCGGCGGGCGCCGTAACGATCGACCAACCACTCGCAGCGACGTGCCGCCGTAAAAGCGGGATCGACGTGGCGACGCTACCGCTCGAAAATTGACCTTCACGCCCAATTTCACTGCAGCTCAATCCCGGGGATCCAGCGATGACCAGAAGGATATTTTGCTGCCGTCTGGGCAGATCGGATGCCACATCGCGCACCAGTTCCAACTCTGGCCTCGGCAAGTCCTGCGGGTTTTCGACGTCCTGGCGCCGCGGCGGACGTCCCCCGGTCACCTTGCCCGCGCTGCTTTTCCCCTTGCCGCGGTTTGACACTGACCGATCGACCCCTGACCGACCGCGCAGCTTGTGCCAGCGGGTGATCAGCGCCGTCTCGGCAATGCCCCATTCATCCGACAGCACCGCGACCTTCGAATAGACGCCGCCGGTATCGCGCAGCCGGTTGTCGTGATGCATATCCCAGTCATCGGGCAGCACTCGCAGCTTGGCGCGGGCTGGGAATTCGGCACGGGCGTTCATGGGAAAACACCGAAGGCTTTTGCGACCATGAAAAGACAGCAAGCCAGACCTGCCGCCTGCATAACGCCGGCCATCTGGCTCAGGTCCCGTTTTTCGATTGCCTCCTTCTGCGCCTGCGCGGCAAACTCCGCAATCCACGCCTCTGTCCACTTTGCCTTCGCCAAATCCTCGGCCGCGACATTGCGCACAAGCTGCTGGCCCGGATCGATCCGCCGGGCAAGCGCTCGCGCCGTCGCGGGGTCCAGCTCCATCGACAAGGTGACCAGCTTGCCCAACGCCTCGCCCTCTACGGCCAGCACGCGCAACTGCGCCGCGGTCCGCGCCAGGCGGGCGTCATGGTCGCCGGCATTGACCGTGTTGATCTCGCCAGTGTGGTTCGAACTGTGCTTGGTCATGCCGCCCTCCTACTCCGCCGCGAACAACATGCGCGGAGCTGCAAGCGGATGGTCATTCACGGCGATCGCGACATAGCCGCCGCCGGCGCCGCTTTCGCCCTTCCACCACTTTCGCGCGGTGCGCTCGGAGACGTGAAACCGATCCTGAACGTGCCGCAAATCGCTGTAATGACTGCGGATAAAGCGCGACCATCGCTCGGGAAATTCGCGGTGCACCTGGTGCGGATCAAAAACCGCCACCGGCCCGGACTTATGTTCGGACCAAAATTCCGAATTCTGGCCGTTTCGGAACATTTGTCCGGACCCATGTCCGGACTTTTGTCCGAACTCATGTCCGGTAGCGCCCTGAAGTGCTGCGATGGCATCCTCGGGACATGACCCATCGTCGCAACACACAACGAAAAATCTCGGGCGGTCCACGCGGCGGTTCATGCGGCATCCTCAGGTTTCACAGAGACCGCCGCATCGTGCCGCTCCATAAAATTCAAGAGTCGCTGCGCAATTTCAGTGGTGCAGTCCCCACCGGATTGAAGCCGCGAATAGAGCCGACTGTTTCCAACTGCTCGGCTGGTAACTGTCGCAGGTGCGATGCTGTGGCGCTTTCCGAACGCTTCGATCGCTTTGATGATCTGTACTCTGGTCATGGACACATAGAGGACAATTGTCCCCTATTCGTCAAGAGACTTTTGTCCCCTAGAAGCGACAACCACGAAATGAGTATCTAATGTTCATGGTCAGACGCTTTTATGATGCATTCAAAGAAGCCCTAGAAATCACGGGCATCAGCGCAGCTCAAGCATGCGCCATGGCGGACGTTTCGCCCGACCAGATCAAGAAATTGATGCAGCGAGGAGCCAAGGGCGAGAAAGTTTCCACCAACGTGGAAGACGCAATGCGGCTGGCCAATGCTCTTGGATTTACCCTGGATGAGTTGCTGCAGGATGACACCGCCGCTCTTCGATCAGAAGCCGCCGCTCTGTGGCGATCACTAAGTCACGAAGAACGGGGTCTCTTGCGAGCCGTTGCACGTGGGCGAGACGGAGATCCGGATCCTGCTCTTCAGAAATCCTCCTGAGCGCGTTCACAAATTTCCTCCAGTCTCTGACCATTGCACCCTCCGCGTTCCCCATGCGTTCCGCCAGACTAAGCGGGCTCCGCGCGAGCCGTCAACTTAGGTGAGCGACGTTTCTGTGGGTATTCTGCCAGCAACTAGATAAAGACTTGATAGCGCGAACAAAGAAAGGTTTCGCACTAGGAGCCTTGCAATTCCGACAATATTCTCGATCACTGCTTTGCCGCCCCGAACGCAAGACCAGCGAATCTAAACACCCATCAATTTGGGCAATTTCGACCGTCGAACCTCGGCAAACATTGAATGCAGCACACAAGTAAAACCCCGAATTACTCTTTTAGAAAATCCAGTACAGTTACCGAGTTTTATTTGGATTGCCGGAATTAAGGCTACCGCAATGCTTGCCGAACGAATCGACAGCGCCTAGCCAACAAGGGACAATTGTCTCTTTTTATTGTTGACGGGGACATTTGTCCCCTTCATATTCCTCCAAAATCACCAATCGGTGCAGGAGGAAACGATGAACGTCCAAAACCCAAATGCTGAAGCCGATGCCCGCGCCCACGCTCGTTGGGTGATCGCCAACCCCGATCAGACCAAGGATGAAGTCGCCCTCCGCGTCCGCCGCCCAGTCCATGCCAACCAGCAAAGGTCGCAAGCGACGCGCGAACATGATCGCCTTATCGCCAAATAGGAGCACGTCAATGCCCGATTTCATGATCGAAAAGTATGAACGCAACCAAACCCAGCCGGCCAACCCCGGCGACGCGGTGCTCTGGTTTCTGCTTGGTCTCAAAGTTGTCCTGGTCGTCAGCACGCTGCTGGCCCTGACGCTTCACGTGGTGCAGCGGGTCGCTGTCGAGACGGCCGTGATCGAGCAGATCGGTCGCTACTGATGCCGGTGCGCACGCCCTTCCGCGACCTGCCCCTGCCCCAGCAGGCCGGCATGATGGCGTGCGAAGAGCATTTCCGAACCTTCGTCGGCAACCGCATTTTCCGCGACAACCACGGCCCGGTGCAAGAAGGCGCCGCCGCCGAATACATCCGCGGCTGGTGCGGCGTGCGCAGCCGGCGCGATCTGGCCACCGATCCCCGCGCCGCCGAACGCTTCGAGACGCTGCGCACCGAATACGACGCCTGGCGCGGCCGCATCCCGCGTCCCAACCGACGCTAACCAAATGCCACCCCGCATCCCTTGAGGGTGGTGACCCCCGGCACGTCTTCGAGCCCCCACTCAGTGGCGCGCCGGGGGAAACTGACACAGAGGATACGAGCATGAGCCAATGCGTGAAAAACGGTTGCCAAAACAAGGGCGAGTGGGCGGTCAAAGTCCACTTGCCTGCAAAAGGCTGGTCGCTGGCAGCACACACACCCGTCTCAGTCATCTCCGATATGCCGCTGTGCCGTGATCATGCCGAAGAGGAAAACCTGCTGGAGGACTTTCCAGACCTTCGCCGCGCGCTCTGCGACATCCTCGAATCGAACGGCCTCGCCGAGCCAGATTTCGACCGCGCCTGGACAGAACCGGTTCGCAGATCTTCGAAGGAATTCGCGGAGTTTGAGAAGAGCCGCGCGAAGCACATGAATTGAAATAGAGGATCCGGAGACATGCCACGCCCCAGGGAAACGAAACACTATCTGGCCGCAGAGCTCCGCGCCGTGGCCGCCAAGGCGCAACCCTCCAACGCCGCAAAGTATGAGGCGCTGGCAGCAAGGGCGGAGACAGGAGAATTCGACGACTACGCCGATGTGCACGTCTGTGGACCGACGGCCCTCTACATCGAGCTGATGAACGCCGGTTTCACAAAGTTTGCCAAGCGGGTCGCAGAAGGCGAATTCGATGCGACCCGCGAGGAATCCGAGGAATGGGCCCGATCCCAAACCGACCCCGAAACCGTGCGGATCATGAACGCGATGGGCATCGGCCCCGATCGCAGCCGCGATAACTGAAACGAGGAGACGAGCATGAGAGAACCCATCGGTCCGGCGCAGCAACCTTGGGTGCTGAATATTCCAATCATGCAGCAGTCGGTCCTGTTTGCGGCCGTGCGCGCGCCGGACGGGATCCGCAAGAACCACCCAGTGAAGGTGTTGCTCCGCTGGTATCGCCGGTGCGTTCTATTGTCGGCCTTCGACCAGCGCGCCCTGACGGACCCTTTTGAGCCAGGCGGTGGCAGCTTTACTGGGCCGTTCACGGTCACTCACGCACGTTCAGCAGGCCTTTGGCTTGGCGACATTGGCGACTTCAATGGTTGGACCGAAGAATGCAGCCGAATTTTCGATCAGATGAGGCTCGTTTACCTCGAGCACGTCGACGAGCTGCCGCACCACTTTCAGCTGCACTTCATGCACGGCGCCCAGATCATCGGTGTCCATCACTCCGACGATAAAATCGCCGATTGGTGGCGCCATTTCTACCACATGATCGTAAACGATGCGCATTTGCACCCGGAAACCGACGACGAAATGAACATGCGACTTTCCGACGATCGCGAGGAATGGAAGCGCCGCGAAGTCGTGACCGCAGTCTGATTTCACCGAAAAGGAACCCAAACCATGCCCGACGGCCCCATGACCACCACCCGCCACATCACGGCCCCGCTCGATCAGCTCTACCTGCATCGTTTCAACCCGCGCCAGACCGCGACCGACGACCAGGTCGAGGCCAAGGCCGCCAGCATCGCCACCAGCGTCGGCCTGATGCAGGAGCTGCTGGCCTACCAGGACCCCGACCGCGAGGGGTTCGGTATCGTGGGCGGGGGCCTGCGCCTGCGCGGCTTGCAGAAACTGGCCGAGGAAGGCTGGTCTCGCACGCACGATCAGCAGAAGATCACGGAGATCCCCCTGCACGTCACCGACGATCCGATCGTCGCCCGCGCCTGGGCCCTGGGCGAGAACGTCAGCCGCGAGGAACTCAGCCCCGCGCAGGAAATCCGCGCCTATGCCGCCCAGGCCGCGCAAGGCCTCAGCGCCGAGATGATCGCCCGTGGCTTCGGCAAGCCCGCCCGCCACGTTGCCCGCCGGCTGGCCCTGGCCGCGCTGGACGACGAGGTGATCGACGCGCTCGAGGCCGGACAGATTAGCCTCGAGGTCGCCCGCGCGCTGACCATCGCCCGCAGCCCCGAGGCCCAAGTCGAGACGCTGCAGGCCGCCATCGAGAACGGCTGGAATGAATGGTACGTGCGCCGCGAACTGGAAGAGGGCAGCATCGATTCCGACGACTGGCGCGTTCGCTGCATCGGCCTGCCGGCATACATCGAGGCCGGCGGCGCCATGACCGAAGACCTGTTCCAGGACCACGCCTTGCTGCACGACGAGAAGCTGCTGAAGAAACTCTTCGGCGACCGACTGGCCCGCATCGCCGACGAGGTGAAGGCCGAAGGCTGGGCAGAGGTCCGGGTCGTGACCGACAACCACTGGATCCACCACCTGACGTCCGGTCTCGACAAGCACCGCCCGCCCAGCGTCGAGTTGCCCGAGGGCGACGCACAGGAACTGGACGCGCTCGAGGACGCCATCCGCGGCCGCGCGGCGACAACCGAAGAACTGGCCCGCCTGAAGGAACTGCGCGACCGGCGCGAGGGAGCCTATCCAGACGATGTGATCGAGGCCGGCACCGCCTTCGTCTACGCCGAGCGCAACGGCCAGGTCGAGATCTCGCGCGGCTGGATGAAACGCGGCAAGGGCGGCGGCACCACCACCGCCGCCGGCACCGACGACGCCCCGGCCAAGCCGCCGATCCCCGACAACCTGCGGCAGGAGTTGATCACCCTGCGCACGGCCGCGCTGATGGGCGGGCTGGTGGACAAGACCGACCTGGTGCTCGACATGCTCGCATGGCAGCTGGACGGCCACCTTCCGCCCTACAGCGCGCCTTTCAACATCAGCACCAGCCTGCACCCCCTGCCCGATGCGTCCGACAGCGTGACCGTCGACAAGCGCCTGACCGAGCTGAAGGACTGGCACCAGCGCAATGAGGACGACTGCCTGATGTTTGACGCCTTCCGCGAGCTGGGCAAGAAACACCGCAACCAGGTCCTTGCCCGCCACCTGCCCCGCGCCCTGCGCAGCGTCGGAGACGCCAGCGCCATGGCCGAGATGGAACGCGAGTTCAGCGTCGGCCTGCGCAAGGTCTGGACGCCAACGGCCGAGACGTTCTTCAAGCGGTGCCGCGCGGAGTTCCTCGACAATCTCTGGGCCGAGCTGCTCGAGCTCGAGGACGACGACGAGCGCCGCGCCCAGTTCAGGAACCAGAGCCGGGCGCAGAAGGCCAAGGATCTCGAGGACCTGTTCACCAACGCCGAGGTCCAGGAGACCCACGGTCTCAGCCGCGCGCAGATACAGAAGATCGATGCATGGGTGCCGGGCGATGTGTGACACGATCAGCCTATACCGACGAAACCCCGGGCACTGGGATGTGACGAATGGCAACCGCCGAGTTTTCGCGATTCGTGGCGGGCCTCACGACAATAGCGATCATTTCTTTGTGCGCGATGAAAGGGAACGGCGAGCCCCAACGATGGGGCCGTTTGCAACCCTTGATGCAGCCGTAGCGTGGGTGATGTCCACGCTGATGGCAACTAAGACAGCCGGTTAACCGGCACCGAAGTGGAGAGGGACCAGCTGCGGGGGGACGACCACGAAAACGTCAAGGGGCCGCAGCCCGTGTCGAGGAACGGGCCACCACGTGCGAACCGTGGGCTGTAAATCTGAGGGACTGGCCGGGCGGTCCTGAAATACCCCCGGCGCCATCGACAGGAGCAACTTATGCGAAACCCGATCATGAAATATTTCGAATACGCCCACCTGACGGCGCACCTGCAAACGGTCAGCAAGCCGTTCGGCGAGCTGGCGGTCGAGATGAACGAAACCCTGCCCGACGGCCCGGAAAAGAGCGCCGGCCTGCGCAAGCTGCTGGAAGCCAAGGACTGCATGGTCCGGGCCAAGCTGGGCTGAGGTATGCCCATGCCGAGACAATGCCCCGACTGCGACGCCCAGATGGAAGATGACACGCTGCACTGCTGGTGCCCAGTCGCTGACTGCACCTTCAAGGGTTATGTCGTCCTACAAACTGGAAAAATCCTGCGCTCGCCACCGGAAGATAATCACCCTGACGAGTGGGAAGACCACGACGAAATGGGATTTGATGAGTGCGGTTTGACCGAGGACGGTACCTGCATGCTCGCTGGAACCGAACATTGCGATTGGGACTGCCCGCATTCGGGATAGTACCGCACACCAAGGAGACCACCATGCGCACCCGCAAAATGACGATCAGCACCACGGTCACCGAGGACGAGATCCGCGACCGCCTGCCCCGCACGCAGCTGCAGCTGCTGCCGGAACCGGAGGAAGGTTGAATGACGGTCAAACCCATCCTTTTCAGCGCGCCGATGATCCGGGCGCTACTCGCCGGCCGCAAGACGCAGACCCGGCGGCTGTTGAAGCGGCCTTCATGGGCACAGGCCAAAGGCTGGCCCGAGCGCATCATGGACGAACAGGATCTCGACGGGCGTTTGAAATGGTTCGCCAGGGAGACAGGATGCCTTGCCGATTTGCCGATCCCTCAACCCGGCGATCTGCTTTGGGTGAAGGAGACATGGACCCACACCGGACAAGGCGCATGGACGACGCAGGACACGCTGCGCGCTCTTGATGGTCGCGTCGAATACCGGGCCACGAACGACATTCCAGGCGCGGCTTGGTTCCCGTCGATCTTCATGTTCCGAAAGTTTTCCCGCCTCACGCTCCGGGTGACGGACGTGCGCGTGCAGCGGTTGCAGGAAATCAGCGAGGCGGATGCGCAGGCCGAAGGGATCGAGATGGAATCGGCGGATCCGCCCTTCTACTACGTCCCCGGCATCTGGCCTCACAGCCTGACGGCGGTAGGCGTGGAATCCGGCGAAAGGCCCGCTCAGCGCAGCTTCTCAAAGCTATGGGACTTGCTCAACGCAGACCGCGCGCCCTGGGCGGATAACCCGTGGGTCGCGGCCTACACGTTCGAGGTCCACCAATGCAACGTCGACCAGATGGAGGCGGCGGCATGAGCGGCGTCATCGAAGCCCGTCGCGCGCTGCATCGCGCGATATTGGCGGACCTCGACAATAGTAGCCACGCATTTGGCAGGTACGAGACTTTCTCGCACCTGCGCGTGCTCGGCGATCCACAATTATTGTCTCGCGACATCGTTCGCGCGATCTGCCGCGACCTCACCAATCGCGGGTTCGCAAGGTATCAACGAGGCCTGTTCACGGAAGATGGCATCCCAGCTGGTTCCGGCTACGGCATTACGCGACGCGGCTTGGCGTACCTCATAGCCTTGGAGGAGGTGTCATGATCCAGCGCATCAAGCAGTTTTTCTGCCGGCACGAGTGGCATCTCCACAATTTCCAGGTACTCGGGCCCTTCAACACGGATCACTGCACTAAGTGCGGTAAATTTCGCCATGACTGACGCGCGAAACCGCTGCAAGGCCACGCCACCTGGGGGCAAAGGTTCCCGCCCAGTTGTCGCGCACCTGGCGCCCGACGACTACCGGCTGCTCTACGAGCTGACTATGCAGCGCGGTGTCTCGATGGCGGACACGATCCGCCAGATCATCCGTGAAGCGGCGAGGTCGGCGCAGAGGTCAAGATGAGCACACCCGCCCTCGACTTCCTTCCTCGCCTGATGCCCGCGCCTGTGGCCGCGCGCTATATCGGCGTGTCGGAATCGACGTTGCGGACTCTCGACATCCCACGCCGGGAACTAGGCTCAAAGCGCCTCTACGACCGCTTCGACCTTGACGCCTACGCCAGCGATCTGCCCTATGAAGGCGGGGGGCCCGTAGACGGATGGTGAAAATGAAGGTGAATTATCCCGGCCTGACGGCCCGCAAGCGCGGGACTCGAGTTGCGTGGCGCGTCCGGGTCGAAGGCAACCCGAACCGCAAGATCACGATTTCGGTCGGGCCGGATCATCCGGATTTCCCCGAACACTACGCCGCCGCCCGTGCCGGTTACAAACTGGACGCGCCGAAGGATGTTAGCCCCGATCGCGGGTCTATGGCTTGGCTGTTCGGCCTCTATCTCGACCACCTGTCGCGCCAGGTTGACGCGGGCGCGGCCTCGCCCCTGACGCTGAAAGAGCGCCGCAACCTGTCGCGCTTCGTCCTCGACCAGACATCGGAACAACAGCGATCGCGGGGCCGACCCTATGCGACCTTGCCCGCCACGATCCCGGCGGGCGAAGTGACGGCCTTCAAGGATCGCATGGCGGCGACCCCAGGCAAGGCGCGGAATGTGTGGAAGCTTGGAGTCGCGGCCTATGATTTCGGCATCGAACGCGGTCACGTCACGGTCAACCCGTTTCGCGCGGTCCCGCGCCCGGCCTACAGGTCGCAAGGCGGGGCGCAGCCGTGGTCGATCGATGACCTGTCGCGCTACCGCGAAGCACACCCGCCCGGCACGACCGCGCATCTTGCCCTGACCCTGTTCATGTTCACGGCCTGCCGGATCGGCGACGCCTACCAGCTGGGACGGCAACACGAACAGCGCCACGGCGATCAGAAATGGCTTGCTTGGCAACCGTCGAAGAAAGGATCGAGGTTTGTTCAAATCCCGATCCTGCCACCGCTGGAAAAGGCGCTGCAGCTGCGAACAGTGATCGGCACAACCTACCTGACCACGGAACAGGGCAAGCCCTTCGCCAGCCCCGAAGCCCTGCGCAATAGGTTCAAGAAATGGTGCGTCGCCGCCGGTTTGCCCGACAGATCGTCGCACGGCATCCGCAAAGCCGCCGGGCATCTGCTGGCCCTGCACGGCGCGACGCAATACGAAATCATGTCGATACACGGTCACGCGAACGCGGCGACATCACAGGTCTACACGGAAACGGTCGAACGGATGCGCCTTGGCGAAATGGGCGCATCGAAATTGGCGGGTTTGGACTGGTAATGTGGACCCAACCCGTTTAGAAACGGGTCCACAATCCGAAAAAACCGCCTAATCACAACATCATAGCTTGCCCGGTTTGCGTCCCTCCGGGCCTACCAGTTCCACGTCAATGAGAGGTACCATGCGCAGACCCTTTTTCATACTTGCCGCCCTTGGCCTGCTCGCCGCCTGTTCGGAGACGACACCGGTGACCGCGTTCACCTCCAGTATCTACGAGGTTTACGGCGTGGAAGAGGGCGACATGCTGAAGCTGCGCGGAGGTCCGGGCCTTGGGTTCGAGACGCGCGTCGGGCTGCCCAACGGCACGCTGGTGCGCGTGCGGGACTGTAAACGGGTCGGCGGCACGCGCTGGTGCGATGTGGCGCTGGACCGGGCGCCGGGGCTGACGGGATATGCCTCGGAGACCTATTTGCGGCCCCGCTCCTGACCATGCGCGAGGCCCCGGATTCGGGACCGTTTTCTGCGCAGAAAACGGGCTGGAAAATGCGCATTTTCCAGTCCGGAAATTTTGACAATTTCCGCGCGCCCTAGCGCCCGATCACGATATCGGCCTGCAGGCCGCCCAGTCGGGCGCTTTCGCCCAGGCGCAGTGTGCCGCCGTGGGCGCGGGCGATGTCCATCGCAATCGCCAGCCCCAGGCCGACCCCGGTGCCGAGGTTCTGGTTGCGGGCCTCGTCCAGCCGGGCGAAGGGTTTGAGCGCCTCTTCGCGCTGCGCCTGCGGGATGCCGGGGCCGTCATCCTCGACCCGGATGCGCAGGGCCCGGTCGGTCAGGTGCACCGACACCTCGGCGCGGCTGCCGTAGCGCACCGCGTTGCCGACGAGATTTTCCACCGCCCGCCGGATACCGCCGGAGCGCAGCGCGACGGTGCCCTGTCCTTCGCGCTCGGCCAATGTCACCGCCTTGCCGCCACGCTGGTAATCCTCGACGATGCGGGCCACCAACGCGTGCGGATCGACGGGTTCGGGCGCACCTTCCTGCGCACCGCGCGCGAAATCGAGGAACTCGGTGATCAGGCGTTCCATGTCGGCGACGTCCTGTTCCATCGGGGCGCGGTCCTCCGACTCGAGCATCGTTAACGCGAGCTTGAGCCGGGTTATCGGCGTGCGCAGGTCGTGGCTGACGCCGGACAGCATGAGTGTGCGCTGCTCGATCTGGCGCTCGATCCGGGCGCGCATGTCGAGAAAGGCCGCCCCGGCCGCGCGCACCTCTGTCGAGCCTGCCGGGCGATACTCGACGTGGCGGCCCCGGCCGAACGCATCGGCGGCATCGGCCAGGCGGGTGATCGGACGCAACTGGTTGCGCAGGTAGAAATAGGCGATCACCGTCATGAGGGTGGCGCAGAAGAACATGTAGACCAACAGCTGGTGCGGGTTCGAGGCCGACACCCGGCGCCGGTCGAACGTCATTCGCAGGCCGGTGTCGGCCATGGTGAAGTAAAGATGGACAACGCCGTCATTCGGCAGGTCCAGCGCCTGCAGGTTCGGCAGCAGGCGGTTGAACTCGCCAATCACGTAGGCGCCGGTGAAATCGTACCAGCGGCGGCTGTCCTGGCGCGGCATCTCCTCGAGCGGGACCGTCTCGGCCGAGATCTGCAGGATCCGTGCAAGGCGCGAGGCGCCGATCTCGGAGGGTTGCATCCCGGCGTCCAGCAGCACCCCGACCTCGCGGCTGGCGGACCGGGTCATCTGTTTGGTGACGCCTTCGAAGTGACGCTGCACGAAGACGATCGAGACCACCAGCATCAGCGTGATCACCGGCAGCAGAAGAATCGCGATGGCGCGGCCATAGAGCGACCTGGGCATATAGGGTTTGAGCCAGCGGAAGGACATGCGCTAAACCTAGCCATGACGGGCAGGATCGGAAAGAGCGAAGCACATGCAGGACAAACGCCCCACGCCGGGGATCGCAGAGCGACTGGCCCCAGGCCTGCGCCGCGTGCTGGCCGACAACCCGTCGCCGATGACCTGTTGGGGGACGAACACCTACCTCGTGGGATCACGCGACATCGCGGTGATCGACCCCGGACCCGACGATCCGGCCCATCTCGCGGCCATCCTGGCGGCGCTGGAGCCCGGACAGCGGGTGTCGCACGTCCTGGTCACGCACAGCCACGTGGATCACTCGCCGCTGGCGCATCGGCTGGCGCGAAAGACCGGCACGCGGGTGCACGCCTTCGGCCCCTCCGGCGTCGGGCGCAGCGATATCATGACCCGGCTGGCCGCGGCAGGGCTCGAGGATGCGGGCGAAGGCGTGGAGGCCGGTTTCGCGCCGGACGTGACGCTCGACGATGGCGACGTGATCGAGGGCGGCGACTGGACGCTCGAGGCGCTATGGACTCCGGGGCACCTGGGCAATCACCTGAGTTTCGCCATGGGCGACACGGTCTTTTGCGGCGATCTGGTGATGGGCTGGGCCAGCTCGCTGGTGGCGCCGCCCGACGGCGACTTGACAGATTTCATGGCCTCCTGCCGTCGGTTGCGGGATCGTGGCGGGAAGGTTTTTCACGCCGGCCACGGCGCGCCGATCACCGAACCGATGGCGCGGCTCGACTGGCTGATCGCGCATCGCGAGGGGCGCGAGGCGTCGATCCTCGAGGCGCTGCGGACTGGCCCGGCGGACGCCCGGGACCTCGCGCGGCGAATCTACACCGAAACGCCAGAGGCCCTGATGGGAGCAGCGGCCCGCAACGTCCTCGCCCACCTCATTGATTTGCATCGGAAAAACATGGTCGCGCCAGCCGGCCCCCTTACGGCGACCGCGCTCTTCAGCCTTGGCTGAGCCTGCAGGAATTTTTTGTCACAAACCCTCTGGACGCCACCGGAGTAGGTTGCTATATCCGCCCCCGGTATTCCGGCGTAGCTCAGCGGTAGAGCAGTTGACTGTTAATCAATTGGTCGTAGGTTCGATCCCTACCGCCGGAGCCATAAAAATCCTTTACTCGCAGCGGCTTGAAGGATTTCATCTACCACATGTCAAGCAAACTTTGATGAATTTCGTGAAACGTATTTTTGGAGCTGTGGATCGCGGCTATCTTGTACGGGCCTATCTGATCAGCACAGTGATTATGGTTGGCTGGATGATCTGGGCCAATGCCAACTTCCGTTTTCCAACAGCTTTCGATTTTTTCTTTATTCCGGCGGCGGCTGTTCTATTCCCGTTTGCCAAGCTCTCGTGGGATGAGGTTAGGAACCTTATTTTGGGAGAAACACTGATCGTATTTAATGCAGTTTTTCTGTACGGTGCCAAAATTGTCATCAATGTTCTTCTTTGGATTTTCTCTCCTATCATCGCGCCCCTGGGCATTATCTACCTAGCGTTTCGGACCCGTGCCCCGCGCAGCAACGTGCATCCTGACCAATCCTGACATCTGCAAGCGCGCTCCACGCGGGCGCGCTTCCCCTTCTTTTTAAGAGGACACCCGCATGACATTTTTCCGCACAAAAGCCCTTGCTGCCTTGGGATACGCAGCGCTTGCGCTCTGCACTCCGTCCCTTGCGTCGGCACAGATCGCCGCCGACGATCTGAAAGACTATGACTCCGGCGTCTGGCAGGTCCAGTTCGACAAATCCTTTGGAGGGGAACTGGTGTTCTCTGACCGTTTCGGGGGTGGTTCGATCTGGTGGAAACTTCCTGACAGCAGAAAGCAGTATTCCTGCCGTGCGGCGTTCAATTTGCCTTCGCAAGACGAATATCCGCAAAGCGGTCTGCTTGAACTGGATGCTGTTTTCGGACCTGATTACCAAGAGGCATGCCCTGCGGACATGGTTCAGATGTCGGTTGGTCCGATCGATCCCGGTGGCACCCGGACGCTGAACCTAACGGTCGGCGCGCATGAATTTGAGGGGACGCTGCTTAAGCTTGTCAGCTACACAACGCCCCTGGGACTACACCCGCGCCTTCCGGACAACCTGACCATTCTCGGCGCAACGGTTGGAATGGGCGAGAGCGACGTGATCACCATGCTTTCCAATACCGGATACTCAGTGATTGAAGAAACCGACTTTCTGCCATCTAGGCACGTTTTCACCTCTCAGGGTGGGTACCTCAACGGCATAAGCGCCCAATACGCGATAGACCCGATCCTCCAAGAGCAGGCCCCCTTTTACTCGGTCACGAACCTGACGCGCGATCCTGAAGGCTACAACGCCTACAAGGCGAACAGCAAAACGCCGATCAACCATTTGCCGGACACTATCCAGCTCATCACGATTGGTGAGACGGTTGCATCGATTTCGCGCGTGATCCCCTTCGATCAAAGTATCTTTGAAAAATTCCAGTCTGATCTGGCCCTCAAGTACGGCACCGGCGCGGACGGCGGCGTGCCGATTTTGAAGGGAGCCAAGATCAAGCGCGTGGCCCTATTCGGGCGAAATGGGAAAGAAGTGGACCCCAAAAAGTTGGTGGGCGGTGCCGGATATCCCTGGGTCACAGACGCCTGCTTGCCGACTATCGATGCGTTCGAATTTCGGCATATTGATTATATGCTCAGTCGCCACCTGCGCCTTTCTTCCGACCCGATCCGCAGTTGCTCTGTAGAGGTACAATACTCCATGTTGCCGTCAGATGGCAGTGTTCCGGCGATGGCTCATGTCCAGATTTCATCGCGGGCTATTGCCCAGGATGCCGCTATGAAAGCCGGTCTCGCTTCAGCGTTGGACAAAGTCCTGTCGGCAACATTCGACGCTATGCTTGAGGCCAATAGTGCCGCAGAGATCGAAGCGGCCGCGCCAGACCTTTAACCCCAGCTAACTCCAGCGAAGAGCTTTGGATTGGGTTGTAAGGGGAAATTATTCTCGACTGATACGGGAAATCCGGCCAAGATGATGGAAAGGCCGGATATTCCTTCGGCTGCCTCACTTCCGGAGCGCCGCAGGACCGT
The DNA here is from genome assembly GCF_009363655.1 of Roseovarius sp. THAF27. Taxonomy (NCBI): domain Bacteria; kingdom Pseudomonadati; phylum Pseudomonadota; class Alphaproteobacteria; order Rhodobacterales; family Roseobacteraceae; genus Roseovarius; species Roseovarius sp. THAF27. The sequence goes on from NZ_CP045393.1 coordinate 2,255,592, forward strand.
TGCCAGACCCAAGATCATTGCCTTCCAGATTGCTGTATTTCTTCTCGTCCGGTTATCGGTCTTGGCGGGATCGGTGATGGCATGAGCAGCACGGAACGCCACCGCCTTGGACGGCTACAGGCAAGCGGTATCATGAGGGTGCGGTAGAACGCTCCAACCTCATCCAGAACCCGCCCTCGATCCACGGTGACGCGCATTTCATGAGGTCGGATGGCCTGATTGAAATCGAGCGCCGGGCCTATGTCGAACGTGACAAGCTGAACGGGCTGGGCAAGCCTCGGGAACCTGACCCCGGCCGACGTCTACTTTGGCAGGGCAGACACCATCCTCAGACGACGAAGATCAAACAGAAGACAATCGAGAAGCGGCGCTTGCTTCATCGCCAGACAGCGTAGCGCAACGCAGTACTGATTGGGAAGTTTGGATGTGGACCGGCCACAAGTAGTATGAGCCGGGCGAAGCGGAAGCTAGAGATGCGCCGTACTGGTCCTACCGGGTTCCGCAGGCACCGCATCCAGACGACCCGATCTAAGCGCTACGCGGTCTCTGCGACTTGCTGTGCTTTCAACTCGCTGCCGATTTCGTCCCAAAGCCCGTCTAAAAATTCGACAAACGTTTCGGTGTAGCCACGAGGCAAACAGTGCCTCCGTATGAATTCACGATCCTTGTACATGGCGCGGCCAATGTTTCTCACAACGGACACGTGATATGTGCCTTTGTCGGACTCCGGGATAACAAGCTTGCCGCCCTTGAGCGTTAGAATTGAACCCATGCCGTTCAAGTTCTCAAAATAGTAGAACATCTTAATAACGTCTTCGCGGCTTAGTTCGGATGATACGAAATGGTTATGGCGCTCAATATCTTGAATGTCAGGGTTGTCTATAACCAGTTTATTGATTGCATGATACCTTGCGACCGAATTTACGAAACTTTCCTTATCCTTGGACGACCTTTGCCACCTGTAAAATTGAATGGCGGCAAACCCTACGATTCCCGCCACGATAAGTTGTGCGACAGCCACAGCTACTCGAAGCATCGCTAGTATTTCGGGCGAAATGGCGGTGGCCGAATTCATTGCAGCATCAACTCTGTACGCGTTAGTGGTCTATGTGCAGAGTAGGACCAAAAGCTTGGCGGAGCTATGTAAAAAGACTGCGCCTCTATGAGACGCAGCCCCGGCGCGGTCCATGTCGCGCCTATGCGAAGGGAAACAGGCCGCAGGCTATTCCGCGCCATCGCAATCTCTTGCCGTCACGCGAGTTTGCACAGGTCAGCGACGGTCGGTCGAAGATCGGCGGGCAGTACCCACAGGGGCCCGCAGAGGCAGGCCACGGCTTTCAGGTCGATATCGGCCAATCCCTCGCCTGCCAGCACGTCTAGGTCGCTCTCTGCGGGCGACGACAGGGCCGCAGTCAGCACGTCGGGCAGGTCCAAGCTGTGCCCCGGCACAAGCCATGTCCGCCGCGCTGAAACGGCGTCGCAGGCAGGTCATGCGCGGGCCTCGCACCTTCTGCGTCGGTGCTCGAGAATGGAGGCGGCAAAGCCCCCACTCGGAAGGCGCCTGTTGCAGGACGCGGACAGCTGGCATTACTGTAGTCCCTACGGAGGACGGATGAACACGCAGACGCCGAATGAGCCCTTGCAGGCGCTGGACGACGAGACATGGCGTGACGTGGTCACCGCCATCGACCGGACGTATTCGGAACTGGTGGATTATCAGGAACGGCTGGAGGCTCAAAACCGGGAACTGGACGAGATGCGCCAGTTCATGGCGTCCGTGCTGTCGTCGATCTCGGAAATGCTGATCGTCATAGACCGGGCGCACAATATCGAACGCACCGGGGGCGCATTGTCCGACATCCTCGGCATCGACACGGCGTCGATGATCGGCACACCGCTGTCCGATCTGCTGGAAGCCGGCGCGGGCAAGGCGCTGTCGGACGCGATTGCCGAGGTCATGCGCGACCGCCGCCCCCGCGTCATCGAGGTGAGTTTCCTCACCCCCGATGGCCCGACTCCCCTGGACGTCAGCGTCAGCCCCCGGCTGGACCCGCGCGGCCGGAGCCAGGGCGTCGTTCTGGTGGGGCGCCCCTTGGGCGAGTTGCGCAACGCCTACCGCGAGCTGGAGGCCAGCCACACCGCCTTGCAGAACGCCCAGGCGCAGCTGGTGCAGCACGAAAAGCTGGCCTCGCTGGGGCGGCTGGTGGCGGGGGTGGCGCATGAGTTGAACAACCCGATCAGCTTTGTCTACGCCAACACCCACGCCCTGGAGAAATACACCCGACGGTTCGAGACCTATTTCGACGCGGTGCAGTCCGGGGCGAGCCGTCCTGAACTGGGGGCTTTGCGGGATGAGCTGAAACTGGACCGGACGGTAAAGAACCTTCGGGGCGCCATTGACGGCGCGAAGGAGGGGGCCGAACGGGTGCGCGACATCGTCGAGGATCTGCGCCGGTTGAGCGCCGACGGAACCGGCGAAAAGGTGCGGTTCGACATGGTCCAGACCGCACGGACCGCAGCCGACTGGGTGGTGCGCGGCACCAAGACCCCGGTTCGGATCGCCATGGATGGCGCGGCGCAGGCCTTCGCCATGGGCAATCCCGGCCACGCGCAGCAGGTCGTGATGAACCTGGTGCAGAACGCCATCGACGCGCTGGCAGACACTGCCGACCCGCTGGTTACGCTGCATGCACAGGCGCGCGACGGCAAGACGGTCCTCCAGGTCAGGGACAACGGGCCCGGCATTTCCGAAAGCGATGCCCCGGCCATTTTCGACCCGTTCTTCACCACGAAACCCGTCGGCAAGGGCACCGGACTGGGCCTGTCGATCTCGCAAAAGATCGCGCAGGAGAACGGCGGAACGCTCACGCTTGCCGCCACCGGACCGAATGGCAGCTGTTTCGAGCTGAGCCTGCCCGCAGGAGACCCTGAATGAACATTCTCTGGCTGCAATCGGCTGGCTGCGGCGGGTGCACGATGTCCCTTCTGAACGCCGAATCTCCGGGCGTGTTCGAGCTTTTGGACAATGCCGGGCTTCGGTTCCTCTGGCACCCTGCCCTGTCTCAGGAAACCGGCGGGGAGGTGCGGCGCATCCTGGACGATGCAGAGACCGGGCGTGTGCCGCTGGACATCCTGTGTGTCGAAGGGTCGATCCTGACCGGCCCCAAGGGTACGGGACGGTTCCAGATGCTGTCCGGCACGGGACGTTCCATGTTGGACTGGGTCGAGAGCCTGGCACCGCGCGCCGCCCATGTGGTGGCGGTGGGCACCTGTGCGACCTATGGTGGTGTGACCTCGGCGGGTGGCAATCCGGCGGG